>NZ_FNCU01000093.1:0-9341 GCF_900099855.1 Bradyrhizobium sp. Rc2d | reverse complement strand
GCCTCGAAATCATGGTCGTGCTGAAGCCTTCGCCGTGTTGGGTGCGGGGGCAGCACCGGGAAAGCCGCTATGGTCAGGTTTACCGGTTCCGCCGGGGTCTCTGAGCAGGGCAGAGATACGGGATGGGTCGCCAGGAAACCTGAGAGATCCTGTTCGTGCCCACATGGCAAGCCGGCGTGGAGCACCGGCCTCAACAAAGCTCCAGGCCCGATGACCGACTTGGCGAGCATCGGGCGCGCGTACGCGAACACGAAACACCAAGGCATGTGGGAATCCCGAGGCGAAGACATAAGCTGACGGACATGCGCGGTGGGAAGTCGTAACGGCTTCGTAGTACCGAGAAAGGCGGGGAATTGGGCTCACCTGGACCCGCTGGAGGGAAGGGAGCCGTCACGCGTTAAGACCCAGTGACGAGAAACACGGGACGGAACGCTGAGTCCCACAAACCTGTCCACGAAACGACAATGGATAGCCGATCTGGCGAGGCAACATCCCGAGCGGGTGCTGACCTCGCTGCATCACCTGATCAACCGTGAATGGATGCTCGAAGCCTATCGCCTGACGCGCAAGGATGGAGCGCCCGGCGTCGGCGGCATGATGGCGACGGACTATGAGGCGAACTTGGAGGTCAATCTTGATGATCTCCTAGCGCGCATCAAATCCGGCCGTTACATCGCGCCGCCGGTGCGACGGCACTACATCCCGAAAGCGGATGGCACCGAACGGCCACTGGGCATCCCGACACTGGAGGACAAGGTGGCGCAGCGGGCGATTCTCCTGCTGCTGGAGTCGATTTACGAGACGGACTTCTTGCCGTGCTCGTACGGCTTCCGACCGGGACGATCGGCCCATGATGCCCTACGCGCCCTGCGCAATGGGTTCATGGAGCAAGGGCGGCGCTGGGTAGGTGGACGTCGATGTCTCGAAATACTTCGACACCATCGATCACGCGCACCTACGCCGATTCCTCGATCAGCGTGTCACAGACGGCGTCATCCGGAGGATGATTGACAAATGGCTGAAGGCGGGGGTGCTCGAAAAGGGCGTCCTGCGCCGTTCGACTGGTGGAACGCCCCAAGGCGGCGTGATCTCGCCACTGCTTGCAAACATCTATCTACACCATGTGCTGGATGAATGGTTCGAGCGGGTGGCGCGACCGCGGCTCAAGGGGCGGTGCCAATTGGTTCGATACGCTGATGACGCGGTGATCGCCTTCGAGGACCACCTGTCCGGCAAGCGATTGCTGAATGTGTTGGGTATGCCGCGCGGCAATCAGGATGGAAGCGGAGCGTCAATCAGGATGAGAGAGCGTCGCCGGGCTCGTGACGCAGGGAGGGCGTAGCCCGACCGGAGTTACGAGCCCGGCGACGGCGCGATCCACAGGGGACCGCGCCGTCTGGTGATCGCGGCCGGCTGGTTATGCAAGTGGTTCTTCCGCCAAGAGGAATCACTCGCTTGCCAGGCCGACACATCACCGATCACCAGATGAGGCTCTACATGAAGTACCGTCAGACCGATACCCTGCCTGTGGCCGCCGCCAAGGCGTCGTTCAGTACCTCGACCGCGTATCGCTTCGAGAAGGATCGAGGGCTCCCATCGCAGAAGAAGGGAGCCCGCGGCCGGCGCCGACCGGACCCGTTGGCCAGTGTGTTTGAGACCGAGGTCGTGCCGATGTTGAAGGCGGCCCCCGGCGTGCGGGCTGTCGCGATCTTCGAGGAGATGTTACGCCGCCACCCCGAGCTTGGGGCTGGAATCCGCCGCACGCTGGAGCGCCGGATCCACGCCTGGCGGGCAATCCACGGCGAGGAGCAGGAGGTCATCTTCCGCCAGACCCACGAAGTGGGCCAGGTCGGCCTGTCCGACTTCACCGACATGGGCGAGCTTGGGGTCACCATCGCGGGCATGCCGCTCGATCATCGCCTCTATCACTTCCGGTTGGCCTATTGCGGGTTTGAGCATGCCCACGTCGTGCTCGGCGGCGAGAGCTTCGTCGCATTGGCCGAAGGGCTGCAGAATGCCCTGTGGTCGCTCGGTGGGGCACCGCGGGAACATCGGACCGACAGCCTGTCGGCCGCCTTCTGCAATCTCGATCGCAATGCGAGGGACGATCTGACGCGGCGGTACGAGGACCTCTGCGCCCATTACGGCATGCGGCCTTCCCGCAACAATCGCGGCATCGCCCATGAGAACGGGGCGATCGAGAGCTCGCATGGCCATCTCAAGCGGACGATCGCCGATGCGCTGCTATTGCGCGGCACTGCCGACTTCGATGATCTCGCCGCCTACCGCGGCTTCATCGACGAGATCGTCAGCCGCCGCAATGCCCGCAACGCCAAGCGGATCGACCACGAGCGCGCCACCCTGCAGGCGTTGCCAGATCGCCGCACCTCGGACTACGAGGAGGTGATTGTCCGCGTGACGTCAAGCGGCGGCTTCACCTTGCGCAAGGTGTTCTACACCGTGCCGTCACGCCTGATCGGCCACCAGCTGCGCGTGCGCCTTTATGACGATCGTCTCGACGTGTTCGTCGGCGGTACCCATCTCGTCACCCTGCCGCGTGGGCGGCCGCATCCCAACGGCAAGCACGACCAGGTCGTCGATTATCGGCACGTGATCCATTCCTTGCGGCGCAAGCCAATGGCGCTGCTCAATCTCGTCTACCGTGATCGGCTGTTCCCGCGCGAGGCCTATCGCCGAACCTTCGATCGCTTGCGCGAACGGCTACCGGACAGGAAAGCCTGCCGGCTCATGGTCGATCTGCTGGCGCTGGCGCACGAGCGCGGCTGCGAGGCCGAACTCGCCGGTCAGCTCGCTGCCGACCTGGACGCCGGCCAACTGCCCGACCTCGGACAGCTGCGCGCCCACTTCGCGCCCGATCCTGCCTGCGTGCCGCAGGTCATGGTGCAGCTTGCCCCGCTCGCCAGCTATGAGTGCCTCATCGGCGCCAGCCAGATCGGAGACGCCGCATGAACACGACCAACACACTCGACACCGCGCGCCTCAATCTGTTGCTCAACGAGCTGCGGCTGCCCGCCATCAAGGTGCTGTGGCCACAGTTCGCCGAACAGTCCGACAAAGAAGGTTGGCCGGCGGCCCGCTTCCTCGCCGTCATCGCCGAGCACGAGATCGCCGAACGCGGCCGCCGTCGCATCGAGCGCCATCTCGTCGAGGCGCGGCTGCCCACCGGAAAGTCCTTCGACAACTTCGACTTCGAGGCTGTGCCGATGATCTCAAAGGCGCAAGTCACCGCGCTCGCCGCTGGCGACGGCTGGTTGGGCAAGGGCGCCAATCTACTCCTGTTCGGTCCGCCCGGCGGCGGAAAGAGTCACTTGGCGGCAGCCCTCGGCCTGGCCCTGATCGAGAACGGATGGCGCGTCCTCTTCACCCGCACCACCGATCTCGTCCAGAAACTCCAGGTGGCGCGGCGCGAGCTCAACCTCGAGGCCGCCATCAACCGCCTCGATCGCTTCGATCTGCTGATCCTCGATGACCTCGCCTACGTCACCAAGGACCAGGCCGAGACCAGCGTGCTGTTCGAGCTCATCAGTGCTCGCTACGAACGGCGCTCGATGCTGATCACCGCCAATCAGCCCTTTGGCGAATGGAACAGGGTCTTCCCGGACCCCGCTATGACCCTCGCCGCCATCGATCGCCTCGTTCACCAGGCCACCATCGTCGAGATGAACGTCGAGAGCTATCGCAGGCGGACCGCCCTCGAACGAAAACGCGGTCCCGGACGGCCGCCATCGCACGCGACACCTAAAACCGCCGCTGATTGACGCTCCGCGACAATCAGAGTTCAACAAAACTCTTGCGCGCGACAATCATCGCGGCAATCATCACCTCGCCGCGACACCGACTCGCCATCCTGATTGTCGCGCGCTTCCCAGCCAGATTGTCGCGCTATATGGGTAAGCGGCTCGGGCGGTACGGCCTTCAACTCCATCCGACCAAGACCCGCTTCGTAGACTTCCGGTTCAAACGCCCGGAAGGGCGTCATCCTGCGACGGCGGGGACCACATTTAACTTCCTTGGCTTCACCCATGTGTGGGGTCAATCGAGGAAGGGTAAGAATGTCGTCCGACAGACGACGGCAAAAGACCGTAATGCTCGCGCGCTGGCTTCCCTGATGGAGTGGTGTCGGGTCAACCTGCATCGTCCATTCCGGGAACAGCACGCCCACTTGTCGCGGGTGTTCCGGGGGCACTGCGCCTACTACGGCATCTCCGGAAACGGCCGACGGATCAGATGGTATCACCACCAGCTCACGCGGATATGGAAGAAATGGCTCGCACGGCGTGGCGGCCACAGCAATCTGTCGTGGTCGCGCTTCCGGGCCATGCTCGCGCGATACCCGCTGCCGTCAGCCAAGATCGTCCACCAATATGCCGTCCCCTGAGCGAAGCTTACGCGTGAAGAACCGGATGCGGGAAATCCGCTCGTCCGGGTCTGTGAGGGGCGGGGATGGCGACATCCCCGCCTACTCGGCATGCAGCCTCGATGATCGGGCCGCCCTTGCGATTGGCCTCATAGAGCCTGCCAAAGCCGGCGTCGGCGTCGGCCTGCATCAGTCCGGCATACCTCGCCAAATGCTGCTCGGGATGGTCACCACCACGGTCCGGCGAGTAGAAGAACACGGCCGCTGGCGGATCTGGCCCGGCAAACGGACGGTCGTCGCGCACGTAGGTCCAGAGCCGGCCGGTCCGGGTCTTGCCCTTGGCCAGGACCGGCACCGTGGTGTCATCCGCGTGGATGCGCTCGGCTGCGAAGACGTGGTTCCGGATCGCATCGACCAAAGGCATCAGGGTTGCCGCGGAGGTACCTACCCAGTCCGCGAGCGTCGATACGTCGAGGTCGATGCCTTCACGCTGGTAGACGTCGCTCTGGCGATGAAGCGGCAGGTGCAGGCCGTACTTGGCAAACAGAACATGGGCCAGCAACTTGGGCCCTGCACGCCCGCGCGCAATCGGATGCGAGGGAGCCGGCGGCTGGGTAATCGCTTCGCAGGCCCGGCAGACGAGCTTCTCGCGCACGTGCTGGATCACCTTCCACCGGCGCGGAACGAGCTCCAGCGTCTCGGTCAAGTCCTCGCCAATCTTGCGCAATCGACTGTCGCCACAGCATGGGCAGATGGCAGGCACCGGATAGATAATGCGCTCCCGCGGCAAATACTCCGGCAGGGGCCGGCGGGCTGGCTTGCGACGCTCGAACGATGGCACCGCGATCTTCTCCGTTGCCATTTGCGCCGCGGTCTCAGCTTGCACGACATTCTCTTCCAGATCGGCGAGCTGTAGCTCGAGCTGGTCCAGCAATGCCCCTCGCTCTGAGGACTGCCCGAACTGCTCGTGCCGGAGCTTCTTGATCGTGAGCTTGAGCTTCTCGATCAGCAATGTCCCCGCTTGGGCTTCTGCCTCCGCGGCCAACCGGGCCGCTCGTTCGGCGCGCAGCATCGCCTGCAGCGTGGTCACATCGTCGGGGAGAGAATCATCAGCGCCCATCGCCGACCAGAGAATCACAAGACGCGATCTCTGTCCGAACCGCTGATCATGCCACCGATTCAAATCCCAGCGATCAGCCGGCCGCCTGCGGACGCCACGTGTGTTGCGGCACACGCCAGTCGATGCCCTCCAGCAGGTATCCAAGCTGGGCTGGGGTGATCGTCACCACGCCATCAGCCGACGACGGCCAGAGAAAGCGGCCGCGCTCCAGCCGCTTGGCATAGAGCGACATGCCCAGCCCATCATGCCAAAGGATCTTAATCAGCTTGCCGCTTTTGCCACGGAACAGATAGAGGTCACCACCGTGCGGGTCTCGTGTGAACGCTTCCTGCACCAGCAAAGCCAGCGAGTTCATGCCGCGACGCATATCGGTATGGCCGGTCGCAATCCGCACCCGTACGCCCGAGGCAATGGGGATCACCGCAGGCGTCCATCTGCCAGCGCCGCCACGGCGGCCTTCAGCGTCGCCGCGTCGACCGTACCCGTGATCCGCATCCGAGCCCCGGCAGCAAACTCGATCTCGATCGACCCGCCGCTGCTGGCCGCCGCGACTGGATAAGGCGTCGGCCCTGATTCCGCGACCACCATCGCCGGTACGAAGCCAGGTTGGGCGGCATCCTTCGGCTCAGGCCGAAACGACCGTCGCCATCGCAACAGCAACGAGCGCGAAACGCCATACCGCCGCGCTGTTGCCGCAACCTGGCGCGGCGCCTGTAGGCTCTCCAGGACGATCTTCAGCTTCTATCCTCGGACCAGCGCCGCCGCCGGCCCGTGTCAACCACCTCGAGCCGTTCGACTTGGGCACCTGCGCCTATCGCTGATGGGGTGGACGCCCCTCACAGCTTCCCCTGTGGCAAGGTGGCGGCGTGCATCATTCGAAACGGAGGTTCCCATGTCAGGAGTTGGTACAATTGGGTTGGATCTTGCGAAACACGTGTTTCAGGTACATGGCTCGAGCGTTTCAGGAGCCGTGATCTTCCGCAAGAAGCTGCGACGAGATCAGGTACTCAAGTTTTTCGCCACCCAGCCGGCCTCTACGGTTGCCATGGAAGCCTGCGCGAGCAGCCATCATTGGGGGCGAGAGATCGCAAAATTGGGGCATCAGATTCGCCTCATTGCACCGGCTTACGTCAAGCCGTTTGTGAAGCGGCAAAAGAACGACGCAGCCGATGCGGAAGCGATCTGTGAAGCCGCACAGCGGCCAACCATGCGCTTCGTAGCAATAAAAACAGAAGAGCAACAGGCAGCGTCTCTGGTATTTCGTGCTCGCGATCTTCTGGTTCGCCAACGAACCCAAATCATCAATGCAATACGAGGCCATCTGGCTGAGTTCGGGATCGTCGTCGCAAAGGGCCCCTGTCACGTCGCCAAACTCCTGGGTAGGATAGCAGATACCCCCGCGATGGCCCAATCGATCCTACAATTGCTCGTCGACCAGTTGCAGTCCCTGGATGAGAAGATCGCCCATTTAGACCGAGAACTCGCACACCGTGTTAAAGCGGATACGGAAGCCAAGCGATTGATGACCATTCCCGGGATAGGGCCTGTTACCGCGACAGCGCTTGTTGCGTTAGCCCCGACTGCTCAGGCCTTCGAGAAGGGCCGCGATTTTGCAGCTTGGCTCGGTCTAACACCGCTGCAGCGCTCAACCGGGGGAAAGCAGAAGCTTGGTGAGACCTCTCGAATGGGTGAGCGAACACTACGCAGACTACTGATCATCGGCGCAAGTGCTGCGGTGCGATGGGCAAAGCGCAAGGGCTCTTCTAACCCATGGCTCATGAACATGTTGAATCGTAAGCCACCCATGCTGGTGACTGTGGCGCTTGCCAACAAGATGGCGCGCATAGTCTGGGCATTGATGGCAAGAGGCGGAACGTATCGAGCTCCGGCTATGGCGAGCTAGCTTCACCACTGGCGGGCTGGGCCCACCACCGCCCGCGGTGCGAGAAGGTCGAACGGAGAGTATGGCGCAACGGTCAGAGACGGGATCGGGAAAACCAGGTTATGGACACGCGCCTCGAGCGCGCATCACTGAATTGGACCCGCTCCGCGAACTCCCATACGGGCCGGCGGCACACAACGGCCGCATAAGAGGCCGGACACATGTCAGCACCCGACCGCGCTCCTTGCTCATTCCAAAGATTCTTCTTGCATCACTGGGGGCGTCCACACATGTCCATAAGGACAGTACTCAACAACACGCCTCATTCGGCAAGGCGGCCTTCACCGGCCACGCCGGGGGAGTACGTCATGCCAAGCTGATGATTGCTTGTGGGTGCAAGTCCCATCCGGCCAAAGCCGAAGCAGGCAAGCCGGGACCGAGTCTTGCGGGCGTCGCGGCAACGCGGGGTCTGAAGTGTAGACAGGAGCCATGCGGGGTGCGGGAATGAGCCTCGAAAGGTGGATGTTCGCGGAGGCCGAGTGTGTTCCCTAGTCACGAAGGCAGCATGAGCATCGTCGTTACGCGAGACGATGCCGCTCCGTCGGGGTCGATGGCCGCATCACGCATGGAAGGCAATCATCGGAACATGAGAGGCCCGACCGAGTCCATTGGATTGGTCTCCAGTGGGGGACAGCGGCAAGGCACTGCCAGAGCCACGGTCCGAGCTGAGGTCGGGAGTCGGACTGGTCCATAGTACCTGTGAAATCGTCGAAGGAAACGAGAAGTGTGGAGGGAAGGGGCCAGCCCGAGGGGAGCCCGCGCGAGAAGGCCAGGTCCGGACACAGAGCCGGGTTGCCTTGCCGCCGAACCTCGAGCGGGTGAACGCGGCGGCCAAGCAGGCTGCCCAAACCCGGTTCACGGCCTTGCTGCGCCACATCGACGAGGACGCTCTGCTTCGGGCGTTTCGACGACAAAAGCGGCAGGCCAGCGCGGGGGTCGATGGGGTAACGGTGGCGAAGTACGAAGAGGGGCTCACGGATAACATCCGCGACCTCTGCGCACGGGTCCACACTGGTCGCTACCGGCCACAGCCGGTGCGGCGAGTCTACATCCCCAAAGCCGATGGCGGTAAGCGGCCTCTCGGTGTGCCGGCGCTAGAGGACAAGATCGTCCAAAGCGCGGTGGCCGAGGTGTTGAGCGCCGTCTACGAGGCCGACTTCCTCGGGTTCTCCTACGGCTTCCGGCCGGGGCGGAATCCTCATATGGCGCTTGATGCCCTGCATACGGCGATCATGAGCCAGCGCGTCAACTGGGTGCTCGATGACGACATACGTAGCTTCTTCGACTCGGTCGACCACGAGTGGCTGCTGCGGATGGTGGCGCACAGGATCGCCGATCCTCGCATCTTGCGGCTCATCGGGCTGTGGCTGCGGGCCGGCGTTCTTGAGAGCGGCGAGAAGCAAGAGACGGACAGGGGCACGCCGCAAGGGGTAGGCATCAGCCCGCTCCTTGCCAACATCTTCCTGCACTACATCCTCGATCTCTGGGTCCACCAATGGCGTCGTCGCCATGCACGCGGTCGCATTGTGACCGTGCGCTATGCGGACGACTTCGTCATGGGATTCGAGAGCAAGGCAGATGCGCAGGAAATGCTCTTGGCCCTCAAGGCGCGGCTGGCCAGCTTCGGCCTGACGCTCCATGAGAACAAGACGCGGCTGATCGAGTTTGGCCGGTTCGCGGCCCTCTCGCGTCAGCGGCGCGGCGAGCGGCGACCCGAGACCTTCGCCTTCCTCGGCTTCACCCACTACTGCGGGCGGACCCGAGATGGCCGGTTCATCGTGAAGCACAAGACGGAAGGGAAACGCCTGACGCGCAAGCTGACGGCGTTGCGCCAGGACGCCTGGCGGCTCATGCACGCGCCACTGGCTACGCAGCACGAGTGGTTCGCCGCCGTTCTGCGC
>NZ_FNCU01000098.1:0-7405 GCF_900099855.1 Bradyrhizobium sp. Rc2d | reverse complement strand
AGGCACCAAATACGGGCATTGGGTGAACGACGATTTGCCGCCCAGTCCAGACGAATGGTTCGTCAACGCTGCGCCTTGTCAACGGTCGTGGTGGCCGCTTTGGGACGAATGGGTAACCCAATTTGACGAAGGCCGCGTTCCGGCTCGCGACCCCGGCAGCGGTGGGTTGCCGATTATCGAAACCGCGCCCGGTTCCTACGTCCGCGTGAGATCGATGGCCTTGTAGGTTGCGGCGGAGGTGATCTGTCGCTGCGCGCAAATCAGAATTACGGAACGTTGATGTCCGCTCGGGTCTCAGCAGCTAATATCCCTGCGGAGCGATCCGGATGCCCTTGCCTGTCCGCTTTCAAAGAACGAGGTGTAGAAAATAGGGAGATCCCGGTCTCAGTATGCAAGTTCGGCATTTCCGGTATGGGTCATTCGCGTCGATTTGGCCGCGTCACCACCACGTCCGGTCTGGCCCCAGCTGCCGACGTGCCCGGCGCCATCGCGATCTTCGCCTTCGGGCCAGAAGGCGACATTGGCGGCCCGGACTCGATCTCTATCTGGTGCGCACCGCGGGTCAGCTCAGGCGCACCCCGGGTCAGCACAGTTGACGTTTCAACTTAGCGCATGACCGAAAGTCAAAGCGCGTTTGGCGCTGCGCTCTGATCCGTTTAGAGTATGGTGGGTCGGTGGGGCCTGGTGCGGCCATGGTGCAAGAGCGGGTCCGAGTCGAGCGAAGATTATCAGCGATCTTGGCCGCCGACGTGGCCGGCTATTCTCGGCTCATGCACAATGACGAAGAGGCGACACACGCCAAGCTGACGGCCCTTCTCGCCGGAGGTATCGAGCCCGCAATTGCGCAGCACGGCGGCCGCATCGTGAAGAACACCGGCGACGGGTTTTTGGCTGAGTTTCCAAGTGCGGTCGAAGCGGTGCGGGCTGCCATGCAGTTTCAGTCCCGCATCAACGCACTTACCTGCGACGACGCGGAAGACAGGCGCATTCTCTTCCGTGTGGGGCTCAATATCGGTGACATCATCGTCGAAGCCCATGACATCTTTGGAGACGGCGTCAACATTGCGGCCCGGCTCGAGAGCATCGCCGAACCCGGCGGCATCTGTATCTCTCAGACTGTCTTCAATCACGCGCGCGACAAGGTGCCGTTCGACGTTGAGGAAGCAGGTGAGCAAACTCTGAAGAACATCGCCCGGCCCGTCCACGTTTACCGCATCATCATCGACCCGGGCCCGCGGACTGCGACGCCCAAACGCGAGATTCCGGCGCTCGCGTTGCCTGACAAGCCATCTGTCGCCGTGCTGCCGCTGACCAATATGAGCGGCGACCCCGAGCAGGAATTCGTCTCCGACGGTATCGCCGAGGATGTGATCACGGCGTTGTCGCGTTATCCCTCATTGTTCGTCATCGCACGGAACTCGTCGTTCACTTACAAAGGGCGAGCGGTTGATGTGAGACAGGTCGGGCGCGAGCTCGGCGTCCGCTACGTGCTTGAAGGTAGCGTGCGCAAGGCCGGCAGCCGGATCCGCGTGACAGCGCAGCTCATAGAGGCGGCGACCAGCAATCATGTATGGGCCGAGCGCTACGACCGCGATCTGGCAGATATTTTCGCCGTCCAGGATGAGCTTACCGAAGCGCTGACGACTGCGCTCGCCCCCGCCATTGCAGACGCCGAGCTCCGACGCGCCATGCGCAGGCCGCCGGGCAGCCTTGATGCCTGGGCCGCCTATCAGCGTGGCCTGTGGCATCTGGGCAAAGCGACCGCAGAGGACGATGAGAGCGCCGAGAAATTCTTCAGACAGGCGATCGATCTCGACCCGACCTTCAGCGGCAGCTACAGCGCGCTCGCTCTGTACCAGCTGCAAGCGGCCGCGCTCTACCAGAAGATTGGCCTGCGAGACGCGCAACACTCGGCGGAGGCCTTGGCCCGCCGGGCGGTCGCGCTCGATGGTGCCGATGCCGAAGCCCGTTCGTGCCTTGGCTGGGCCTTGCAAGCACGCGGCGAGGCTGACGATGCGTTGGCGGAGATCGAGCGAGCTCTCTCTATGAGTCCAAATCTGGCGATCGCGCATGGCCATCGAGGCGCGACGCTGATCTTTGCCGGACGGCACAAGGAGGGGGTCACGTCTCTCAACGTGTGTATCAGGCTCGATCCCCGCGATCCCTATCTGGCAGTCCGCTTGTTGCACATTGCGTGCGGTTTATATTTCTGCGGCGAATACGAGGCTTCGATCGAGACCGCAAAACGCCTGATCCGGTCGTATCCGAATTTTCCGATGATCTACCGCTGGTCCGCGGCGGCGCTGGGCCAGCTTGGCCGCACGGCGGAAGCGAAGGAAGAACTGGAAAAGGCCGTCTCGCGCGCACCGGGGGCATTAGATATGTATGTCCGCAACAGAGCTCCGTGGTTTCGTCCAGAAGACCACGCGCATCTCGTCGACGGTCTGGGTAAGGCCGGATGGAGGGGGTGAGGCTGCATTGAACTGCGGGCCATCCCTTCTGTTTGCAGCGAGCTGTTCGACGTTTCCCGCACGACGTCTCTTGTCGGATTGCCAAACATCCGATTCGGGTCAATCGCGTCGGTTTGGCTCTCGGATGCGAACTTCCGGCCTACCCTTGTGAACCGACATGTCGCTGCACTTCGTCAACGGAAGCGATGGGCCATGAGCAGTCGCGAAGGCAGGGCGTTGCTAGCTCACTCGCTCAACAAGATGCGCACGCGAGGGTGCAGGGTCAAACCGATCGGCGAAATATTGCGTTTCGTTGGCGACCAGTCCTTCGCGGAATTCCATGATACTCACCGCGTATGATGGCATATCGTCGTAGGTAAGCACGAATTCAGTGACCCAGAGATTACCGCTCCCGATAATTCGCCGGACCGTAAAACGCTTCTTGTTTGGCTGGACGAACCTGCTCTCTTGAATGTTGTGCCGGCCCCGTATCCGCTCGCCGGATTGCGGATAATCTAGCACAGCATCCTCGTGATAGATCTCGTGTTCGGTCTTAAAGTCGCTCGTGTCCGAAGCATCCCAATGGCGCTCCAACGCCAGTCGCACGGTTCGATCATCCATCTCAATCTCCCACTTACCCCTCCCGCCTCTATCGGGCTTGTTGCGATCTCAGACCGGCAGTGCAATTTCGCAGACAAGTCCGTCTTTGCGCCAGTCAAAGTGAACTTTTCCCTTTAGCTGAGTGATCATTCCTTCAATGATGCGGCCACCAACGCCCTTTCGCGTGGGTTCCTGCGCGGCGGGACCACCTGTCTCGGTCCAGCGTAGATCCAATTGACCGCGAGCCTCGTGCGACCATTGCAGGTGGACCTGGCCGTTGGACTGGGACAAAGCACCGTACTTCGCGGCGTTGGTGGCCAGCTCGTGCAGCGTCATGGCAATTGCCTGAGCGACGCCGGGTTCTAACACGATATGCGGTCCATCCATCAGCAGTCCCTTCCCCGAATATGGAGCGAGTTCCTGTTCGGCAATCGCCGATAGATCGGCGCCTATCCAGCGTGTCGCGACAAAGAGCGAGCAAACCCTCGCAAGCGCTTCGATCCGCCCAACAATCGTCTGTTTGAGATCTTCAGGCGAGCTTGATTGAGAAAGATTAACTGCTGCCAGAACGCTCGCGAGCATGTTCTTGCTGCGGTGCTCGGCCTCGCGTGCCAATGTCGTGATCATCTCCTGATTTTTCTTTTGCTCGGTGATATCTCTCGCGATCTTTGATGCGCCAACGATCTTGCCGCTGGAATCCTTGACAGGAGAAACGGTCAGCGAAACGACAATGAGGCTGCCGTGCTTAGTTTGGCGAACAGTCTCAAAATGGTCGATGCGCTCACCTCGCCTGATGCGAGTAAGTATCTCGCGCTCCTCGCTTTGCCGGTCCTCAGGGATAACAAGCGTAATGGGCTGACCAATCGCCTCACTGGGCGAGTAGCCGAAGATGCGCTCGGCACCCCTGTTCCAGCTCAAAATGATGCCATTGAGATTCTTGCTCACAATCGCGTCGTCGCTGGATTCGACTATGGAGGCGAGCCAGCGCAACCGTTGCTCACTTTCGCGAAGTGCATTTTCAAAGTCGCTATTTCGCGTCATAGGGATGATCCCCTGGTCCAGAAGCTCAGCGGGCCTTGACGGCAAAATCATAGCACCAATGTTCCGTCCAGCATCGACCCGCCAACGTAGAAATCTGGTGCCAGTTCATGAGGTCGCCTTTGGGTCAAACTGAGAAAAGCTCAACGCGAGCAATTCGCGTTCGCTCGACCACGCGAAGCAGACCCCGAACCGGCGAGCGACGGCTTCTCCGATAGGCAAAGGAACGGTTGCGCATACTAACTCCTATCTCGATTACGCGCTCGCCGCGAAGATGTCCCATCGGCCGGGTAGACCCTTCAGCTCGTGAGTCCCGCGGTCTGAGAACTTCAGCCCGGCACCGGCAACTAGGTCGGTGACGACTCGCGAAACCAACACTTCATCTGGTCCGGCATGTGCCATTACACGCGCGGCGGCATGTACGGCGATACCCCCGATATCCCCTCCGCGCAACTCAATCTCGCCGGTATGAAGCCCCGCCCGCACAGGCAAACCCAAGCGCCTCGTTGCGGCTTCGAATGCCAGCGCGCAACGGATTGCCCTCCCCGGTCCGTCGAACGTGGCGAGAAATCCATCGCCGGTCGTTTTGACTAGCTTCCCGCGATGCTGCATCACGATGTGTCGCGCCGTTTGGTCGTGTTCATCAAGCACCCGGCGCCACGCCTGATCGCCCATCTCAGCCGCCCGCCGAGTTGAATCGACGATATCGGCAAAGAGCACCGTCACCAGCACGCGATCGCTATCCAGCGCAGTCAGCTCCCGGTGACCCGTAACAAACTCTTCGATATCGCCGCACAAGCGCGGCCTGTCTCCGGGAAAAATGAGGTGGTCACTGCAATCTGCGTAGCACAAGAATTGAGCGCCCGGAATTTGCGAGGCCAAGAACTGCCCATTCTCGATGGACATGACATCGTTTTGACGGTGTATCACCAGCGTCGGCACTCGAACGGAAGGAAGAATGGCCCTCACATCGATCTCGATGTTGTACCGAGCCGCCATCTTGAGAGCGCCTGGACTAAATGCCAGGCGTTCCAGCTTGGCGTACCGTCGAGCAACATCGGGCTCATCCGCGTGGCTTGGGAGAAAGTGGCGGAGGGTTACCCCAGTACCCCAGCCGGCTGCCCACAAGTTGTCCACGCGGTTCACTATGTCCTCTCCCGACGGCCTGAATGGATAGCCGGGGGCACTGCTAAATCGTGCAAAGGCGCCGAAGAGCACGAGGTGCGAGACCCTTTCGGGAAAGGTCGCAGCAAACATGACGCTGATCGACCCGCCCTCAGAGCAGCCCAACAGCACCGCGCGCCTCGATCCGATCGCGTCCATGACGGATCTGACGTCGTCGATGCGTTGCTCGAACGATGGCATGCCGAGGTATCGATCAGATAGGCCTTGCCCGCTCTTATCAAAAGTAACGACCCGCGCAAAAGTAGCGAGGCGGTCCAGGAAATCCGTATAGCCCGGAATTTCATGCAGAAACTCAACGTGAGTGATCATTCCCGGCACGAAGATCAAATCGATCGGACCATCGCCCATCACTTGATAGGCGATGTTTAATTCGCCACTCCGGGTATAGCGCGTCTCGGGCGGCTCCAGTGTGCTCATGCGTTCCACCAGCAGCTATCGACCGCGTGCAAACCGCTGTCGCTTCCTTCGGTACCGCAGCTCACACTATCACCGAAGCACCGGAAGCCAACGCCCGGTTTACTCCTCACGGCCAACATCGAAGCCTCGGGCGGACTTTGTCGCGATGGGTCATAAGCGGCCTTCGAAGCGAGCGCGGCCACACGTCTGCTCTACCGACGATAACCGACATCACGACGGGATTATCGTGGTTCGACTAAGGGCCAACAACGGTCTTACCGCACTTGCAGTATGCACTATTCGATTACCTCGTCGGCGTTGGCGATCAATGTAGGAGGCACGGTCACACCGAGCGCAGTTCTTAGGTTGATGAGCAGCTCAAATCTGGTCGGTTGCTCCACGGGTAATTCGGCGGGCTTTTCACCCTTCAAAATCCGATCAACGTAAACCGCCGCACGGCGGGCCATCGCCCGCTGGTCAACTCCATAGGAGATAAGACCTCCAGCCTCAAGAAGCTCTCTTACGTAGCCGCAGCTCGGCAAATTACGCGCAAGTGCGAGATCCGCGATCACTTTCCTGGCCTGAAAGATCAAGCTTTCGCCGTTAGCGACCACCCCTTGCATGCCTGCCTTTACCATCGCGTCAAATGCGGGCTCGAAATCGCCGAGCGCGCGGACCTCGAAACCTTGGGTATCAACGCCGAGCTTTATGCCTGCCTCGGTCGCCTCCTGAACATAGAGGCTCGATATTTTGACGTTTGGATTGATGAGCAAGCCAACACGCGTAACCGTCGGGACAATCTCCTTAAGATACTGCAACCGCTTCGCACTGAGCTGGACAGAAAAATTCGACAATCCCGTAACATTCCCACCGGGTCGTGCAAAGTTTTCGATCAGGCCGGCTCCGATAGGGTCAAAACCGAACAGGAAGACTATTGGAATTGTTTTGGTCGCCTTCTTTAAGTGCGGCGCAGCCGCCCCGGCACCAACCAATACATCACACTTTAAAGATACGAGTTCGGCTGCCATCCTGTCGAAAACCTCGGGCACTTTATCAGGAAAGCGATATTCTAGCGTTATGTTCTGTCCGTCGACATAGCCCTGCTTCCAGAAACCCTCAACCAGTGACTGATAGTATGGAGTTTCTTCTTCGATGTTGGCGGCATGCCAGAGGACGCCAATTTTGGGGATGCGATGCGGCCGTTGCGCGCGCGCTAGGCGTGGCCACATCGCAGCCGTGCTGCCGAGTAATGTGATATTCGCGTCGTCTCATGTGCTGCTCCAGCCAGAGACTGCTCGCGAGTATAGCAGCTTTTGGGCCTTGTCTGTACCGCGCTGCAGCGCAATGAGCGCGGCAATGTCAGCTCAGGGTCTTGGCCGTGTAAAAACGGCTTCAAAAGGCATCGGTCCGGAAGCTAGGAACCGCGCCTGTCTCAGATCGCGATCGCAGTGATCAGTGGCTTGGCCCCGACGATGTTCATGACCCGTGTAAGATTATAGGCCAAGACCGAGAGTGCCATCTCGGCCGCTACTTTTGGGAGCGTTTTGGTGAGGAAGTGTGTCGCTCCCATGCGGGCCTTCATCGTGCCGAACGGATGCTCGACCGTCTCCCGACGCTGACGCATGGCTTCTGGGTTTGCGTCAAGGCGCTGCTGCACAGCCTCAAGCAGATGCTCGTGCTCCCAGCGTGTAATTCGCCGCTCTGGTCCTGTCGTGCACTGCGATTTGAGCGAACAA
>NZ_FNCU01000092.1:0-9386 GCF_900099855.1 Bradyrhizobium sp. Rc2d | reverse complement strand
GCTCGCGGGCAATGACGGGCCAGTCAGGCTCTGCCACCTTGCGGCGACCCGGCTTCACGCCGGGCACCCCGTACAGCAGTTGCTCCAGCTCGGCGTCGCTTATCGCTTCCGGGACTGGCCATACCAGACCCGCGCGCCCAAACCGCTTCAGTGTGTCACGTACCGTCGTCGGCCCGATGCCGACGCGCTCGCCAACCACGCGCGTCGAGAGCCCAGCCTCAAGGCTCAGCCTCATAATCTCGCGCACCTGGCGCATGATAACCCTCCTCGTCGGCATCCAATCCTCCCAGCTGCTTCCAGCCGGAGAAATGGCCCAACGATCGGGCCTCACACCATCCGAAACTGCGCGCGATCAAATCGGAATGCTGCGCGGACAATGCTTGGAATGCTGCGCGCGATCATTTCGGAACCCTGCGCGCCATCAACTCGGTACGCTGCGCACCATCATCTCGGAATCGGCACGTTGCGCATGAAGTGCACGCGACAGCACTGCCAGGTGGCGTTGAGCACCTTGCTGATGGCGGCCTTGATGCCCTCGTGGGCATCGGAGACGACCAGCTTGACGCCGCGCAGGCCGCGGCGGGCGAGCTTGCGCAGGAATGCCGTCCAGAACGTCTCGGCTTCGGAGGGACCAATATCCACGCCGAGCACCTCGCGCCGGCCGTCGCTGTTGACGCCGACCGCGACAATCACGGCGACGGAGACGATGCGGCCATTCTGGCGCACCTTCACGTAGGTGGCGTCGATCCACAGATAGGGCCAGTCGCCCTCGATCGGGCGGCCGAGAAACGCCTTCACCTTGTCGTCGATCTCGCCGCAGAGCCGGCTCACCTGGCTCTTGGAGATGCCGCTCATCCCCATCGCCTGCACCAGATCGTCCACCGAACGGGTCGAGACGCCTTGCACATAGGCTTTCTGGACCACGGCGGTGAGCGCCTTCTCGGCCATGCGGCGCGGCTCCAGGAAGCCCGGGAAGTAGGAGCCCTTGCGCAGCTTGGGAAGAAGCAGTTCGACGGTGCCGGCGCGGGTCTCCCAGACCCGGTCGCGGTAGCCGTTGGGTTGGGCCAGACGGTCGGGATTCTTCTCGCTGTAGGCCGCCCCTGTCTGGCTTTCGACCTCCAGCTCCATCAGCCGCGGGGCGGCGAAGCCGATCATCTCGCGCAACAGATCCGCATCAGGGACTTCTCCACAAGCGTGCGGAGGTTCATCATCTCGTCGGTCATCGGTGGTTCCTCGAATCAGGTTGGTGTCAGCAACTCGACCCTACCGGCGAATCATCGATGACCACCGCAAAGCCGCCCGCCCGCTACGGCGCTGTTTGGGGGCGCGCGTGCAGGCGGCTTTGCTCTACCGAGCTACACCATCAGTTGGGAAAGACCCACGAATGGCTTTGGAATACCATTGCAACGCCTATGCGCTCGCTTGTATGTATTTGCATCGGCTTGGCATTTCGCGATGAAATTCACCTCAAGCCGGAGAGACAGTTATGCAATACGACCGAATAGACGCCCGCATCCTCGAGATTGTGCAGAAGAATAACCGGCTAACTTCTGAGGTGATTGGCGAACTGGCCGGCTTGTCTCCCACCGCGTGTCAAAGACGACTGAAGAGGCTCCGTTCAGACGGCATCATCGAGGCTGATGTCTCCATCGTTTCACCAAGGGCCGTTGGAAGGCCAATTCAAATGCTTGTCCTGGTGACTTTGGAAAGGGAGCGTTCCGATATCATCGACAAGTTCAAGAAGGCGATCAAATCGTCAGTTGAAGTTGTCAATGGTTTTTACGTCACAGGCGACGCCGACTTCGTCCTGTACGTCACGGCGAGCACCATGGAAGAATATGAGCAATTCACCCGACGCTTCTTCTATGAGAACTCGGATATCAAGGGGTTCAAGACAATGGTCATAATGGACCGGGTAAAGGCTGGCTTTGCGATTCCAATCGAGGCGCCATCCGAGGAGTGACGAGCGCTGATACAGTTTCCCCCTGTGCAGATTCATGCGCTTTTCGTTTTCCTTCAGGCCCTTCATTGCATCAATTGGGATTGGAGTTCGGCTATAGTCTCCATATCAGGCGAACATTGATGAAACCCATCGCTTCGCCGTAGTGGCCCGCAACGTCAAGTTTGCGCCTGATGTCCGTACATGCCGCAAGAGTTTTTAGCGCTCAAATTCACCGCACATCGACACACCTACGATGGATTTCGACTGATTGGGCGCACTTGCTATCAATTATCCACCAGTGGGAGACGAGAGCAGATTTATGCAACTTCTCGGATTGTTCAGAAAATTAGAAGCCGCGGTCGATAACCGATCGCAGATGGGCTGTCGTCGTTTTTTGACCGGCGCTACGGGGAGCAAACGGGACGTGGAATTCCCATGCGGTGCCGCCGGATGTGCCCGTTATTTGCGGTGCGCGATTCGATTTGAGGCCTGCAGGTTCGGATCGCCGTGCCTGCAGGCTCGTAGCGCAAGAAATCAAATCTCAAACAGCTCGCGCGGCAATTTCGTGAACGGTTCGCCGCCAGTATCGGTAACGCGAAAGGTTTCGCTGATCACATAGCCGACGTCTTCATCGATCCAGTTTCCAAGCATGAGGTGAAAAGTCATGTTTGGCTTCAGGATGGTCATGTCACCTTCCTTCAAGCTGGCAGTCGGTTCTGTCCAATCGATGCCCACGGCGTAGCCGCACCGCGACTCTTTCTCAAAACCATGCTTTTTCAAAGTGGTGTTGAACGCTACTGCGACATCGCTACAGGTCCTCCCTGTCTTGGCGGCGGCAAGTGCCACTTCCAAACCAGCGACTTCGCCTTCATGCAGGCGGCGGATATAGTCTGAGGGTTTGCCGATTGACATTGTGCGCATCAGCGGGGAAGTGTAGCCGTGGCGCACACCGCTGAATTCCAGGTTGATCTGTGACCTCGGTTGGAACACGTCCTCGGCCCAGCGAATGTGACATGTCGATGTGCGCGGCGTCGCACACAGAAAGAAACTTGAAATGTCAGTGCCGGGCTTACCGTTGGCCCCGCGTACCAGCGTGGCGATGATCTCCGCGGATGCATCGGCCTCACGCACTCCCGGCCGAATAACTTCCGTTGCTCTGAGCATTCCGGCGTCGGAAATGGCCGCGGCTTCACGCATCATTGCAATCTCAAGATCCGACTTCACGCCTCGAATCCAGCTAACCGCGTTGGTACAATCGGCAATCTTCGTCCCTGGCGATCGTGACTTGAACTTCTCCACCGTCGAAGCAGGCAAGAACTTCGCTTCAATGCCAATGGTTTTATGGCCCGGACTTTTATCCAGAATGAAGTCGATTATCGCATCATATCCGTCGCGGTCAGGATTAGCGATAAGCGCTTCCGGGTAGCCGATCACATGGCTTCGCTCCAGAAACGTCTGATGGATTGCTGCCGGTCCATCCATACGGCGTGTGATGAAGGTCGGCTCTTCGTCCTCCAACGAAACGACCACACCTTGGGGCACATATCCGGACTTGGACGTGTATCCCGAAAGATAAGTAATGTTGGCTGGGGTCGTGATCACCAGAACTTCAACATCGCGCCGCTGCATCTCCAATTTTGCGGCAGTCAGTCTTCGCAGATATTCAGAGCGGGGAAACGCTTGTGAGGCTTTTGGCATAGTCATCGCTTCAGCTCCTTTGCGTGAAGTACAGGCTTCGTCGGTTCTATTTGTCGTCCAGACCAATACGCGCATATCAAAGATGTGTGCGGCAAGCCCGCGATCGGCGACAATAAGAAAATGAATTCTCGCGACGTGATCCGCTCACCATGCCGCCAGGCTATGTTTGTGGCGGAGGCTGAACGTCGACGTCGTTACGAACTCAGCATCTCCAGACAGTACCGAACCGTCAATTCGGCGGTCGGAACAAGAAGGTCGTCCGATGCTCCGAAGGTCGGCGTATGCACGCCCGACTCATTGCCAGGCTCCTCGCTCCCGAACCAGAAGTAGATCGAAGGCACGCAGGAGGAATAGAAGCCGAAATCATCGCTGCCGCCGCCGGCTGTCGGGGACTTCTTGTCGGAAAACTTGTCGTTGCCCACCGCCTCGAGGACAAGTCGCCGAAATCGCTCGACCATCGTAGCATCGTTGACGACGGGCGGCTCGCCCAGCCTGTGGGAAAACTCTGCCCTTCCTCGATGCATGCCGGCCACGCCTTCGGCTATTTCTCGAACGCGCTGAACCAGAAGCGTTCTCCGTTCGGCACTGCTCGTTCTGATCGTCCCGGTCATTGTGACGGAAGGACAAATGATGTTCGTAGCCTCGCCGCCGGAGATCGTCCCGATTGTGATGATCGCGCCATCGTCGAATGGCATTTCTCGCGATACCACCTTTTGGACTTCGTTGATAAACGCCCCCGCCATTGCGATCGCATCCACCCCGGCATGCGGTTTGGCGCCGTGAGCCATTGTTCCGATGAGCTTGAGCGCAAATTGATCGGCTGACTTGGTCACCGCACCTGCGCGCGCGCCGTACATCCCGGCCGGCAAGTCCGTTTTGACGTGGAAGCCGATGGCAGCGTCGAAACCGCTGAGCAAGCCGCCGTCCGCCACCGAGCGCCCTCCGAGCGGCTCGGCCTCCTCGGCAGGCTGGAAGAACACACGAAGCTTACCGGAAAACTTTTCGCGCATTCTATGGAATGCGAGCGCGGCGCCCATCGCGATTGAGGCGTGCATATCGTGGCCGCAGGCGTGCATCAAACCCTGGACCTGAGACCGGTAAGACAGGTCGTCGCGTGTTTCCTCAATGGGTAGCGCATCGATATCGCCGCGCACAGCGACAGAGCGCCGCGGCCCCGGGGCCAACCCCTCGATATCGACATAAAGCCCGGTCTTGTGAAACGTCTTCGCGCCTGTCAATCCAAAGCGTTCCAGAGTTTCACGGATCCGTTGCTGAGTTTTCCATTCATTGTTGGAAAGCTCCGGCTCGCGATGCATCGCATGGCGCATCTCGACGACGGCCTTCTGCTCAGCCTCCGAAAGCAAATTGTTCGCAATTATTTTCATTTTCTCGCGCCGCTGTGTCGACTCAACGCCCAAGTCTTAGGTAGCAGATTGAGACTGAGGGAAAGCATCGACCTGCGCCGCCGGGACGCAGGAATGCTGCAGGATGTTAGCCCGAGGTGCACGATTGCGGAAGGCCCTTTCGCAATCTGGATCAGACTGCCGCAGCGTGACTAGCCTCTAAGCTCCTCGGCAGCAAGATAGCTTAGGAGGCAGCGGCACTGTTAGCATACCAGTCCGATCAGCACCAAGACAATCGCCGCTTCGGCCAAAGACGTTGACTGCGTCGAAAATTGCCACTCCTATCGGCTGTCCGCGCTCTATCCTCATCGAGATGCCTGAAGTGATCTGCGCATTTATATCAGCATGACGGGACTCTCTATTATGGTTGCTGAGATGGCCGCAGTGTCCAATTAGTCGGAATGCAGACACTGCCAATAAATCGCATCGCTGATCGCAGTTCTCAAAGCCTCAATGATGCTGATGCGTAGTTTTCGGAATAGGGCGATCAGGAAATCGAAGGCGCCTGTGCACGCGCCCCCGGCGGGCGAATGGATCGACACCTTGGATAATCAAGGATGCGAGACAAAGGGGGTCAATTGATCGGGCTTGCCAGCCGGGCCTGTCGGTCGCTCAATGGACAGTTCGAGCCGAGGTGGACGCTTTCCAGAGTGCAATTCGATAACACGCTCGTATAGCTCCTTATCCGCTGTCGTGAGGCGGTGGTTTAGGCGAAGGTAGTCTGTCCAGGTTGGAGTGCGGAATGTCTCTTTCCATTGTGAAGGCGATTGAAGGTTGCGCAGGAGGGTCCAATGTCGAGCACCGACGCGGGTCTGCACACGACGCCGTTCGCGCATGAGCTTCAGGAAAGTCTCGACATCTTCCTCGGGTATAAAATATTCAATCTTGATGACGATAGGACCGCTTCTCGGCCTCAGATCCAGGGCGACTGCTGGCGCATCAAATCCTCCCAACGGATCGAGGTCTGAATCTCGACATTCGCGAACAGGAAACAAGAAACCGATCGCAGCGACTAGCAACAGAGCTCCAGCGGAGACCTCAAGGGCCCAAGTCAGAGAGTACATCTGAGCGACTGCGCCCCATACCCAACTGCCGGCCGCGATCCCACCATACGTCAAGGCATAATAAATCGACAACGTGCGACCAACGATCCACCGCGGACTGGCCAATTGTACACTCACGCCAAGCGCTGACCAGGCCACGACCCAGCCCGCACCGCCCAGGGCAAGTGCGACTGCTGCTACTGCGAGCGTAGAAGTCAGAGCCAGGGACAAGCAGCATGCGGCACAGGCGACACATGAAAGTGTTATTAGCCGTTCCTGAGATAGGATTTGTCGGAGGAGGCCGTTGGAGATACCGACCAAAACGGCGCCAGTTCCGAAACCGGCCATCAAAGCGCCGTATGCCATCGGCCCTCGCGTTAACTGATCGCGAACAACGAGGGGGAGCAGCGCAACTATGGAGATACTCGCTAAACCAAACGCGGTTCCCCGTGCGATCGCTGACTTGATTTCTGACGACATCGCGGTGAATCGCACGCCGTCATAGATCGCCCCGGTGATTGACTCGCGCGGGAGAGGCGAGGAGCGGACTTTCCACTCGCAATGCCATATAGCGCCAAGCGGCACCAAACAGCTCAACGTGTTCAGAGCGAAAGTGATCAGAGGCCCGAACCAAGCAACGATGACGCCGCCTAGTGCTGGTCCTATGCTTCGGATAGTGTTGAATCCGATAGAGAGAAGCGTGATGGCAGCAGGAAGGTCACGCCTATCTATCATGTCACCAACCGAAGCCTGCCACGCGGGATTGTTGAACGCAGCGCCACAGCCGACTAGAAAGCTGAAGCCAAGAATAACCCATGGATCGATAAAGCCTAGCGCTACAAGAGCGGTAAGCATCGCAGATGCAATCGTCATCAGATACTGAGCGGCAAGCATGACCTTGCGACGATTGAAATTGTCGGCGATGGCTCCGGCGAAGACCGATAGAATGAATGATGGCAGCGTCGATGACGCTTGAACAAGCGCCACCATCAGATCGGAAGTCGAGATCGTGGCCATCAGCCAGCCGATGGCAACGGTCTGCATGAGAGAGCCAAAGCTGGAAACCTGCGTGGCAAGCCAGATCGAACGAAAGGTCGCATTCCTAAGCGGCGAGAACGCGCTTAGGGACATTGCGTCCGCGTCTACGGGCCTCACTGCGTTCATTTTTCTCAGCCCCTCGGTCTGCAAGTCCCGGCCTTTCGTCTTTCCCGCGAAGGCCTATCAATCTTAATAGCCAACCTAAGCTGCTCCGATCGTGATCTGTTGGACCGGTCAGAGACCCACCGGAGCTTTCGGTTTTTGAGGACACGGACGAGAACGTATCGATAATTTTTCCGGCAGCGGTTTGGAGATCGCCAGTGAGCTAGACAATGTTGACCTTGCTCGGAGATGGCGCGGTTCTGTTTGAGGAAGGCCTGCGCGTTCTTGCGAGCTGCTAGGTTGAATATTTCGACAGCGTCCGCCCTGTCACCAAGCTCGGCGTTTCGGCGAAGACCTAGCACAATCATGTCGAATTAACCGTCTCCGAGCTGGCGCAAGTAGCGCAGAAATAGGACAGCGGACTGACTAAGCGTTTCGAATACGCTAACCCGAGTACGCGTCAGCATTTCGCTAGATTTTCCCTGATACTGACGAAATTCTGCACGTGCTGCTCTTTGGGCAACTTCATCCTTCCGCTAAGGCCACGTCTGACTCTGGACTCATGTGCCGCGCTAGGCTGGAGCAATAGCGACGCAGCCAACGCTGCTCGTCAGAAATCCAAAAGATTAGGTGACGAACATACAAAGGGATCATCATTCCACGAAGCTGGCTGATTGCTTCAATTTCGCGAGGCTTTTGCACTCACAACAGTCCTTGCTGAATTGCCGGTGATGTCGGCGGATGTCGAACGCGGCTTTGGCGGGCCTTGGTGACAAGAGCAAGCGAGCCTGTGCTCAGTGCCTCACACTCGTCGAAGTTTGGACCATGCTGGCCGGCGCGATTGAGGACAGGCGAGCCCGACGAAATTTCAATACAAGCCTCGACGCATTCGCCTATGCTAAGGCCTGTTTACAGTCGGGGATTGAACGAAGCCGCTGGCGTGGCATTTGAGGAGTGGTGGTAACGGCCGCCTCCCGTCTGAGGGGATCGAGCGCTCTCTTAGCCCAACCCTTCAGACGGTTGAGCGCGTAGTAGACGCGGTGGAACTGTCGACGCGTTGAGGGCGAAGCCGGCTTCGGCAATGCATGCATTCGATGATGTCGCCAAGCGCACGAAAAAGGATCGCCGCCGCGAAGGTGCAGATCGGCAGGCTTTGTGAAGAAAGGCTTTCGTGAAGAAAGGGGTCAGGCACCAGGCCTTGCCAAAAGTGATATCCGAGACAAAGGCCTCCCATAGCGGCTGGGAGTGAGATGCGAGAGGGAATGCGCCCTGTGGACAGGCTTGAGATTGGAAATCGATTCAGGGACAGATTTGTGGGCGAAAATCCGCGGCCGCGTTGCCATTTTGACGCTCAAATCGGCCGCAGGTGGAACGTGTTTTCCAATCGCCTGACCCTGGCGTTGCTCAAGTTCATCAAACGTTTCAGTGACCGCAAGTTGGTTCGATCCTCATCAGCTGCGCGGAAATCGCTTTCTATGGGCGGCAATGTAAAAAGCACGGTCCAGAGTACGGTAAAGACCGAGGTGAGTTTCGAAGAAGCACCTGGCTGATCTGCGCGTCGAACAGCGAAGTACGCACAAAGTCTAAGCCCGGCGCCCCTGTGCTGAGCCGGCGAGGGTTGTCCTGTGACCGTTGTGTTTCGAATCCTGCGTAGTACTCAAGAAAAACGCTGAGTTTCCGCGCTACTCGCGCTACTTCGCAAGCTTCCACCCGGCCTTCCATTTTATTGAAAGCTATAACAGTGAGCAGAGCATGCAATATCGAACTCCATCGCCGCTCGTGAATTGCGAAAGTGATCCCTTTTGGACCTGAGAGCTTATTCAATTCGGGGAGGGTCTATCCGGCCATTCCAACACGCACTACATCCGATCGGCTGCTAAGAGGCTTACTTCATGACAAAAACGACCGAGAGATTGGCGCGATGGGTGTCGTCGCTCAGGTATGAATCGCTGCCTTCGGAAGTGATCGGTAAGGCCAAGTTGTGTTTGGCTGATTCAATTTCCTGCATGGTAGGCGGCGCCGATTTAGTCCCTTCGAAAACCCTGTTAAAGGTTCTCTGCAGGAGCGGTCAGGGTTCTGTAGCCGTTCCCGGAGTCTCAGCCAGACTTGGATTGCTCGACGCTGCTTACTATGGAGCACAGACGGCGAACGCTCTCGATT
>NZ_FNCU01000088.1:0-17145 GCF_900099855.1 Bradyrhizobium sp. Rc2d | reverse complement strand
GTGGCCGAGACCAGATGCACATCGGTAAGGTCGACGTCGGTAAATTTGATAATCCCGCTGTCGGTGAGATTGCCGGCCGGGGTGACCAGTTCGGTGACCGCACCGACCAGATCCTGCACGGTGATTACCGGAACGTCGTTGGTGCCGGTGATGGTGACGGCGACGTCCTGCGTCGTCGTTGAGCCGTGGCCATCGCTGACCGTAACGATGTAATGCTCGACCACGCTCTGGCCGGCGGCAAGGTACTGCGCCGCGATGTTATTGAGTGCGTAGTGCCATGCGACCGACCCGCTTGCGGCATTCACAGCTTCGCTGACAGGATCAAGGGTGAAGCTACCCAGCGCGGTCTGGCCGGCGGCCGGTGCGAATGATACCGTGTGAGTGTCACTCAAATCGGCATCGGTGAACGAGATGGTGCCCGCAGCATTCAACGAATCCGTCAGCGACGGCGTAGAAGGAGCATCCTCTACGACGAACCCACCCTGGGCTCCGCTTGTGATGATTACTGGATTGTATCCGGTGATGATATCGCCGACGGCCGGCGCCACATTCATCTGAATCTTCAGATCTGCCTTACCGTCCCCGTCTACGTCGGCATAGAGATACGTAAGGCTAGAGCTTGCCGTGTAGTACCAGACGCTATGCGCAAGCGCAGAATTGGCAACACCCGCGGTCGTGTCGTTTCCTTGAGCCCCCCGCCACAATAGTTGGGAAGGACCAGAACCGGTGAGAGTAAGACCGGATAGATCCAACGTGTCCTGTGTGGCGGTAAAATCAGTAATTACATCCCAACGACCGGACCAAGACCCTGATCCGGAATATGCGGGATTCCCGCCGGAGGTTATTGAATAAGGAGAGTCGTCCTTACTTAGATATACGAATTTGTCACGTCCGATTCCCCCGGTGAGCAGGTCGCCACCGTTTCCTCCCTGAAGGATATCGTCCCCTTCTCCGCCATTGAGCTCATCGCCGCCATTGTTGCCGTAAAGTGCGTCATTGCCCTTGTCACCGAAGAGGAAGTCCTTGCCATTGCCACCGTTCAGAATGTCATTGCCATCCATCCCGTGGATTGTGTCGCCTGAATTGTTAGCAGTGATCTTGTCGGAAATGTCCGAACCCGTGACACTGAGCGCATCCCCAACGACGAGCGTTATCGTCTGACTGGTTGCGTCGAACGTTAGCGCGCCAGATTGCTTCAAGGTATTTAGAGGCTTTGTAGGACCGGTCGCGCTATCAAATTCCGTCTGAGTGACTACGTGATCGTTGTTGGTATCAATGACGCTTAAATCGATTGGTTTAACCGTCGCCATTGTACCCTCCTTGAAAGAAACTTTAAACGAAAGCTCGTAAGGTTATTGGAATGTGTCGTCAGCGACGAAATCCGTCGACGGAGTTCTGTCGGCTGTCATTGCCCCTCGGCCCCTCGCGGCCAACTTCAGTTTGAGGCGTCATGGCTCTTCCCAACCCTCCTAAAGGTCGTTTTGCTGAGACGGAAGGCTTGCGCGCGCAAGCGAATGGCAGCAATCATCCCTCCAGGCGCAAGTGCCCGTGAGATTGCCCGCAATCGCAATTTTTATTTGAAGTCGAGTCCGAAAATTAATCGGTTCGTAAAACGGCTTTTCGCATGTTGGCGCTAGTAATGGAACCATGTCAAGCGGCGGCTCTCGGTTCAAGCCCCGATAACGGTCCGTAGAACTACCGGGTCCGCGCATGCTCGTTGATAGTCTGCATCTCGGCCAACTGGTGCGAATTCTGAATCGCGATGTTTTCGAGCAGCGTCCTGATCTGCGTGATGGGATCTGACCCGGACGCCTGCAACTCCGGCGGTTCCAAGAACTGCTTGGACTATGCCGAGGCGCTGCGACTGGGCAGACAAGCTCTTGAAGTTGATGACGCTGATCCGGACCTTCTTGCGAACTTTGGCCGCGCCATTGGAGCGTGGAGTGACGACTATGACGCTGCCAAGAATATGGCGGACCGGGCTGTCGCCCTCAATCCCAACTCGGCGCATGCGTGGAGCCAACGCGGGTGGACCTATCGTTACGTCAAGGACTCAAAGGTGTCATTCGGCCTGCAATATTGACCCCCCCCTAACGAACCGCCTGAGGATCAGGGATCGTTTTGGGCGTGAAGACGCCGGTCAGCTTCTCGGAGACGGCTCTCATGTTTGTGCATGTTTTGGCTGATGATGCCGCCAAGCTGTCTGAGCTTTGCAAACTGCTCGATCGAAGATTTCAGATCGCAGGGGAGCGACTGGATGTCGACTCAAAGCTCTCGGATCTGCCCGACGCATTGGTTGTGCGGGCCGATCTGCGTGTGATCGAAAACATCGCCGCTCTCAAGAGGAGAAGTGCGCGGATGGCCAAAGTTTCCAAGCGCATATTCCTGGTCGAGCAGCCCTCTCACGTCTGCATCTCGCAGGCCTATGCCCTGGGAGCTACACTCGCCGTAACGGGAAAAATTAATCCGCCCAAACTCTTCGCGGCGTTGACCAATCGAGCAAACTCAGAAACTGCTTCGGCAACTGGCGCGGCGCAGCAAGACAATGCGGTGGAGGTCGCGGCTGCTGCGATCGGATCGATGTTTGCTGCGGCGTCTTTCGGCGAGCCGATAGACGTGCTCGCGACCATAGAAGCTGGCAGGGGAATCGCCGAACGGATCACTGAGCGCGGCCTCGCTGAATGGCTCTCCACCGTGCGGCGCCATCACGAAGGGACCTACCAGCACTGCCTGCTCGTTACCGGTGTAGCCATCGACTTCGGCCTTAGCCGAGGGCTAAAGAGAACCGATCTTGAGCGACTGTACTCGGCCGCCATGTTCCACGACATCGGCAAGGCAACCATCCCCTTGGCGATCCTGGACAAGCCCGGACGTCTGGATGCCGAGGAGCGGGCGCTTGTCGAGACGCATCCGGTGGCGGGGTACGAGTTTGAAAGCTCAGACTGGAATCTCGGCCGAGATCCTGGATGCAGTCCGGCATCATCACGAATATCTCGATGGCAGCGGATATCCGGATGCGCTTTCTGCCGAGAGCATCACCGACATCGTGCGAATGTTGACCATTGCCGACATCTTCGCCGCGCTAATCGAGCATCGGCACTACAAGCCAACCATGCCCCGGCCGGAGGCATACGGCATTCTCTCGGGGATGCAGGGAAAACTCGAAAAAGCTCTCGTGATTGCATTCAAGGAGGTCGCGCTCACCCGGTAACCGGCGGTTGTTGCGCGCAGTGACGAGGCCCTGCGGATACCGGCAGCGACGTCAGCCCGGGGAAAATCCCAAGGTCGGAAGGCGCCGGTTGCCGGCAGCGCAACGCTGGTCGTTCGCTGGCCCGACACGCGACCAATACCTTCAAGGCCCCACACGTCACTATGACGGCAATGGCCGACTTGCTGAAGTACCAGAACCTGTTGCCCGAACGGTTCAACGCCCATCTCGTCGCCACGACCCGCTCAATGCCGCGAGTTCGGGGTTCTCAATGCGGACGGCCATTGGCGCTACGCATCGTTCGAGCGTCTGCCGGACCACAGCAACTCGATCGCGCGTACTTCGCGCATCATCGCGACGATCCCAGCCCCAGCATGCTCGTCAGCGGGCCGATCGTCTCCCGGACAAGTGGTCAGCCTTCCATCATCCTGTCGAAGCGGATCAGCACTCCGACCGGCGATTTCGCAGGTGTCGTCGTCGCCGCGATCGATTGCGGCTACTTCAGCAACTTCTACTCGGCCTTCGGCGTCGGGTCCGGAGGAGGCATCAGCCTCATCTCCAATGATGGAACAGTGCTCGCTCGTTGGCCGGCAGTCGAAGCCGGTCGAGAGCTCTCCGACACCTCACTCTTTCAGAAACGCCTGAGCGAGAGCCCCACAGGATCCTACAAGATTACCCCACCGTTCGACGGTCTCGCCAAGTACATCGCATACGAGCAAGATCCGGAATACCCGATCGTCGTGACGGTGGCGCGGTCGGAGAATGAAGTGCTCGCCAACTGGCGGGCCGATCTCATCTCGGATGCGCTTGTCGCGGTCTTGCTGGTGGGAATCATCATCGGGATGGCGGCGCCGCTGAGCAGCCAATTCAGGTTCAGAACCGGACTCGAGCGAGTTCTCCGAAAACGCGAGGCGCGTTTGCGGCTGCTGGCGTGACAACATCGCCGACGTCGTCATCGTGATGGACCGAAAGGGATCCCTTCGCTACGTGTCGCCCTCGGTTGTGTCTGTACTCGGGATGGCCGAGAACGCCTTTCTCGGCCGTTCATGTCTCGAGGTGGTCCACGATGACGACCGCGACAAGGTCGTGGCTGCGAGTCGAGACCTGAAGCACGCGGCGGCGTACAGTTCTGTCCGATTCCGCGTGCGGCGGGACGACGGAGCCACGGCCTGGCTGGAAGCTCACTTCAAGCTGGCGGAGCAGTCGGTCGATGGAGAGCTGGAGATTGTCGGGGTCCTTCGGGACGTCACCAACAGCCGCGGCTCATCCATCGCGGACTGCAGATCGAGTCCGTACTCGTATAGCCTGGCCAGGAAGTGGGCATGACCCATCGCTTGATAATGCCCGCCCTCATCACCGTTTGTTCTCATCCGATCCCAGCCATCCGATCTGGGTGGTCTCTATCTCTTCGTCACGCCGGACAAGAGCAGGCCCGGCAACGCCGCCTCCAAGCTCTGGCGGATGGGCTACCGCTTCCACAGCCGTCAGAAAACCTGATCCATCGGACCTTACCCTTCGCCCTCGACTTGCGCTAAAATCTGTCCGTCAAGGGTAACTTCCCGGGCCGACATTCGTCACACCACGTCGAACTTGACGCCTTGAGCCAGCGGGAGCGTGCGCCCGTAATTGATAGTGTTGGTCGCACGCCGCATATACGTTTTCCACGCGTCGGATCCGGACTCGCGTCCGCCGCCGGTCTCCTTCTCGCCGCCGAAGGCGCCACCAATCTCCGCGCCGGATGGCCCGATGTTGACGTTGGCGATGCCGCAGTCGGAGCCACGCGCCGACAGGAATGTTTCCGCTTCGCGCAGATCATTGGTGAAGATGGACGACGACAGCCCCTGCGGAACGGCATTGTGCAGCTCGAGCACGGCATCGAAATCGCGATACTTCATCACGTAGAGGATTGGTGCAAAGGTCTCGTGCTCCACCGGTCCGGCCTGCGCTGCGATCTCGACCAGCGCCGGCCGGACATAGTAGGCATCAGCCATCCCTTCGATGGCAACCCGCTCGCCGCCCTGGACTTGCCCTCCGACAGCGGTCGCAGCCTCGAGCGCACTCTGCATTGCGCGATAGGCCGCGCCGTCGATCAGCGGACCAACCAGGTTACCATCTTCCAGCGGAGAGCCGACGGTGACAGACGCATAGGCCTGTTTCAGGCGCGGTACAAAGCTGTCGTAGACGCTCTCGTGGACGAACAGGCGGCGCAACGTCGTGCAGCGCTGCCCCGCCGTTCCCATCGCGGCAAAGGCAACGCCACGCAGCGTGAGGTCGAGGTCGGCCGTCGGCGCGACGATCGCGGCGTTGTTGCCGCCCAGCTCCAGCAGCGCGCGTGCGAAGCGCTTGGCAAGTCGCGGACCGACCGCGCGGCCCATCGCCGTCGAGCCGGTGGCCGAGACCAGCGGGACCTTCGGATGGTCGACGAGCGCCTCGCCGATCGCACGGCCGCCGAACAGCACCGCTGCAAGCCCCTGCGGCGCGCCGCCACCGGCCTCATTGAAGCGCTTGAGCGCGCGCTCGAACAGAGCGCGCGTTGCAAGCGCGGTCAGCGGCGTCCTCTCCGAGGGCTTCCAGACCAGGCTGTTACCGCACACCAGGGCCAGCGCAGCGTTCCAGGCCCAGACGGCGACCGGAAAATTGAAGGCCGAGATGATGCCGGTGACACCGAGCGGATGCCAGCTTTCCATCATGCGATGCTCGCCGCGCTCGGTCGCGATCGTCAGGCCGTAAAGCTGGCGCGACAGACCTACCGCGAAATCGCAGATGTCGATCATCTCCTGAACCTCGCCGAGGCCTTCGGAAACGATCTTGCCGACCTCGATCGACACCAGTCGGCCCAAAGCCTCCTTGCTGGCGCGCAGCTCCTCACCGAACAGGCGCACGAGCTCCCCTCGCTTGGGTGGCGGCACCAGCCGCCAGCCGAGGTACGCAGCGTGCGCCTGTTCGATCACGCCGGCGGCTTCGGTTGCGCCGATCTCCGCGACGCGACCGATGATCCCGCCGGTGATCGGCGTACGAACGACGATGGCGCCCTCCGCATAGTCGGAGCGCTTGACGCCGAGCACGGCGAGAAGCCTATCGACTTCGCCGGCAAGATCGGCATTGGCGACATGTATGTGCGGTGCGGATTTGACGGACATGGTGGTTTTCCAAATGTTGGAGTCAATCTTAGTTCCGTTGCTGGCGCGCGCGCCCGTCCCGCAAGGCCGGAACGCGATGTGTTCCCAGGAAAGCCATGGCGGTATCCATCTCACGCAGGACCATGCGCAGGATGGCTTCGGCGCCCGCCTCTCCCCCGGCTGCAAGCCCCCAAAGCGGCAAGCGGCCGAGAAGCACAGCTTCCGCGCCCAGCGCCAGATACTTCAGGACGTCGGTGCCGCGCCGGACGCCGCTGTCGGCCAGAATCGTCAGACGGCCGTTCACGGCGTCGGCAATCGCCGGAATGCAATCCACCGGCGCCGGCAGACAGTCGAGATTGCGCCCGCCATGGGCCGAGACCACGACGCCGTCGGCCCCGATCTCGACCGCCTTTTCGGCATCCTCCACCGCGAGCACGCCCTTGATGGTGAGCTTGCCTGGCCATATCTCGCGCAGCCAGTGCATGTCGTCCCAGTTCAGCCGAGGCTCGAGCCGGACCGCCTCGGCGATGCTCGCACGGGTGATGGCGGTGCGAAATGCGTCCGGATAGTGGCCGTAGGTCGGCATGCCCTCGCCAATCAGATAGCGCGCGAGAACTCCGAACAGCCAGCCCGGATGCAGTGCCACGTCGATCATGCTGCTCAGATGCGGCTTGAAGGGAATGCCGAAACCGTTGCGTTCATTATACTCCCGCTTCGGCGAGACCGGCGTATCGACCGTGAGGACCAGGTTGTCGCAGCCGCAGGCGCTCGCACGCTCCAGGAGGCGTGCGGTCAGGGCGCGATCGCGCCAGACATAGAGCTGGAACCAGAGCAAAGCATCCGGCGCGCCGCGCCGGATTGCCTCCACGGTGGTCACCGATTGCGTCGAGATGCAGACGGGAATGCCGACACGCGAGGCCGCGCGGGCAAGCTTCGTCTCCCCATCGTGCGAAACAAGTCCGGCGAGCGCCGTTGGCGCGACAACGAGGGGCGCGGCCATCCTTCGACCGAACAACACCGTGTCGAAATCGCGCCGGTCGTGCCCCGTCAGCACCGCGGGCAGCAAGGTAATGGCGTCAAGCGAGGCGCGCAGGCGCGTCAACGCCGTTTCGTCCTCCGTGCCGCGATCGATATACTCGAACAACCCGCGCGGGAGGAATCGTCGCGCGCGGCGGCGATAGTCGCTGGTATTGAGGAGCATCGGCATCGGCGTTTCAGGCCGCGTAGCGTTTGAACTTGGACTTCGAGATCGACGTTGCGGCGACGTGAACATGCTGAACAAGCTCGGCCTCGACACGCTCAATGGTCCAGCGCGTCGTGGGCACGGAGATATTGACCGCGGCGATAGCCCGCCCGTGCTCGTCGATGATCGGGGCCGCAACGGAAATATCTCCCATGACGCTTTGGTTGATCTGGATCGAATAGCCGCGCCTGGCGGCGAGGTGCACCTGCTCCATGAGCTCACCGGGATCCGTAATCGTATAAGGCGTGAGTGGCTCGAGCCGCGTACGCTTCAAGAGGTCCTGCTGCTCTGCCTCGGAAAGGGCCGCCAAGATGGCTATGCCGGAGGCCGTGAAGTAGGCCGGCAGCCGGCTTCCGATCACGAAATCGATATGGATCAGGTGCTGGCCGGGAAAGCGCGCCACGAACACGACTTCGTGGCCATCGAGCTCATGCAGGTTGCAGGTCTCGCCAAGATTGCGGCTCATGTCGAGGAGATAGGGCGAGGCCTTGTCGATGAGCTCGTTGGCCTTGAGATAGTTATGCGAGAACTGGAGCACCTTCGAGGTCAGTCCGTAGTTGCGCGTGCCCTCAATCCGCTTGAGATAGCCGAGCGACTCCAGCGTGTAGACCAGGCGCTGCGTGGCGCTGCGATCGAGATTGGCAGCCCGCGCGATATCGGCAAGTGTCAAGAAGCGGCGCGGCCCGTCGAAGACGTGCAGAACCTGGAACGCCTTCTCGGTCGAGCCGACGAACAGGGACGAGCGTGCCGGTTCTGCGCTTTTGGCGACGCGCGTCGCGGCGCGAGCTTTTGCCGGGCTCTTGGCCTTGCCGGCTTTCCTGGAGCCACCCTGGCCGCTACGCGCCATGTCGCCGTCCCCCCGTCATCCAACGTTCTCAGAAACCGCCAACTGCTTGCCGAATTCAGCGCGGAGGGCGGAGACCAGCGCCGGCGCCGGCTGGACCAGCGGCGCCAGCATCCGCGGTGCGTCGACGCCGATCATGTCCATCACCGCCTTCATCGGCCCCGGATTGGTTTCGGCAAACGCCATGTTCATGAGCGGGATCAGGCGGCGATGCAGACTCAATGCTTCCGCAGTTCGCCCGGCAATCGCCGTTTCGTAGATTTGCCGCCAGGCGCGCGGCAGCAGGCACGCGGTCACGATGATGCCGCCCTTGGCGCCGGCGGCGAGATGCAACGGAAACAGGCTGTCCTCGCCGCTCAGCACCGCAAAGCTCTCGTCGACGCCGGCGACCACCTGCAGGAAATGATACATGTCGAGATTGCAGGCCTTCATGCCGATGATGTTGGGGTGCCTGGCGAGCTCATGCAGGATCTTCGGTTCGATCGCGATCCGGGTGCGGTAGGGGATTTCGTAGATCAGGACGGGCACGGGCGAGGCATCGGCATAGCGCAGGAAATAGTCGCGAATGCCCTCCTGAGTCGGGTTGGTGTAGTATGGCGTAAGGACAAGCAGGCCGTCCACGCCCTCCGCGGCGAATTCCCTGCCCGCCTGAAGCGCATCGTGAAAGCCGGTGTCCAGCACACCCGCGATCACCGGGCCTCTGCCGTTCATGGCCTTCACCGAGAGGCCCGCCATCTTGATCCGCTCGGCTCGCGCCAGCGCGCCGTATTCGCCGGTGCCGCCGAGCGGCACGACGCCGTCGATGCCCTGCTTGTTGAGCCAGGCGAACAGCGCCGAGACGGCGGCCGAATCGATGGTGTCGTCGGCCTTGACCGGGGTCGGAATGGCGGGGAACAGGCCGCGAAGACGAGAAGCAGTGAGCATGTGGGAGAACCTCTATTTCGAGAGTGGAACGGCTACCGTGCGGCAGCGCGCCGCCTCAGGCGTTCGGCAATGAAGATCAAGAGCCCCATAAAGATGAACAGGCAGGTCGACACGGCCGCGATGACCGGCGAGACCTGAAGCGTCACCTCGTCCCAGAACTGCTTGGGCAGCGTGGCATTGAGGCCGCCGGTCGCGAACAGCGCGATCGTCAGTTCGTCGAACGAGGTCGCAAAGGCGAACAGAAACGACGACATCATGCCCGCGCCGAGGATCGGAAAGGTCACGTGGCGCAGCGTGGCGAACGGCCGCGCGCCGAGGCTCGAGGCCGCATGATCGAGCCGCGTATCGTAGTTGCGCAGCACGGCCATCATGGTCATCACCACATACGGCACCGCGACGACCGTGTGGCCGAGGATGAGGCCGAAGGCGCTGCCGACCAGGCCGATATTCGCGAACACGTAGAACAGACCAACCGCGATGATCATGCGCGGCACGACGATCGGCGACAGAATGAAGGCGAGCCAGGCCCCCTTCCCCGGAATGTCGCTGCGCACCAGCAGGAACGCCGCTGGCGTGCCGATCAGCATGGCCAGGAGCCCCGTGCCGACGCCGACCATCAGCGAGCGCAGCAGAGCCTGCGTCCACACCGACGAGGCCAGCACGGTCTCGTACCAGTGCAGCGTAAAGCCCTGCGGCGGCCAGTTCAGCCCGCCTTTGCCGAAAGACAGCGGGATCATCAGGACCGTGGGCAGGCTGATGATGAGCAGCATGGTCCAGGCGAACGCCTGCAAGCCGAATCCGGGCTGGTCCGGATCGCGGCCGCGCCGGCGCGACGGCAGCAGCGAGATGATGGCATCCGAGATGGTTCCGAGCAGCGTCAGGAGCATGTCGCCGACCTTCGCGATCGGTTCTGACAGGCGCGACGGCTTGGACTTGGGTGCCGTGGCGGCGCCCGTCATCGTCGACAGGCCGAGCAGCCGGTCATAGGCGGCAAAGACGATCAACACGACGAACAGCAACAGCACGGAGATCGCGCCGGCAAAGCCCCAGTTCATGGTCTGCTGGATCTGGTCGATGATGATCTGCGTGATCATGGTCTCGCGCCGGCCGCCGAGCAGCGCCGGCACAATGAAGAAGCCGATCGCGGTGACGAACACCATGATGCCGGCCGCCGCGACGCCGGGCAGCGACAACGGAAAGTAGATCTTCCAGAACGCCATGCCGGGCCGCGCCCCGAGCGTCGCCGCCGCACGCGGCAGGTTGCGGTCGATGTTCTCCATGACCGACAGCATGGTCAGCACGGCGAGCGGCAGCAACGCATTGACCATGCCGACCAGGACGCTGCCGAAATTGTAGAGCAGGCTCGCCGGACTCGAGATGATGCCGAGCGACAGCAGCAGCTTGTTGATGACGCCGTTGCGTCCCAACAGCACGATCCAGGCAAAGGCGCGCACCAGAAAGCTGGTCCAGAACGACAACAGCACCCAGAACAGCAGCGTCGCCTTGCGCTCCTTGCCGACCAGGGAGATCAGATAGGCGATGGGATAGCCGGTGACGACGCAGACCAATGTCGTGACCAGCGAGATCTTGAGCGTAATAAGGAGAACGTCGACATAGACCGAAGATGCGAAGAGCTGGCGATATTGCGCGAGCGTAAAGCCGCTGTCGTTGTGGATGCTGAGCAGCAGCAGCTGGCCGACCGGATAGACCAGGAACAGCACGAGCAGCAACGCGAGCGGGCCGCCCATCGCGACCCAGCTCCAGATCCGGCCTTGCGGCAACGCGCGCTGCTTTGCGCCCATGACCTCAATGCCCCCCACTGTCGCGGATCGCGACCGCATCCGCCGGATTCCAGGCGAGCGAAACGAGCTGCCCGATCTCGTGGGGCGCGGAGCCGGCGCGGGTCGGATAGGCCGCGACGAGCTGCGGCAGGCCCGCCGCCTCCGGCGCGATGTAGAGCCGCGTCAGGCTGCCGCTGATCATCACGTCGACCAGCCGGCCGGTCAGCCCGCCCGCTCCGGCAGCGGTCTCGACGTGCAGATTCTGCGGCCGGACCATGACCTTGATGGGTTCGCCGGCGGCAAAGCGCGCGCCGTTGCCGACGGCACGCGACGGCGCGGCCTGAGCCGCCAGCACGATGTCGAGGCCGTGCACGTCGACATCGCGCACGGTGGCGCTGAGCAGGTTGGACTCGCCGACGAAGTCGGCGACGAACACCGAGCGCGGGCGGAAGTAGAGATCCTCCGGCGTGCCGAGCTGCTCGATCGCGCCCGCATTCATCAGGCAGATGCGATCCGACATCGTCATCGCCTCTTCCTGGTCGTGGGTGACGTAGATGATGGTGGTGCGCAGCTCGCGATGGATGCGCTTGATCTCGAGCTGCATCTGGTCGCGCAGCTTCTTGTCGAGCGCGCCGAGCGGCTCGTCCATCAGGATGATCGCGGGCCGGTAGACGATGCACCGCGCCAGCGCAATGCGCTGCTGCTGGCCGCCCGAAAGCTCGCGCGGAAAGCGCTTTGCGACGTGCGGCAGGCGCACGGTCTCCAGCGCCTCCATCGTGCGACGGCGCGCCTCGGCATCGCTCACTTTCCGCATCTTCAGGGGAAAGGCGATGTTGTCCTCGACCGTCATGTGCGGAAACAGCGCGTAGTTCTGGAACACCACGCCGATGTCCCGGTCATAGGCGGGGCTGTGCGTCACGTCGGCATCATCGACGAGGATCTGGCCCTCGTCGGGATGCGCGAGGCCTGCGACCAGGCTGAGCAGCGTCGTCTTGCCCGACCCGGAGGGGCCGAGCAGGGTGAGGAATTCGCCCTTTGCGACGTCGAGACTGGTCGGCGCCAGGGCGACGAAGTCGCCATAGCGCTTGGACAGTTCCAGGATGCGCAGGCTCGACGATACCATAGACTGCTCCGATCGCCGCGAGACGGTTTAGGACAGGACCCAGCTGTTGAAGCGCTCGATGACCGCCGCCTGGTTGTCGAGCCAGAACTTCGCATCGATCTTCAGGCCGGCCTTGATGTTGTCCGGATAGGTCGGACAGTTCTTGGCGATCTCCGGCTTGACGTAGTTGAACGCCTCGGGTTGCGTCAGCCCGGCCGGGAAGTACTCGGTGAGCGCGGCCTGGCGCTTCGGATCGGAGGCGAACTTGATGAACTCGCGACAGGCATCCGCATTCGGCGTGCCGGCGAGGATCGACCAGTTGTCGCCACCCCAGATGCCCTGGTTCCAGACGATCTCGACCGGCGCACCTGCCGCCTGGGCTGCCTGCGGGCGGGACACCCAAGTCGGCAACAGGTCGATCTCGCCCGAGGTCAGCATCTGCTCGACCTGCGCACCGCTCGTCCACCACACGGCGACCGACGGTTTGATCTTGTCGAGCGAGGCAAAGGCCTTGTCGAGGTCGCAAGGGTAGACCTGCGCGGTCGGCGTGCCCGCCCCCATGAGCGCCTCCTCGATCGTGTCGAAGGGGTGCTTGCGCACGGCGCGGCGGCCCGGAAACTCGTTCACGTTCCAGAAGTCGGCCCAGGACTGCGGCGCCTTGCGGCCCTTGAAAGCGTCGGTGCGATAGGCAAGCACCGTGGTGTAGACGTTGGTGCCGACGCCATAGGGCGACATGAACTCGGTCGGAATCGACTTGACAACCGGCTCGGCTTCGAGGCCGTGCTTCTCGAGATAGGGCTTGCTGCCGGTGGTCAGCAGCAGGATCGCGGGCCAGCTGATCTTGGCCATGTCCCAGGTGTAGTTCTTGGTGTCCACCATGGTTTTGATCTGGGCGACCGGCTCGGCATTGGCCTGCACGCCGACGACCTCGATCCCCGTCGCCTCGGTGAAAGGACGGTAGTACACCGCGCCATAGGCCTTGGTGTAGATGCCGCCGTCGTCGCGCACCACAATGCGCTTGCCCGCGGCGCGGGACGGAGACCAGACGGCGGGCGCCGTCAGTGCGACGGCCCCGGCACCGAGAAGCAGACGGCGGCGGGAGGTGATGATCGTCGGAAGATGGCTCATGTCAGTCCCCTGTTTGCGATGTTACGATGGATGGCAAGGCACTCGGTGACGGTGGCGGCAGAACGCGGCCGGGATTGAACAGGCCCTTTGGATCGAAGGCCTGTTTCACGGCGCGCATCAAAGCGAGCTCGGCGTACGGCTTGTAGCGGACCATCTCTGAGGTCAGTGTACGGCCGACGCCGTGCTCGGCGCTGAAGGTCCCGCGCAGCGCGCTTGCGACGTCGTTCATGGCGCGGCGAATGCGCTGCGCGAGCGCGTCGCGATCCGTCAGCGCGTCCCATTCGGCGAAGGTGAAGAACGGAATGAGATGGATGTTGCCGTCGCCCATATGGCCGACGATGATGAATGGCAGATCCGGCACGATCGCTCGCACGCCCGCCATGGCCTGGTCGATGAACGCGGGCACAGTCGACACCGGCACAGCCGTATCCGATGTAAGCCCGACGCCCGCCTTCTTGTTGGCCTCGGACACGCTGTGCCGCACCAGCCACATCGCCTTGCGCTGCGCCTCGCTCGCGGCCACGACGCCGTCGCTGATCATGCCGGCCTCGAGCGCCTGCTCGAGCACGGCCTGCATCGTCGCGGCGAGAGCTTCGGCATCGCCGGTGTCGGACAGTTCGACCAGGACATGCCAGGTGTCGATCCGAGCGACCGGGCAGCGCCGGCCCGGCACCTGCTCCAGCACGAGCGCGATCTGCTTGGCGTTCATCAGTTCGAAGGCCGACAGCCGCGAATTACAGGAGGCTTGAAACAGGCCGAGCACGTCGAGCGCCTTTTGCGGATTGTCGACGGCGAGCCACGCGACGGCTTCCGCCGTCGGCAGCGGATGCAGCTTCAGCACCGCGCCCGTGACGATGCCGAGCGTGCCTTCGGACCCGATGAAGAGATGTTTGAGGTCATAGCCCGTGTTGTTCTTGCGCAGCGCGTAGAGCCCATCCCAGATCGAGCCATCCGGCAGCACGACTTCGAGGCCGAGCACGTTGTCGCGCGTGTTGCCGTAGCGCAGCACGCCGGTGCCGCCGGCATTGGTCGCGATGTTGCCGCCGATCTGGCAGGAGCCTTCGGCGCCGAGGCTCACCGGATAGAGCCGGCCCGCCGCGGCTGCAGCCTCCTGGATGGTTGCGAGCACGCAGCCGGCATCGACGACGATCGTGTTGTTGACGGGATCGAGCGACCTGATGCGCCGCATACGCGTCAAAAGGACGATGACGGGTGGCTCGCCCTGCTCCGACGGCGTCGCGCCGCCGCACAGGCTGGTGTTACCTCCTTGTGGCAGCACCGGCACGCCGCTCTCGGCACAGAGACGAACGACGGCGGCGACCTGCTCGGTGTTCGAGGGCAGTACGGCGCAGAGCGCTGGCGCCCGATAACGGCCGCGCCAATCCTCGGTGACGGCAGCCAGATCCTCCTCGCGCGTCAGCACGGCCGTGTCGCCCAGCAACCGCTTGAACGCCTCGATCAAGGCCATCGATCTGCCTCCCAGGAGGGCCGACGGTGGCCCCGACTGCCGATTGCAGGATAATCGAAATACGATTACTTCAATTGTATTATGCTAACTATGAATTTCGCGAGACGGCGAGTCAAGCCGGTCCTGCGGTTGAACGATGTCGCAGTCGCTGCGGCGGATGGAATCGACTGTGATGTCGCCTCGACCTGCTCGCGGACCGGTATGAAATCGTAGGCAATGGGACGTGGGCGGTATCAAATCGTGCAAATGGCGGAGAGAGAGTCAGTCAATCCTTATTGAAAGATAACGCGTTTTCGACCTTCCGGGACCAAAACCCACGCCTTTAGCTACGGCCGAAAAATGGAGTTTCTTCTCCGAAGAAGCACCGGCGATGGTCTGGCATCGAGAACCGCAAGGCGCGATTTCAAGAGTCCTGCTCGACTTTGTCGGCTCGCTCTCCCGAAAACTTAAATCAGAACCGACGGAGCAATCCCGATACGGCATTCTGCGCGAACAGTATGCCGATAATCAAAAAGCACCTCGAGCTACGGCTCCGGTCATCGCCGTTTGAAGCCTAACAGGCGCGATCGAATTCAGATGAACCTTGAGCAAGTCAACGAACCCGACCGTTATCCTGTCGCTCATAACGCAGGTTCGAGTCCTGCCGGGCCCACCAGCTAAAATCAGCGGGTTATCAGATCTCCTTTGCCGTTCGTCAGTCCACCGCAGCAGAAACGTCTCCCCATGGACGTACTTTGGCAATCGGCAAGCTGCAGCTTCGCAGGCGGCCTCGCCACAGCTTCTCCGCGTGATCGTAGATTTGGCGGCACTTTCGCGCGAAAGAGCTATGCAGTATGCAAATGTCCTCGCAGCAGCGTTTCTACACTGGCTGCGATCTCGACCAAGCGCCGGTCGGCGTTTCTACGACCGATCAGCATCAGGCCGACGGGAAGGCCATCGAGCGGCAATGGTAACGAAATCGACGGGCAGTCGAGCACGTTAGCGACGCGCGGATTGCGCAGCACGAGGCCATTGAGTTCATGGAATGCCGCATCCTCCGCAACGGAAGGGTCAACGGCGCACGGATTGGCGTCGTCGGCAGGACGAACACCTCGTTGTTGCCAAAGGACTGTTCGAAGGACCGGATCGCCGCCTGCCGGAGCCGCACCATCGCGAAGGACATCGCATAACGCTCTTCGCCGGGAGGCATCGGCTGGATGGTCGTGACGAAGACCTCATCTGCAACGACGCCGCCAGTAGCGAGCATCTTGGCGCCGCGGATCGTGATCCCCTCCGCGTCGCGGTCGACGACGCCGGCGGTCAGTCGCGGATTCAATGGGCGCACGGACGCCTTGTTCCTCGGTCGGCACAGCGGGGAACACGTGGAAAAGCGCAGCCCCGGCGATTTCGAATCCCTGGGCTGTGGTAGCAGCGCGGAACGCACGGCGGCCGACAAGGATTCGTCGAAGGCCAAGGAGCGATTCGATGCTGATGTTCAAGGAAAGGCGGCCTGCGACCCGGACGCTGCGCGGCTGGGCCATCGCCGTGCTACAGGAGGCCGGCGCGATCCGCGAAACCGACGAAGCGAGCCGCCCCCGTGATCAGCGAACGGGACGCCCGAAAGGCCGCGGCCGATTTCGAGATGGAGCAAAATCGCCGTGAGGCCGAGCGTTGGCAAGAAGAGGCCGCCAGGCAGAGGGATCGCGAACGGCGCGAGAAGGCGACGGTCAAAGCGCAGGCGGCGCTGGACAAGGCCGAGGATGCGTCCCCGCTTCCGGCGAGGGAGTGATTAGGAAGGACACTCCGGGCAGGTGTCGCCGATCGAATTGAGGACGTGTCGGACCTCGGCGATGGCTTCGTCTGGAGAGACCCCGGGCGGCGTGTCGTGACGCGCGAGGTCGAGAGCGCGTTCACGGGCGTGCGGATCGGCGAGGTCCTTCATCCAGCCGTGCTCCTCGCATTCGCGCGGCGCTTTTCCCGCCGAGCTCCGTTCTCGCCGGATCCCGAGTCGGACGGCAGATCCGAGTGCTCGGCGAAGCGCCCGCTCGATTCCGCGGGCCGCTTGAGCACTACGCCGGGCCTGGACATGGTCGCGGCGACCACGTCCGGATCGTCCGTTTCTTTCGCGACGCCCTGATGGAAGAGATTGCTGCCTGCGCCCCAAGCTTCGAGCGCCGCCTTCATCGACGGCGCCGCGATCGCAAGATCGTAGAAGCCCAGCGAGGTCTGAAATGTCTTGAGCTTCCTGGCTATGAAACGTGCCGGCTTGCGGCTCTCCTAGCGCCTACGGGCGCCCCAGATTCCGAACAAGAACGCGACGAAGAGCGACATTTGATTTGGCGTCGACCT
>NZ_FNCU01000071.1:0-35667 GCF_900099855.1 Bradyrhizobium sp. Rc2d | reverse complement strand
AAAAATAGCCCTGCACCGTCGAGTATGGCGGGAACTCCTTGGGCAAGGCTCGCCATTGGCAGCCGCTCGACAAAATATAGAAAATCGCCTGCACGATCTCGCGCAAATCGACCTCGCGCGGCCGGCCCAATCGCCGCCGCGGCGGCATCTTCCGGGCGATCAGCGCCCACTCGGCATCGGTCAGGTCGCTTGCGTAACGCAGTCCACTGCGCTGATACTGGATACGAGCGGCTTTGGTCCACGGCATGGTGTCCTCCCTCGAATCTTTGCAAATCCGAAGGAATCACAAGCCCGCCAAAACCGCTCACCCTTTTTCGGTCGGGCTCTCAGGATGAGGCTAAGCGGCATCGCTGCCCGTTGAAACTTGCTGCCGCACACTCCGCCCTGAGGAGCCCGCCTCAAGCGGGCGTCTCGAAGGATGGCCGCAGGGAAGTCGCTTTCAAATGCGATTGCCCTGTCTCCCTACGGGAGAGGTGTCGACTACGGCTTGCACCGTTTCAACCCAAGCGCATCGCGCGATGAAGTTCGATACAAGCGAAAGAGAGCCGCGCGCTCCGCTCGCAGTTTGGCGGGGCTCATTGACCCTCTGTTAATGACGATCGACGTCGCGCGTCGGATCGTCGCAAGTTTCGTCCAAAACACCCCCGTATTTCTTCGGACCCCTTAACCAAACTTAAGAGGGAACCGCGCTAGATCGCGCCCATTGCAAAAGCGCGCTGAAACAACAAGATTCATGACTTCTATGAACGACAACGAATATTTTGGCGCGAGCGAAGCCGAGCTCGGATTTCTCAAAGAAATCGTTAGAATGCTGCCGGCCGGCCTCACCGTGCAGGACGCGCACGGCGAGCTTTTGCTGGTTAACGATGCCGCGGTTTCCCAGCTCGGCATGGACGGCAGCCGTCCCTCGCCCGATCTCGCGCCGCGTCGCGAAGCCTGCCGACAGGCGCTGAGCGCCGGCCAGGCAGTCGTCACCGAGGAAGCTCTTCACAACGGCGCCGCGCGCCAGGTGCTGCTCACGACCCATCGTCCCGTCCGCCTCGCCGGACGCCAGCTCCTGATCTCGGCATCCACCGACATCACCGAGCAGAAGAATTTCGAGGACCAGCTGTTCCGCTCGGCCTATTTCGACGAGCTGACCGGGCTGCCCTCGCGGCGCGTGATCGAGCATCGCGCCAACGGCCTGCTCGCACGCGATCGCGGCGAGCGTTTCGCGCTGGCCTTTCTCGACGTCGACAATTTCAAGCACATCAACGACTATTACGGCCACGCCGTCGGCGATGCGCTGCTGGTCGAGCTGTCAAAGCGGCTCGGACGCGACTTGCGCGATTCCGACATGCTCTCGCGCATCTCCGGCGACGAATTCCTGCTGCTGCTGTCGCCGATCCAGAGCCAGGAGGAAGTCGCCGAATTCATGCAATCGACGCTGCAACGGCTGACCGCGCCGTTCTTCATCGACCATTCGGAAATCTTCGCCTCCACCTCCGTCGGCATCAGCCTCTATCCCGATCACGGCAGCAGCTTCGAGACCCTGCGCCAGAACGCCGATATCGCGATGTACCGCATCAAGAACGACGGCAAGGGGTCGGCAGCCTTCTTCGACTCCAGCATGGAGCGCGAGGCGCTGGCGCGGATGAAGGTCGAGCAGTCGCTGCGGCTCGCGATCCTGGAAAAGCGTTTCTGCTGCGCGTTCCAATCCAAGGTCGACATCAGAACGCAAGCGGTGAAGGGTATCGAGGCCCTGGTGCGCCTGCGCGACGACGAAGGCGTGATCCAGGCGCCCGGCTCGTTCATCAACCTCGCCAGCGAGCTCGGGCTGATCGACGAGCTGACTCATCTCGTGCTGGCCGAGATCGTCAAGTCGATCGACCTGATCAACGAGACATTCGGCGCGGAAGCGACCATCAGCATCAACGTCGCCGCCAAGCAGGCCGGCAACCCCGAATTCATGCGCAGCTTCGCGCAGGCGCTGGACGATACCGGTTTTCCGCAGCGTTTCATGATCGAGCTGACGGAAGACGCCTTCGTCGCCAAGAATCATTTCCAGGACGAGATCCTGCCGATGTTCCGCAAGCTCGGCGTCGGCATCTCGATCGACGATTTCGGTACCGGCTATTCCTCGCTCTCGGCGCTCGCCGACATCACCGCCGACGAGATCAAGATCGACCGCTCCTTCATCACCGACATCCATAAGCGTCCGCGCAGCCAGGGCATTCTGCGCGCGATCGAATCCTTGAGCGAAGCGCTCGGCATGACCGTGATTGCCGAGGGCCTCGAATCCTACGAGGAGCTCGCCTATCTCCAGGCCGCGACCAAGATCCGCTACGCGCAGGGCTATTACTTCTCCCGGCCGATCTTCCTGGAGGAGCTGAAGTTCGCAACGACGGTGGCCAGCGAAGCGCGGGTCAACGTGGCAAGCCGCCCGATGCAGCAGAACCGCCAGGGCTATTCGCGAGCGAGCGGGTATCGGCGGTAGACGGCAACACCCTCAATGTCGTCCTGGCGAAAGCCAGGACCCATTACCCCGGGAAGGGGTTGTGGCGCGAGCTGGTAACCACGAATCTTCGCCAAGCCACCTTTTGGGGCAATGGGTCCTGGATCTGCACTCCGCTTCGCTGCGCTTGTCCAGGACGACGCCGGGGATGGACGACCCGGCAAGCAACCCAATTCCCGCTTTGAAATTACTGGCCTTTTGGTAATACACAGCCAGACTTCCCGCGAGGTACTCATGCCCGCCTCCTCCATCAGCGACCCCGCCTATCTTCGTGCGCGTGCGATGGAGACGCTGTTCGAGCGGCTGGAAAAGCTGTGCGAGGGCGCGATCGCGATCGATCGGGGCGGGCGGGTCGTCTACGTCAACGAAAAATATCTCACAGCGCTCGGCCTCAAGCGAACCTCTGAGGCGATCGGCCGTCCCATCGAGGAGATCATTCCGAACAGCCTGATGCGGAAGGTGGCCGAGACCGGCGAGCCGATCCTGCTCGACATCATGGAGCTCGGCGGCGAGCAACTGGTCGTCACCCGCATGCCGATCGAGGACGAGAACGGCAAGGTGATCGGCGCGATCGGCTTCGTGCTCTATGACCACCTCGAAAGCCTGAAACCCCTGCTCGCCCGCGTGGCCCAGCTCGAGAGCGATCTGCGGCTGGCACGGCGGCAATTGTCCAACGCCCGCGCGGCGCGGTTCACTTTCGCCGACTTCGTCGGCACGACGCCGGCCATCGCGCAAGCCAAGGAGCTGGCAAGCCGCGCCGCGCGGCAGAGCGTCACGGTGCTGCTTACCGGCGAGACCGGAACGGGCAAGGAGATGCTGGCGCAAGCGATTCACAACGCCTCGTCGCGTGCCGAGAAGCCGTTCGTCAGCGTCAATGTCGCGGCGATTCCCGACACGCTGATCGAGTCGGAATTCTTCGGCACCGCGCCGGGCGCCTATACCGGCGCCGACCGCAGGGGGCGCGAGGGCAAATTCCGCATTGCCGACGGCGGCACGCTGTTCCTCGACGAGATCGGGGAGATGCCGCTGCAATTGCAGGCCAAGCTGCTGCGCGTGCTGCAGGAGCGCGAGATCGAGCCGCTCGGCTCGGACAAGATCTCCAGGGTCGACGTGCGCGTGGTCGCCGCGACCAATGTGGATCTGCGCAAGCGCGTCAGCGACGGCACGTTCCGCCCCGATCTTTACTATCGCCTCAACGTGCTCTCGATCGACCTGCCGCCGCTGCGCCGGTGCCTGGATGATCTCCCTGATATCTGCACCCGGCTGCTCGAGGACATCAGCGCATCCGGCGACTATGTCAGCGCCCGGATCACGCCGAGCGCGCTCGCCGCACTGGCGCGCTACGACTGGCCGGGCAACGTGCGCGAGCTGCGCAACATCCTGGAGCGAGCGCTGATCCTCAGTGATTCCGGGCGGCTGACGGGCGAGGATTTCGTTCGCATCCTTCCCGTCGGTGCCGAGGTCAGGCTAGCTGCGCCCGAACGCCCGGCCGGAACGGTGGTGCCCTATGCCGAAGCCGAGGCCGAGTTCGAGAAGCACACGCTCGAACAGGCGCTCGCCGCCAGCAACGGCCAGATCTCCGAAGCCGCCAGGATGCTGCGGATCTCGCGCGCCACCTTCTACAAGAAGCTCGCCAAGTTCGGCCTTGCCGCGGGGCCGGCCTCCGTCTGAGTTTCGAGACACGGGACTGTCCGGAGTCTCGGATTCCGGACAGCGCAGCTTGCCGCTTTGTCCGGATGACTCCACTGAAATTGCTGGGGTTTCGCCCATTTGCACCAATTGACGCCATCTGGCGCGGACCTTGCTCTTCGCTCTTGCACAATGACGCGTGCTGCACACGCGCATTCGCAACCAGGGAGGACGCAAGATGAGTGAAGCGATCTCGGTCCATCAGCTTCAGGCGAAACAGCCCTCGCACGTCACCGTCGCCACCGCGAGCCTGATCGGCACGGCCATCGAGTGGTACGACTTCTTCCTCTACGGCACCGCCGCGGCGCTGATCTTCAACAAGCTGTTCTTTCCGACCTTCGATCCGATGATGGGAACGCTGCTGGCGTTCGCGACCTACGCGCTCGGCTTCATCGCGCGCCCGCTCGGCGGCGTCGTGTTCGGCCATTACGGCGACAAGATCGGCCGCAAGACCATGCTTTATCTGACGCTGCTGATTATGGGCGCCGCCACCGCGGCGATCGGCTTCCTGCCGACCTATGAGACCGCCGGCATCTGGGCTGCGGTCCTGCTCGTCACCTGCCGCCTGATCCAGGGCTTTGGCTTAGGGGGCGAATGGGGCGGCGCGGTGCTGATGGCGGTGGAGCATGCGCCCGTCGACAAGAAGGGCTTCTACGGCAGCTGGCCGCAACTCGGCGCACCGCTCGGCCTCGTCCTCGGCACGCTGGTGTTCTCGGTGGTGTCTTCGATGCTGACCGACGCGCAGCTCTATGCCTGGGGCTGGCGCATCCCGTTCTTGTTCTCGATCGCGCTGGTGCTGGTCGGCCTGTGGATCCGCTTCACCATCGCGGAATCGCCGGAGTTCCAGAAGGTCAAGGATACCAAGCAGGAAGTGAAGATGCCGATCGTCGACGCGATCCGGATGTATCCCAAGAACATCCTGCTCGCGATGGGCGCGCGCTTTGCCGAGAACGGCTTCTTCTACATCTACGCGACCTTCGTGCTCGCCTATGCCACGCAATCGCTCGGCATGAACAAGCAGGACATGCTCAACGGCGTCTTGATCGGCGCGGCGATCGAGACCTTCACCATTCCGGCCTTCGGCGCGCTCTCCGACCGCGTCGGACGGCGGCCGATCTACATCTTCGGCGCGGTGTTCTCGGCGCTGATGTCGTTCCCGCTGTTCATGCTGCTGGCGACCAAGAACCCGCAATATGCCTGGATCGCGATCGTGCTGGGCCTCGCCGTCGGCCACGCCGCGATGTACGGCCCGCAGGCAAGCTTCCTGTCGGAGCTGTTCGGCACCAAGGTGCGCTATAGCGGCGTCTCGCTCGGCTACAACCTCGCCTCGATCTTCGCCGGCGCGCTGTCGCCGCTGATCGCGACGGGATTGATGACGGCGTACGCGCCGGCGACCTGGCCGATCTCGCTTTACATGATCGCGCTGGCGCTCATCACCGTCGTGTCGGTCTACTTTGCCACCGAAACGCGCAAGATAGTTCAGGGCTGATTGTCCCATCAGGCCTTCCGGCGCGAGGAGCAGCCTGTTCCAGGGCGGCTTCTCGCGATAGGATCAGGCACCAACGGCATGCGGTCGAAACGATCGGGAGGAACGCCGTGAGCCAGCACCCAGCTCTGCCTTACCTGCGCAATTCCGAGAAGGGCAAGGTCGTCACCGCGGCCGAGGCGGTCATGCTGATCCGCGACGGCGATACGGTGGCGACCGGGGGCTTCGTCGGCATCGGCTTTGCCGAGGAGATCGCGATCGCACTGGAGGAGCTCTATCTCTCCAACGAGGGCGATGCGCCCTACACGCAGGGCAAGCCGCGCAATTTGACGCTGGTCTATGCCGCCGGCCAGGGCGACGGCAAGCAGCGCGGCCTCAATCATTTTGCGCATGAAGGCCTGGTCCGCCGCGTGATCGGCGGGCATTGGGGCCTTGCGCCGAAGCTGCAGCAGCTTGCGATCACGGGCCAGATCGAGGCCTATAACCTGCCGCAGGGCGTCATCACCCATCTATTCCGCGACATTGCGGCGCGCCGGCCCGGCCACATCACCCGCGTTGGCATGGGCACCTTCGTCGATCCCCGGCACGGCGGCGGCAAGCTGAATGCGCGCACCACCGAGGACATGGTGGAGCTGATCACGCTGCGCGGCGAGGAGTGCCTGCTCTACAGGACGTTTCCGATCAATGTCGGAATCATCCGCGCCACCACCGGCGATCCCGACGGCAACCTCACGATGGAGAAGGAGGCGCTGACGCTGGAGGCGCTGGCCATCGCCATGGCCGCGCATAATTCCGGCGGCATCGTCATTGCCCAGGTCGAGCGCGTCGCCGAGGCCGGCAGTCTCAATCCGCGCCAGGTCAAGATCCCCGGCATCCTCGTCGATTGCGTCGTCGTGGCGAGGCCGGAGAACCATTGGCAGACCTTCGGCACGCCATACAATCCGGCCTTCTCGAGCGAGATCCGCGTCCGCGCCGCCTCGCTGCCGGTGATGCCGGTCAGCGAGCGCAAGATCATCGCCCGGCGCGCCGCGCTCGAATTGAAGGCCAACAGCGTCGTCAATCTCGGCATCGGCATGCCCGAAGGGATCGCCTCGGTCGCCAACGAGGAGCGGATCATCGATCTGATCACGCTGACGGCGGAGCCGGGCGTGATCGGCGGCATCCCGGCGAGCGGCATCGATTTCGGCGCGGCGATCAACACGCAGGCGGTGATCGACCAGCCCTATCAGTTCGACTTCTACGACGGCGGCGGCTTGGATGCCGCCTTCCTCGGCCTCGCCCAGGTCGACCGCGCCGGCAACCTCAATGTCAGCAAGTTCGGGCCGAAACTCGCGGGTGCCGGCGGCTTCATCAATATCAGCCAGAATGCCAAGGAGGTCATCTTCGTCGGCACCTTCGGCGCGGGCAAGCAGCGCATCGCGGTGAATGACGGCAAGCTCGTCATCCTTGACGAGGCCAAATCGCGCAAGTTCGTCGATAGCGTCGAGCACGTCACCTTCAGCGGTCCGTTTGCCGCCGCGCGCAAGCAGCGCACGCTGTACGTCACCGAGCGCTGCGTGTTCGAGCTCAGGCCTGACGGCCTCGAGCTGACGGAAGTTGCGCCCGGCATCGACATCGAGCGCGACATCCTGCGCCTGATGGATTTCAAGCCGCTGACCCCGCGCGATCCCGCTCTGATGGACGGCCGCATCTTCCGCGACGATCTCATGGATCTGCGCGAGCGCCTGCTCACCATCCCGCTCGACCAGCGCTTCACGCTGGATGAGCAGCAGAACCTGTTCTTCGTCAATCTGGAGCGCTACCCGCTGCGCAGCAAGGCCGAGATCGACACCATCGCTTCCATCGTCGAGGCGAGGCTCGCCCCGCTCGGGCGCCGCGTCTACGCCATCGTCAATTATGACAATTTTTCCATCCTGCCGGAGCTGATGGACGATTATTCGGTCATGGTCCGCAGCCTGGTCGATCGCTTCTATTCCGGCGTGTCGCGCTACACCACGTCGGGCTTCCTGCGCATCAAGCTCGGCGAGGCCCTGGAGAAGCGCGGCGTTGCGCCGCATATCTTCGAGAGCGCGGACGAAGCGCAGTCCGATCGGCGGCAGGTCGAAGGAGCCGGCGCAGCTCACGCCATGCAGCAGGCCCAAAAATGATGCATGCTCGTATGCGCCAAATCCGCTTCGCCGGAAGGTTCAATTGCAATGTTCGTAGTGTTGTGCAAATCGCTGTTGCCAGAAGCTTTAAATCAGGAGGGACCATCGTGCGTCGATCACTCATCATAACAACAACCATCCTCGCGCTCGCCGCGGGCGCATCCGCACGGGCCGACGATCTCAAGATCGCGCTGATCTACGGCAAGACCGGTCCGCTCGAGGCCTATGCCAAGCAGACCGAGACCGGCCTGAAAATGGGCTTTGAATACGCCACCAAGGGCACCATGACTCTCGACGGCCGCAAGATCGTCGTCATCACCAAGGACGACCAGGGCAAGCCGGACCTTGCCAAGGCGGCGCTCGCGGAAGCCTATCAGGACGACAAGGCCGACATCGCGATCGGCACGACCTCGTCGGCCGCGGCGCTCGCCATTCTCCCCGTCGCCGAGGAGAACAAGAAGATCCTGATCGTCGAGCCCGCGGTCGCGGATCAGATTACCGGCGAGAAGTGGAATCGCTACATCTTCCGCACGGCGCGCAACTCCTCGCAGGACGCGATCTCCAACGCGGTCGCGATCGGCAAGCAGGGCGTCACCGTGGCGACGCTGGCACAGGACTACGCCTTCGGCCGTGACGGCGTCGCCGCCTTCAAGGAGGCGCTCGCCAAGACCGGCGCGACGCTCGCCGCCGAGGAATATGCTCCGACCAACACCACGGACTTCACCGCCGTCGGCCAGCGCCTGTTCGACGCGCTGAAGGACAAGCCGGGCCGCAAGGTGATCTGGGTGATCTGGGCCGGCGCCGGCAATCCGCTGGCCAAGCTCCAGGACATGGATCCGAAGCGCTATGGTATCGAGCTGTCTACCGGCGGCAACATCCTGCCGGCGCTCGCGGCCTATAAGGGCCTGCCCGGCATGGAAGGCGCGACGTACTATTTCTATGCGATCCCGAAGAACCCGGTGAACGACTGGCTGGTCGCCGAGCACCAGAAGCGCTTCAACGCGCCGCCGGACTTCTTCACCGCGGGCGGCTTTGCCGCCGCGATGTCCGTCGTCGCCGCCGTCACCAAGGCGAAGTCGACCGATACCGAGAAGCTGATCACGGCGATGGAAGGCCTGGAGTTCGACACGCCGAAGGGCAAGATGGTGTTCCGCAAAGAGGATCATCAGGCGCTGCAGAGCATGTATCACTTCAAGGTCAAGGTCGATCCGAACGTCGCCTGGGCTGTGCTCGAGCCGGTGCGCGAGCTGAAGATCGAGGACATGGACGTGCCGGTTCGCAACAAGCGGTGAGGATGTCTGTGTTGTCCGCGTAGCCCTCTTTCTTCACCTCTCCCGCTTGCGGGAGAGGCCGGGAGAGGGCTCTGTCCTCTTGGGGGTTCTCGATTGCGGAGACACCCTCTCCCCTACCCTCCCCCGCAAGCGGGGGAGGGAGCGCAGCGTGATCGCGGATATATCTCCGTTCCCATCATTCGCCGGACTCCAATGCCGCTGACCCTCGAAACCCGCGACCTCACCATCCGCTTTGGCGGCCATGTCGCGGTCAACAACGTCACCTGCACGTTCCGCCCGGGCGAGCTCACGGCCATCGTCGGGCCGAACGGCGCCGGCAAGACCACCTATTTCAATCTGATCTCGGGTCAGTTGCGTGCATCCAGCGGCAGCATCCTGTTCGACGGCACCGACATCACCGGGCAGTCCGCGCCGATGCGCACCCGCGCGGGCCTCGGGCGCGCGTTCCAGCTCACGAATCTTTTCCCGAACCTCACCGTGGAGGAGAACGTCCGCCTCGCGGTGCAAGCGGCGAACGGCACCCATTACGACATGCTGCGGCCCTGGATGGTCCGCCGCGACCTGATTGCCCGCGCAGACAACATCCTCGACCAGGTCGCGCTCGGCAGCCGGCGCGGCGTCGCCGCGACCGCGCTGTCGCATGGCGACCAGCGCAAGCTCGAAGTCGCGCTGATGATCGCGCTGGAGCCGAAGGTATTCATGTTCGACGAGCCGACCGCCGGCATGAGCATCGACGAGGTGCCTGTGGTCCTCAACCTGATCGCGCAGCTCAAGCAGGACCGGAGCAAGATCATCCTGCTCGTCGAGCACAAGATGGACGTGGTGCGCTCGCTCGCCGACCGCATCATCGTGCTGCATAACGGCCAGCTGGTTGCGGACGGCCCGCCTGCCGAAGTGATCGCCTCGCCAATCGTGCAGGAGGCCTATCTCGGCGTAGCGCCCAAGACGGCTGCAGGGAGTGCAGCATGACCGACCTTTTGAAACTCTCCGGCGTGCACACCCATATCGGCCGCTATCACATCCTTCAGGGCATCGATCTCGCAGTTGCGCAGGGGCAGACCACGATGCTGCTCGGCCGCAACGGCGCCGGCAAGACCACGACGCTGCGCACCATCATGGGCCTCTGGCAGGCCTCGCACGGCGAGATCAGCCTCGCCGGCGAACGCATCGAGCGCCGCGCCACGCCCGACATCGCGCGGCTCGGCGTCGGCTACGTGCCGGAGAGCATGGCGGTGTTCTCCGATCTCACGGTGAAGGAGAATTTGGTGCTGGCGGCGCGCGACGGGCCGCTGGACGATGCCCAGCTCGACTGGATTTTTGGCTTCTTCCCGGCGCTGCGCCGATTCTGGCTGTCGCGGGCGGGAAGCCTCTCGGGCGGGCAGAAGCAGATGTTGTCCATCGCGCGCGCCATCATCGAGCCGCGCAAGCTGCTTTTGATCGACGAGCCGACCAAGGGCCTCGCGCCCGCCATCGTGATGGCGCTGATCGAGTGCCTGAAGGAGATCAAGCGCAAGGGCGCGACCATCCTTCTGGTCGAGCAGAATTTCTTTGCCGCCCGCGAGCTCGGCGACAACGTGCTGGTGATGGACAACGGCACCATCGTCCATCGCGGCGAGATGGCGGCGCTGGCGGCCGACGTGCCGCTGCAAGAGCGACTGCTCGGCCTGAGCCTGGAGGCGCATCAGTGACTGAACTCGCCGCAAATGATCCGCTGCCGAAGCCGAAGCGCGACATCGCGCCGATCCTGCTGCCGGTCGCGCTCGCGCTTCTCATGATCCCGCTGATCGGCTCGACCAGCTCGTGGCTGACGCTGACCGCCGCGAGCCTCGCCATGGGCATGATGATCTTCATCATGGCATCCGGACTTACATTGGTGTTCGGCCTGATGGACGTGCTCAATTTCGGCCACGGCGCCTTCATCGCGGTCGGCGCCTATGTCGCGACCCTGGTGCTGGCGCCGTTTGCGGCCTCGATCCAGGCCGATTCGCTGTGGATCAACCTCGCGGTGCTGGCGCCGGCAGCGCTGCTGTCGATGGCCGTGTCTGGCGCGCTCGGCCTGATCGTCGAGCGCGTGCTGATCCTGCCCGTTTACGGCCAGCATCTGAAGCAGATCCTGATGACCACGGGCGGCCTGATCGTCGCTGAGCAGACGCTGTATGCGCTGTGGGGACCGCAGATCATCCCGATGCCCCTGCCCACCTCGCTGCGAGGGTCCTTCATCCTCGGCGACGTCGCAATTGCAAAGTACCGCGTGCTGGCGATGCTGATCGGCCTTGCCATCTTCATCGCGATCCAGCTCGTGCTTAATCGCAGCAAGCTTGGCCTGCTGATCCGCGCCGGCGTCGAGAACCGTGAGATGGTCGAGGCGCTCGGCTATCGCATCCGCCGCCTGTTCCTCGGCGTGTTCATGACGGGATCGGCGCTCGCGGGCCTCGGCGGCGTGATGTGGGCGCTCTATCGCGAGCAGGTCCACGCCTCCATGAGCGACGACCTCACCGTGCTGATCTTCATCGTCGTCATCATCGGCGGGCTCGGGTCGATCGGCGGCTGCTTCATCGGCGCCATTCTCGTGGCCATGGTTGCCAATTACGGCGGCTTCCTCGTGCCGAAGCTCGCTCTCGTCTCCAACATCCTGCTGATGGTCGCCATTCTGATGTGGCGGCCGCGCGGCCTCTATGCGGTGACCAGCCGATGATGATCCTCTCCGGTGACCCGCCGCGCAGCCGTGTCCTCACGCTCGTTCTCGTCCTCATCATCCTGGCGCTGGCGGCGACGCCGTTCCTGTTCCCGGGCGCCAAGGCGCTGAACGTCGCGGCCAAGATCTGCGTCTTCGCCGCCCTGGTCGCGTCCTACGACCTGTTGCTCGGCTATACCGGCTCGGTGTCGTTCGCCCACACCATGTTCTACGGCATCGGCAGCTACGCGATCGCGATCGCGCTGTACGGGATGGGCCCGAACTGGGCGGCGGTCGCAACCGGCATCGTCATCGGCCTGCCGCTCGCAGCTCTGCTCGCGCTCGCGATCGGGCTTTTCTCGCTGCGGGTCGCCGCGATCTTCTTTGCCATGATCACGCTCGCGGTCGCCTCCGCCTTCCAGGTGCTGGCCTCGCAGCTCTCCTGGCTGACCGGCGGCGAGGACGGGCGCAGTTTTCAGCTGCCCGAGCTACTCCGGCCCGGAACGGTGCTGGTCTCCAAAAGCCTGTTCGGCTTCGAGATCAACGGCCGCGTCCTCACCTTCTACCTGGTGTTCGGCATCTCCGCCCTGATGATCCTGGCTCTGCTGCGCGTGGTGAACTCGCCGTTCGGGCGCGTGCTTCAGGCGATCCGCGAGAATCGTTTCCGCGCCGAGGCGCTCGGCTTCCGCACCGTCTTCCATTTGACCTACGCCAACTGCCTCGCGGCGCTGGTCGCCGCGAGCGCCGGCATCCTGAATGCGCTGTGGTTGCGTTATGCCGGGCCCGACACCTCGCTCAGCTTCTCGATCATGCTGGATATCCTGCTGATGGTCGTGATCGGCGGCATGGGCACGATCTACGGCGCGATCATCGGAGCCACCATCTTCATCCTCGCCCAGAACTATTTGCAGTCGCTGATGGGCGTCGCGTCCACGGCGGCGTCGGAAGCCGGCCTGCCGCTGCTGCCGGGCCTGTTGCATCCCGACCGCTGGCTGCTGTGGCTCGGGCTGCTGTTCATCGCCAGCGTTTACTTCTTCCCGACCGGCGTGGTCGGACGGCTGCGCAAGGCCGGCGGCGACAAGAGCGCCGGCGCCTCGCATTAAGCGAAGATTAATGGTGCAGCGCGACGGTTCGCTGCATCTGGGTGCGATCTCGCAATGGGATTAATGCCCAGGTAACTGGCTTTCCTAAGGTTTAGGCCATTTGTGTGGTGTATTCCTGACTTTCCAGGGAGGGGGAATGCGCCACGTCTTGTCAGGGATCGCAGCCGGAATGTCCCTAGCCGCGAAGAACGGCTGGGAGGCGGCGCTTCGGCGTGGGCCGGTGCTGTGGCTGATCCTGTGCGGCGTGTTGCTGGTCGCGGGCATCTTCACCGTCACCGCCATGGCCATCGGCGAATTCCGCGAGCGGACCCTCGCCAACCGCGAGCGCGAGCTGGAAAACACGGTGCAGCTGATCGCGCGGCACTTCGATCAGCAATTTGAAGATTCCGACGTCGTCGCCGGCGATGTGATCACGCAGATGAACCTGCCGGAGATCACCTCGCCCACGATGTTTCGCGAGCGTATGTCCGGGCCTGCGGCGAACCAGATGCTGCGCAGCAAGATCAGCTCCGTCTCCTATCTCGGCGACATCGCGATCTACGACGCCGACGGCGAGCTGATCAACTGGTCGCGGGCCCAGCCGCTGCCCAAGATCAACGTCTCCTCGCGCGCTTATTTCCAGACGTTCAAATCCGATCCGACGGCCGAGCCGGTCATCCTGGAATCCGTCCGCAGCTTCATCATCGACAAATGGACCACGATCGTCGCGCGCCGGCTGAACGGCGCCGACGGAGCCTTCCTCGGCGCGATGGTGCGGCGAATCGATCCGGACAGCTACCAGCAGTACTTCGCATCCGTCGCGCTTGCCGAGGGCACGGCGATCTCGCTGTTCGATCGCGAAGGCAAGATGCTGGCGCGCTATCCGCATCTCGAAGAGATGATCGGACGAAGCTTCAAGAATGCGCCGCTGATGCAGAAGGTGCTGACCAAGGGCGGGCAGCACACGCTCCGCGTCAGGAGTCCGCTCGACGGCGAGGAGCGGCTCGGCTCGGCCGTGTCCCTGAATCATTTTCCCCTGGTCATCGTGGCGACCAATACCATGTCGGCTGCGCTCGCGGACTGGAGGCAGCAGACCGGCTTCATGGTCACGACGGCGACGCTCTCGGCAGCCGTGATCGCGCTGATCCTGTATCTGATCATCCGACAGATCCACCGGCAGAACCGCGAGGCCCAGGAGCGAATCGAATTGGAGCGGCAGAGGCTGGACACCGCCCTCAACAACATGTCGCAGGGGCTGATCCTGTACGATGCCGCCGGATACATCGTCATTTGCAACCGCCGCTACGCTGACATGTTCGGTCTCTCCCACGATGTCATCAAGCCCGGCTGTCACATCCGCGAGGCGATGTACCATCGCAAGGAGCGTGGCGCGTTCGACGGCAATGTCGAGGAATTTTGCGCCGACGTCATGCGGATCGTCGCCGAAGGCGCGGTCTCCACGAGAATTCATCAGCTGGCCAACGGCCGCGCCTTCCACGTCATCAACACCCCGCTCGCGCAGGGGGGCTGGGTCGCCACGATCGAGGACATCACCGAGCGCCGTAACCTGGAGCAGGAGCGCGACCGCAACCACACTTTCCTGCGCGAGATCATCGACCACATCCCCTCGCAGATCACGGTGAAGGACGCGCGCACGCGGCAGTATCTGCTGATCAACGGCGTCGCCGAGCAGCAATTCGGCCAGTCACGCGAGGACGTCGTCGGCAAGACCGCCTTCGACATCTTCCCGACGCCGTCAGCGACGGTGGTGACCGAGGACGACAACAAGGCACTGCAATCTGCCAAGGGGCTCTTCAAGGACGAACATCCGTGGCAGACCCAGGCCATGGGGCTGCGCTACATCACCTCGACCCGGATCGGCCTCCGCGACAAGGCCGGCGAGCCGCGCTATCTCATCCACGTCGTCGATGACGTCACCGAGCGACGGCGCGCCCACGAGAAGATCGCGCATCTGGCGCACTACGATGCGCTGACCGACCTGCCAAACCGGACCCTGTTCCGCGAGCAGATCGAACGCGAGCTGGCGAAGGTCGCCAGCGGCGGGCAGTTCGCGCTGCTTTACATCGACGTCGACGAATTCAAGGGCATCAACGATTCGCTCGGCCACCATGTCGGCGACGAGCTGTTGAAGGCGATCGCGGGCCGTCTGCGCGGCTGCCTCAAGCAGGGCGACCTGATCGCGCGGCTCGGCGGCGACGAATTCGCGGTCATCCAGACCGGGATCCAGTCCTCCGCCGACGTGGTGTCGTTCGTGACGCGGATCTACGAAGCGATCCGGCAGCCCTATCACTGTCTCGGTCATCAGCTCTCCACCGACGCGAGCATCGGGATCGCGCTGGCGCCGCAGGACGGCTCCGATCTCGATCAGCTCATCAAGAATGCCGACCTCGCGATGTATGGCGCCAAGGCCGAAGGGCGCCGCACCCACCGCTTCTTCGAGCCGGCGATGGACGCCTGCGCCAAGGCGCGCCTGGCCATGGAACAGGATCTGCGCCAAGCCCTGGTCAACGGCGGCTTCGAGATTCACTACCAGCCGCTGGTCGATCTGCGCTCGGGCGAGGTCTCCGGCTGCGAGGCGCTGCTGCGCTGGCGCCATCCCGAGCGCGGCATGGTGTCGCCTGCGGAGTTCATTCCGGTCGCCGAAGACACCGGCCTGATCAACGAGCTCGGCGACTGGGTGCTGCGCATGGCTTGCAACGAGGCCGCCACGTGGCCTCCGCATGTCCGCGTTGCGGTCAACGTCTCGCCGGTGCAGCTCAAATGCGACACGCTGGCCTTGCGGATCGCAGGCGCGCTCGCCGCCTCCGGGCTCGATCCGCGCCGGCTCGAGCTTGAGATCACCGAGGCCGTGCTGATCCGCGACGACGAGGCGGCGCTCGCGATCCTGCACCAGCTCCGCGCCATCGGCGTGCGGATCGCGCTCGACGATTTCGGCACCGGCTACTCATCGCTCAGCTATCTGAAGCGCTTCCCGTTCGACAAGATCAAGATCGACCGCTGCTTCGTCGCCGACATCGCGGAGACGAACGGCGCGCCTGTCATCGTGCAGGCCGTGGTCAACATCGCCGCCGCCAGCAGCATGACCACGGTCGCCGAGGGCGTCGAGACCGAGGCCCAGCGCGAGATGCTGCGCAACCTCGGCTGCACGGAGATGCAGGGTTATCTGTTCAGCGCGCCGAAGCCGGCCACCGAAGTGCGAAAGCTGTTCGGCACCGGCGATGGCTTGCCCGGAGTCTTGCCGGTGGCGGCGGTGGCGTGATGGCGAAGCCAAGGAAGACTCCGGCCAAGACCGTTGATGTCGCCGATTCCTATGCCGTGCGGCTGATGCAGCATCTGGTGGTGCCGACCTTCGTGATCGACCCGAAGCGCCGCGTCGTGATCTGGAACAGAGCCTGCGAGCGGCTGACCGGCGTCACCGCCTCGGAGGTGATCGGCACCAATAAGCACTGGCGGGCCTTCTACGAGACCAAGCGCCCCTGCCTCGCCGACCTCGTCGCGCTGGACCGCCCAGAGCAGCTTCCGGAGTACTATTCGGAATATGCCGCGCGCGGCCATAACGGCCTCGGCTTCAGCGCCGAGAACTGGTGCGTGATGCCGAAGCTCGGCAGCCAGCTCTATCTCGCCATCGACGCCGGCCCGATCCACGACGAGGCCGGCCAGCTGATCGCCGTGGTGGAGACGCTGCGCGACCTCACCAACCAGAAGCGCGCCGAGATGGCGCTGAAGGAGCTCGCCACCAAGGACGGGCTGACCGGCCTGTCGAACCGCCGCTCGTTCGATCAGATGCTGATGAGCGAATGGGCCCGCGCCCAGCGCACGCAGAAGCCGCTGGCGCTGTTGTTCGTCGACGTCGACCATTTCAAGCTGTTCAACGACCGGCACGGCCACCAGAGCGGTGACGAATGCCTGCGCGCGGTCGCCGCTGCCGTCAGCCGCCACGCCATGCGCCCGCTCGACCTCGCCAGCCGCTATGGCGGCGAGGAATTCGCGCTGATCCTGCCGGACATGGATTGCGATACCGCCTGCGCCGTCGCCGAGGAGATCCGCCGCGCTGTCATGGCCTTGCAGATCGCCCACGGCGCCATCGGCGCCGGCGACCACGTCACCCTCAGCGTCGGCGTCGCAAGCCACGTTCCCAGTGGTGCCGATGGCGGCCCCGACCGGCTGCTCGGCGCGGCCGACGAGGCGCTCTATGTGGCCAAACGGCTCGGCCGCAACCGCGTCATCTGCGCCGAACGGGTGCTGGCCGAGTTCGCCGCCCTCGGCCGGGAGGCCGCAGCGGTTCCGGCCCCTGTCCGGCGCAAATCGGCCTAGAGCCGTTTCCGTTTCGATGGAATCGGAACGGGGCTCTAGATTCTTGTTTTGACGCGTTTTCTTTACGCCAACCGGATCCACTTCGCTCGAAAACGCTTCTCGCGCGAGCCGGTCAGAACCGGTTGCCCGCCCCTCGCCAATCGGCTACATGAAGCCTCGACTAGCACCCGTAGCTCAGCTGGATAGAGCGTTGCCCTCCGAAGGCAAAGGTCACACGTTCGAATCGTGTCGGGTGCGCCAGTGATTTCAACGAGTTAACTGGATTTTAGCCGTCGGCGGGGCCGATTGGGTAAGCACGGGGTAAGCAGCGCATTCCGTTCGCGCCTCAATTGTATGCAGAACCGAAAGTGCGGCGGCTCAAGAGCTACTTGATTTCCCGCCAAGCGCTTTAGTTGGTGGGAAGAACGTGTGATCAGCAAAAAAGCAGCGGCCGAACTGATCGCGGAGCTGAACGAGACTGACGAGGCAGAAAGCCTCGAGGCAAAAAGTATAACCGAAGCTTCCGTCGGAAAATCTCTCTTCGAGACAATCTGTGCGATGTCCAATGAGCCTGGCTTGGAAGGCGGCACTATTCTGCTCGGCGTGGAGAAGGAGGAGCTTTCGCTATTCCCTATGTTCTCAGCCGTAGGGGTGAGGGACACCGACAAAGTCTGCTCTGATATTGCGTCGACGTGCGCGACAATATTCAACACCACCGTTCGAACAGACCTTCACGTCGAGCGGATCGGCAAGACGAACGTCATTAGAATCGACGTTCCGGAACTGCCTGCACATCAAAAACCCCTATATCTGGTTTCGAGAGGTCTACCCAAGGGAGCCTATCGCCGTATCGGACCGACCGATCAGAGATGCTCCGAAGAAGACATGCTCTCGTTCTTCAGGGGCAAGGAAAATGCATCCTACGACCGAACTGTCATCGCGCACCAACGTTCGATGATATCGACCCTCAAGCAATCGAAGCCTACCGAAAGTCACGACGCGACGCCAATCCAGCTGCCGACGAACTGGGTTGGAGTGACGAGGATCTGGTTCACGCGCTTGGCGGCCTACACCGATTGGACGGACAGCTCAGAGTCACAGTTGCGGGCCTCGTTACCTTTGGAAAGCCCGCGGCACTAAGGAGACTCTATCCATCTCACCGCGTGGATTATATCCGAGTACCGGGCAACACCTGGGTCAAGAACGTTAGTGCTCAGTTTGATGCTGTTGAGATGCGTGGCCCGCTAGTTACGCTCGCTAGCCGTGTCATTGCTACCATTCTAGACGACCTACCCCGCGCATTCAGATTTGACGACCAGGCAAATGGCCAGCGCAGCGAGCTACCCCTGCTGCCAGTTCGTGCCATACGAGAAGCCGTTGTCAATTGCCTCATTCACCGGAATTACCAATCAGCTCAACCGATCCAGATCGTGCGCTATGGGAATCGTATCGAGTTTAAAAATCCGGGCTACTCGCTCAAGTCGGTAGAGCGCTTTGATGATCCCGCATCCATAATGCGAAACCCTCACATTGCTGAAGTAATGCACGAAACGCGTTTCGCTGAAACCAAGGGTAGTGGCATCCGTCGCATGCGGCAACTGATGGAGGAATCTGGCCTCTCCTCCCCGACCTTCGAATCTGACCGAGATGCCGATAGCTTTTCGGCAGTATTCCTATTCCATCATTTCCTCAGCCCAACGGACTGGGAGTGGCTCTCAACATTTCGAGAATTTGAGCTAACGGACGATCAGAGGCGTGCGCTGATTTATGTCCGCGAGGTTGGCGCAATCGCGAACCAAACTTACCGAGAAATCAACCGCACGGACACGTTGGCAGCAAGCAAAAGCCTCCGAAAACTTCGGATGGCGAACCTGTTGGCAGACCGTGGCAGTGGATCTGGAAGATACTACGTCGCCGGACCTGAATTGATCAGCCGTTTGGCCTCGAACTCCCTAGCTAAGGACCGGGACTCCCTAGCTATCGATGCGAACTCCCTAGGTTCCCGAGAACAGATCAAGATTGAGGACCTGCCTGAGAGCCTCAAAGTGCGAGTGAAGCTCATTGCTTTGGGCCGAAGGGATGCGCCCGAGCACATGGCGACGACAATTATGGCATTGTGTGGTTGGAAACCGCTGTCTGCCTCCCAAATCGCAGGATTGCTCGATCGAAATCCCACCTATCTTGCAGCCAAGTATCTTTCTGGTTTGATCGATACGGGGAAGCTGGAATATCTCTACCCGGATCAACCTAACCACCCCAACCAAAAATACCTTCTCAAGGAATGATGCCGCGGGCGGATGCCAGAACTCCGCACCATCGAAATTCCATCTTGACGAAGAAGTTGCGCACCCAGGGAGCCGAGCTGGCAAGGAGGATGATCGAGCTCGGCTGGCTCAGCAAGGCAGGCGAGCTTTAACTGTCAACGCCCGAACCGCAGCGGCGCCACTCTAGGGCCGTCGCAGCCCCTCAACCTCTGGATAACGGCGGAGCTGTCTACTACCTTGCCCTCGCGGCTGCGGGGACGCACGCGGCATTCGGACCCTCAGCATCCGTACCGCAATTACCTGCGACATGGTGAGAAACCCCAACTATGCGAGCTGAACCGCCTCAGTCGGCGGTCTCTTCCGTTCTTCGTCACGCGGCGGTTTATCGCTTCGACAACAGCGAGGACGTCTCCAGCTTTGGAGCTGGCCTCGCGTGGACCGTGATGCTGGGCTCGGCTCTGCTTGGCGGTCTTTCAAAGTGGGGCACTCTCCAAATCGACTTAGGCTCACACTGGTGGGCCGCCGGCTTCAGAAGTGGCGGACGCCCCCCTAACTTGCCGTTCCTGAGCGGCCCCTTCGGTTGTCATTTTGTCGCATAACCCGTTAGGGTGATTGTAGGGAAAAGTAGCGCTGGTTATGTAATTCGCCCAGTACTCAAGATAGATGAAACGCGGAGGCGTCGTGTTCGGCCAACGGCCGGAGCGTGACGCAGCCCACTATTGATTGAAATAAAAGAAATAACGGGGAGTAACGCGATGCCAAGCTTAGAGGAAAGGGTGACTGCGCTTGAGACTGAAAACACTCTTCGGAAAGCGGAAATTGCAGGGTTGGAAGGCAGAGTTTCGGCACTCGAGCAAGCCGATTCCAGCCTAAGGATTGCTTTGGCGAATCTATCCTCGTTTGAGCCGGGCGATTGGCTCGGTTTCGATATACAGGATGGTAGCCATGACGAGGATAGCCGGCAGCACAAGGAAGTCCCCCAAGGCGCCTTTCTGACGGCGATCCAAACTTATATCGAAGATGGCCACATCAAAATGGTCTTTGGGTACAAGAAACTTCCCAAGATTAGTTTCTAAGCTACGTAGGTCATTTGGCGCTGAACCGCATTCTGATTTCGTGCACAGAAAATTAGCAGGGGCTAGGCTCTCCTTTTGAATTTTTCAAAGGAGCATCCAATGGCCGAAAAAGATTTCCAAGGCTTTCCACTTTATGGAGGTTCAGATGAACCGATTGTTTTACACATTTGCAATGGTCATTTTGACGACCGCCACGCCAGCGTTGGCATGGGATCCCATTGGGGACATCACTCATCCAGATCGAATTATCAGAAACACGGTTCGTGAAACAGAAAAGGCCGTCAAAGACATCCCGAATGTCCCGAGGAACGTTGTAAGAGAAACAGAGAATGTCGGCCGCGAAATTGATCGAATGAGGCTCGAACTGCAGTCTTCAATCTTTACAGGGCCAGCGCTTGAGCAGTGGATCAAAGCTTCTCGGGACACTGCGATAAATGGTGCGATGCCCATGCCGCCTAACATAAGGCAGGCATTATCTGGTTGGTACAGCGAAGCGTTGATGAATAAAGTTCGCTACAAGGCAGGTGATGGCGGAGCTCTCAATCTTGCGAACAATTCAATCCGTATCGGCCATGCGGAAGCCGTCACCCTCATCGATGTGATTGTTTTCAAGGGACCGTCCGAAGCCCAAGACCCGGCTCTGTGGGCTCACGAAATGAAGCATGTCGAACAATACGACAGCTGGGGCGTGCACAGTTTTGCCGTGCAATACATGCGAAGCTGGAACGGTGTAGAAGATCCTGCGTACGCGATCCAAGCTGAATATCAGAACAACCCTGGCCCGAAGTTTGCAAATCAAGTAGCTGGCCCTCCGCCTCAAATGCCGGGCCAACAGTTTCCACCTCAACAGTACCAGCAAATGGGGCAGATATGCGCGACGCAAGTTGGTATGTGTGGAATGAATATGCCGTTCCCTAGCGGCTCACAATGTATGTGCCCTACGCAATTTGGTCCCGCATACGGTTTTGTGCAGTAAAAAATTCCACGGCTTCTGTCAGGACGGCCTTCCATTTCTGTTCGTTGTCGGGCTGACCAGCGGCCATGTCGCGGCAGTACTCAATCAGTTGCTCTGCACCTGCCTCATCGAGCTCAAAGCGCTCGTGGATGAGGCGGGTTCGGACTATCTTAACCATGCGTTCTGTACGCCCAAGGACCGCTTGCCAGTCGAGTGCGCCCTCATCGAGGTCAGCAGTGTTAACCGGTATCGCGCGGCGCGCCTTCATCGTGAACCCTCCTGGATCTGTGCGTCCTCCCACCTCGCCATCTTCAGATTCCAATCCAGCGAGAGGCCGCCCGAAGCTCCAGTCGGCGTGTCCCAAAGGTCCTTGGTTTTAAGACGCTGTTTGTTCTGAATCGCGTTCCTTGCGAGAGCGCATGCCGCAGGATGAAGTCAGCTTCGGGCACCTACCGCATCGGCAAACGGCGCACCGGGCTCGCAGACGTAGAACAACGCCATGCGCGCTGGCACGTCGCCCTTGTTGAACCCGGTCATATTGATACCGGCCGGTTCAACGAACACCTGTCCTGCCTCAATCGCTATCGGCTCCCGGCCGTCCAGAGCCAGTGTGAACGTGCCCTCCAACATATACACGGTCACCGGAAACCGGTGCGAGTGATACGGGGTGACGTCGCCCGGCAGCAGCGTAGCGAACAGCACCCGTATCTCCTGCTCGGGAAGGCTCGGCAGGCCGCTGACGACCTCGCGATGGAGTGGCGTCAGCTTGGCCATTCCGCTGTCTTGGGCGCTGCGTGTCAGGCCAACCGTCAGGCCTGCAATCATGGTCTCGACGCTGCATTTCTCGTGCATATCTGCCTCCCTTGATGGCCGGACCGAGGCTAGCAAACCGGCTCCGCGCCCGGCAGCCGCAAATCTGCCAGAACGGCCCGCAGAAATGCATCATGCGGCACGTTCGAAGGCGGTCCATTGAAGCGTGGGCACGGGCCACCTCGCGCTTCGCTTCGCTCGATTGTATCATCCCTCCATGAGCGAATCCGACACGGTGACCGGCGAAGCCTCGCCCGTCCGCAAGATCATCCATATCGACATGGATGCTTTCTATGCGTCCGTGGAGCAGCGCGATAATCCGGACCTGCGCGGAAAGCCGGTCGCAGTCGGAGGCTCTGCGGAACGCGGCGTCGTCGCCGCCGCCAGCTATGAAGCACGCAAGTTCGGTGTTCGCTCTGCCATGCCATCCGTGACTGCGAAGCGGCAGTGTCCCGATCTGATCTTCGTCAAGCCGCGCTTCGAGGTCTACAAGGCAATCAGCCGGCAGATTCGCGACATCTTTGCCGAGCATACGCCCATCATCGAGCCACTGTCGCTCGACGAGGCCTATCTCGACGTGACGGAAAACCTGCAAGGCATCCCGCTGGCGCGAGACATCGCCCTGCGCATCCGCGAGAAGATCAAAGCCGAGACCGGCCTCAACGCGTCGGCGGGCATCTCCTACAACAAGTTTCTGGCAAAGCTCGCCTCCGATCATCGCAAGCCCAACGGTCAGTTCGTGATCTCGCCGGAAATGGGCCCCGCTTTCGTCGAGACGCTGCCCGTCGGCAAGTTCCACGGGATAGGCCCCGCGACGAGTGCGAAGATGAACGCGCTCGGCATGTTCACCGGTCTCGATATCCGCAACCAGACGCTGGAGTTCATGAATGCGAATTTCGGCAAGTCGGGCGCCTATTACTACTGGATCTCGCGCGGTGTCGACGAACGTCCGGTCCGGGCCAACCGGATCCGAAAGTCGATTGGCGCGGAGAACACGTTCTCAACCGATCTCACCGAGTTCGAGGCGCTGGCCGCCGAGCTCGAACCGCTCGTCGACAAGGTCTGGCGGCATTGCGAGGCGACCGGCAACCGCGGCCGCACCGTCACCCTGAAGATCAAGTTTGCCGACTTCGAGATCATCACGCGCAGCAGGTCCGTCGCAGCGGCGGTTGCGGGACGGGACGATTTGGAACGGCTGGCCCGCGGCCTGCTCGAAGCCGAGATGCCGCTGCCCAAGCGCGTCAGGCTGCTGGGGGTCTCGCTGTCTTCGCTCCAGGTCGGCGGCGATTCGGAGCCTCAGCTGACCTTGGGTATTTGAACGCGATCGGTGCCCCCCCTACGAACGCGACATCTTTATCCGCGACGCGGCGCCAAACCTGTCGTACAGACATCAAAACACGCTTTTTCGCGATTGATGTTGGGATGCTTGCCTTATTGATACGCCTCGGACTGCGCTTCGAAGACCGCATCGAGGAGCGGCGATTTGTCGACCAGTACGTCCGGGGCAGTCTCGGGTGGACGCAGATCGCGATGCTGCTCGGCGCCGCCACCTATGCCGGCTACACCATCTGGGATTGGGTGCTCTACCCCGAGGTCGTTCCGATCACGCTTGCAATCCGCGGCGGCACTGCCCTGTTCGTGCTGCTCCCGCTGACCGCGCTGCTGTCACGGCGACGGATGAAGCCATGGGCAGAGACGATCTTCCTGGTCTATTGCGTCATTCCCGGCTGCATCCTGCCGAGCATCTATCTCGTGCTGCCGTCAAGCTTCACGTTTGCCGCCCCGGGTATGATGATGATCATCCTGTTCGTCTCAACCATGCTGCCATTGCGGATCGGCTCGCTGGCGATTTTCTGCCTGCTGTCGTGGGTGGCGCTGCTGGTCGCCGAGACGTTCGCGCTGAGCATGCCGGCGGGCCTGCGATTCATCAACCATTCTCTCGTCGGGAACGCTTACGCGCTGTCCCTCTACGCCGTGGCCGCGCGCGAGTACCGGGCGCGAAAGCAATTCCGGACGTCCGAGGCGCTGCAACGGGAAAAAGAACGCTCGGAGAAATCGCTACGCGATCTACGCGCGACCCAGGAGCACCTCGTGCAGGCAGAAAAGCTCGCTTCGCTCGGGCAATTGGTGGCAGGCGTCGCTCACGAGGTCAGCACCCCGCTCGGCCTAGCCTTGACGACCTCGACGGCCATGCAGACCGATCTACAAGCAATGGCTGACGCATTGAGCGGAACGCCGGTCCGGCGATCCGATCTGACCAAGGGGATTGACCGGCTCAAGCAGGGGCTCAACCTGACCTTCGACAACCTGCACCGCGCATCCGAGATGGTGCATAGTTTCAGGCAGGTCGCAGTGCATCAAGCCGATGAGGACCGGCGCACGTTCGAGCTCAAGGATTGGCTCTCAGAGTTGATGTCCAAGCTCGGGCCGCTCTTGTCGCACCATGCCCTGGCGGTCGAGGTACAATGCCCGGCGGGAATCACGCTCAACAGCTATCCCGGAGCGCTTGCTCAGGTGATCAGCAATCTCGCGCTCAACACTGCCGTGCACGCCTATCCTGACAAGAGGGGCGGCAGGTTTGTCATCACGGTGAGCCAACCGGATCCGAAATCGGTCCGACTGGTCTGCGCCGATGAAGGCGTCGGAATCCCCGAAGCGTTGCAGGCTCACGTCTTCGATCCGTTCGTTACGACCAGTCGGGAGCGTGGCAACGCCGGCCTCGGGCTCCACATTGCGTTCAATTTGGTTGTCTCATCGCTCAACGGTCGGCTGCGTCTCGAGAGCAAGGCGGGTCCGGGAACTCAGATCGCCATCGAGATTCCCGCTGAAGCAACATTGTAAGAGAACAGCGAAGCCTCAAGGTCTGACGCAATTGCGAGCGGTTCCCAATGAGTGAGCCGGCTGGTTTTTCGATGAGCCTCTCTGCTGCATCGCTGGCTGCTGGCGCGTTCGATCGGCGAGATTCCCGATTTGGCAGCCTGCTTCTGCCTTTCGTATGCGGTCTCGCTCACGATCATCGCGCTGTTTCCGGCCTGTCGCGGAGAAATGTGGCACTACGCACGCAGCGTCCGTGGCGGATGACACGATCGGCACCAAGCTCGTTGGCAAGACACTCGTTGACAAGACACGCATTGGCAAGACAACGGCGCTGATTGCCACTTAACCGGGCACGCCAAAGCCGTGCGCCACAGCAGCGAACCGCAGTTCGCCGACCGTGGCGCACGTGTCTCAAAATGTCCCGCTCGAGCCGATCAATGCCTCACATGCTCGAACACCACGATCACGCCGGTCGGTTCCGGCTCGTGCGCCATCAGGCGGGTCAGGTCGGAATCGCCCCAATCGGCGAGGCTGACGACTTCGCCGCTCTCGCGATCGGTACCGAGCGACGGTGTGGGCTCGAGAACTTTGAGGCCCATCTCGTCGACGAAGAAGGTGTGCTCACCGAACATGCTGTTAAGCTGCGGCATGGCGGGATGTTCGTCGGGCAGCACCTGAGCACCGAGTTGGTTGACAGTCTGCTTCACTTGTTCGGATGTGAGCTTCATGAGCTGCTCCGTTCTGTCACGTCGGGTTTCATTGAGCTGAGCCAGAGCGGACGTTCCCTGCGCCGGTGTGCCGCCTGGCTCAAACTCCGAACAAGTGCTGCGCACAAATGTTCCTTAGAAATGTATTTCGTGATCGAGCGCTGCCTCTGCCGCGCTCATGGCACGGGATCGCCACAGGATGTCCACGATCCGGCGGCCAATGGCCTTCTATTGGCCTGCTACTCGCTCCTGTCCTCACCGATCGACAATGCGCAGATGCGTGACAGATACGTGTAGGGCAGGCCGGTCTCCTCGGACCAGGCGTTGAATTGCGCCTGCACCTTGGCGAGATCGCCCTTCGACTTCACCTCTTCGGCAATGTCGAGACCCGCATCGCGCAGGCAAGCCACCACGTCCTTGGAGGTCACAAAACCGTCCCAGCCGACGAAGCGCAGCAGCATCTGGCCGGTGTTGCCGCCTAACCGGCTGCCGCGCTTGGCGAGGAGATCGAGCAGCCCGATCTCGTCGGACGATGGCCATTTCGCCAGAAACTTGCCGAAGCTGCCGTGTTCCTTCGCGATCTCCTGCACGAAAGCGGCATTGTCGCGCACCGACATGATCTTGGCGCCGTTGCGTACGATGCGTGCATCGCGCAGCAGGGCTTCCCAATACTCCTCGGGCTGGAAGCTGAGCTTGGCCGGCTGGAAATGCAGGAAGGCGTCTTCGAAACCGTCCCATTTCGTCTCGATCACGCTCCAGGCAAAGCCGGCGCAAAACACCCGCTTCGTCATCTCGGCGAGGATGCGGTCGTCGCCGAGCTTCGCCAGCCGCTTGAGGTCTGGCTTGTTAGGCATCAGCTTCTCCAGCGCCTTGGGCCCGCCCTTGCGTTTCTCGGCGCGGGCACGAATGGTCTTGAAGGGCGTCATGCGGACACGAGCGGTTGAAGGGTGCGCCACGAGATCAGAATTCGATGATCCGGTCCAGCCCGCTGCGCGGATTGATCAGAAGAAGCAGCCGTGCTGGCCTGCTTCTTGCTTCGTGACATTCGGAATTTCATGACATTTTTCAATTTCCCGCGGACGGATTTTGATGCACTGCTTGGTCGTGGCCGACCTGCATTATTCGCTGCCGCAGCTCGACTGGCTGGTCAGCGCGGCGCCGCAGTTCGACCTTGTGATCTTCGCGGGCGATGCGCTCGACATCGGCTCGATGGTTGATTTCCGCGCGCAGATCGTGGTGGTGAAGAAGTACCTCGCGCTGCTCGGCGCCAAGACCCGGGTGATCCTCTGCTCTGGCAATCACGACCTCGATGAACGCAATGCGGACGGCGAGAAGATCTCGCGCTGGATCTCGGAGGTACGAGAGCTTGGGATTGCCTGCGACGGCGACGGCCTCAGCATCGGCGACACCTTGTTCACGGTGTGCCCATGGTGGGATGGACCGCTGGTCAAGCAGCGCCTCGTCGAGCAGCTCCGTGATGCCGCCGCCAATCGCCCGCGGCGCTGGATCTGGGTGCACCATGCGCCGCCGGCGGAATCGCCGACGAGCTGGGGCGGCAAGCGCTTCTTCGGCGACGTCGAGCTGGTGCAATGGATCATGCAGTATCAGCCCGCGATGGTGATCTCCGGCCATGTGCATCAGTCGCCGTTCATCAAGGATGGCTCCTGGTTCGACCGGCTGGGCGAGAGCTGGGTCTTCAACACCGGCCTGCAGCCGGGCCGGCCGCCGACCTACATCGTGCTCGACTTCGATGCGGACAAGGCGTTCTGGCTTGCGGCCGGGGAAGCGCAATGGATCGACCTGAGCGCGCCGCTGAAGCGACCCGCCGCTCCGATTGAGAATCCGCCGGACTGGCTTAGATCCTTGGATCGGATTGCCGATCCGAGCCTGGCGAGACCTCCTGCGGCGGCAGGTTGATCATGCTCTGCAGCACCTCGCCGACCATGGCCAGATGGGAGCCATGGTCGGTATATTGCCGCTTGAGGTCGGCGAGATAGGTGTTGGCGGCGTTGAGCCGCTGGGCCAGCATCTTCGCGATCAGAAGCGCCATGCCGGGCTGCTGCTCGAGAAGCGAGGCGGCATCTTCGAATTCGTAGATGACCACATCGGAGCAGGCCCGCACCGTCGCGGTATGCGGCTGGCCCAGCAGCACCGACATTTCGCCGAGCACAGCGCCCGGCTCGGTGACGGTGGCAACCACCATCTCGCCCTTGAGCACCTCGAGCTTGCCCTGCATCAGCACGTAGAGATGGCCGCTGGTGCCGCCCTCGGTGATCACCACGGTACCGGCTTTGACCTGCCGCTCCGTCCCGCCGCTGCAATAATCGAGAACTGCGCGCATCGCCAAAGGCTCCCCTCACGGCGACAGTAGAGCATGATCCGCGCCCTACGCTTGCTCAAGATTACAGCAAGTGAAGGCCGACGTCACGCGCGTGAGAGCGCGGGCACCTCCTCGGGCATGATCGCCTGGAGGCCGCCGAAACGGCGTTCGCGGCCATGGAAGGCGGCGAGCGCCTCGGCGAGATCGCCGGCATCGAATTCAGGCCACATCCGCTCGGTGAAGTGCAGCTCGGCATAGGCGCCTTCCCAGAGCAGGAAGTCCGACAGCCGCTTCTCGCCCGAGGTGCGGATGATGAGATCGACGTCGCGCAGGCCCGCCTCGCCGGTGACGAGCTGCGAGAACGCTTCGCGGGTGAGGCTGGTCAGCGCCGCTGCCTTCGCCGCGGCGTTGAGGATGGCGTCGCGCGCGGAATAATCGACCGCGATGCGCAAATGCAGCGTGCTGCCTTGGGCGGTCGCCTCTTCGGCGCGCGCGATCGCGCTGGCGATGCCGTCGGGCAAGCGGTCGCGGCGGCCGATCACGGTGAGGCGCACGCCGTTCTTGACCAGGCTCTGCACTTCATTGGAGAGGTAGAAGCGTAGCAGCGTCATCAGCGCGGCGACCTCGGCCTTCGGCCTGCGCCAATTGTCGGTGGAGAAGGCATAGAGCGTCAGCGTGCCGATGCCCTGTTTTGGCGCGGCCTCGACGATGCGTCGGATCGTCTCGACGCCGGCCTCGTGGCCGCGCAGGCGCGACAGGCCGCGCCGCGTCGCCCATCTGCCATTGCCGTCCATGATGATGCCGACGTGAAGCTTGTCGTCGCAGGACACAGGGTTACTTTGCATTACAAAGTCTCCGGTCAAAAAGGGGGTTCAGGTCGAAGCGAAACCGAGGCGTCCGAGCGGCGGCGCCTCGCGGCCGGCGGCCTTGGCGGCATCGCGCACGAGGCGTTCGAGCACGGCGAGATAGTCGAGGAAGCGACGGCGGCCGGACTTGGTGAGGCGACAGGTCGTGTGCGGGCGATTGCCCTCATAACCCTTGGTCACCTCGACGAGGCCGGCCTCCTGGAGCACGGCGAGATGCCGGCTGAGATTGCCGTCGGTGAGGCCGCAAAGCTGCTTGAGGTCGGCGAATGCCAGCCCCTTGGGATGCGCCATCAGCGAGGTCAGCAGGCCGAGCCTCGCCTTCTCGTGGATGACGCGATCAAGCCCTTCATAGGAGAACGGCGCGCTGTCAGACTTCGACATCATGGTCTCCGGACGCGACATACAGAATGGCGGCCATCACCGACTGCCCGATCACGAAGGGCAGACCCATGGTCCATGGCGATAGCGTGTGAGTTTGGCTGGCGTGTACCACCACTGCAAAGCCTGAAACGAAATACCAGGCGCCGGCGAGCGCGACGGTGCGCGGCAGCGAGCGGACGGAAGCGAAGATGCCGAGCGACACCAGGATCTGCCACAAGCCGGGCAACAGCCACAGCGTTTCCGCCGCAAATTTCCACATCACCACCGCAAGCAGCACGCCGGCGACGCCTGCGGGCAGGAAATGCTCGACCGCCTGGTGGATCATGGCATCGGCGAGGCCGGAATGATGGCGGCGCGAGCGCGCGCGCATCTCGATCCCGATGATCAGGCCGGAGAGCACCGCGGCGATGAACCAGCCGAAGAAGAAGCTGAGCGGCTCGCTGGTGGGATCGCCGAGCAACCAGAATTGCAGAACCGCGGTGATGAGCGCGACGGCACCTGTCGCGGCCATGGTCGCCGGGCCGTAGCCGCGGAACGCGGTGCCCGCCGCGATCTGGCTGCGGATCGTCACGATGTCGGCCAGTGCCTTGTCGAGATCGCGCATTGGCAACGCCAAACCCTCGTTCCGCCCATGCTTCCCCGGGATTGCTCCCGTTACTTTGTATTGCAAAGTATATAGCACTGCAAAGTAATGGCAAGCCCGAATGTCGCGGCAGCCGGATCGAACTTGAGCGGACAACTGGCGGTTGCGCGACACCGCGTCCCACAGATAAGATGGAGCGAAAAGCATTTCCGGGGGCTGGTATGTGGCTTAAGTCATTTGTCGTTGCGTCTTTGTTGCAAGTGGGTGTCGTCAGCGTCGCGCATGCGGCGGGACCGTTCGGCTCCGTCAATGTCGGCAACTGGATCGGCGGCGCCTTCAGCAATGATGAAACGGGAGCGTTCTCGCATTGTGCGGCCACCGCGCCTTACGCCAACGGGGTGAGTCTCGTCGTCGCGCAGAATGCGGCCGGCTCCTGGCTTCTGAGCCTTGCCAGCCCCGGCTTTCGCTTCAACAAGGGCGATACCGCGCCCGTCGACTTCATCTTCGACGGCCAGGAGCAGGCCAGGTTGTTTGCGACCTCCAACGCCCCCAACATGGTGACGACCATCCTGCCCCTCAATGTCGCTCGCACCTTCCAGAAGGCAAGCCTGATGGTAGTGACGACCAACGGCAGCAAGCCACTCCAGTTCGTGTTGACGTCGACGGCACCCATGGTCGCGGCGCTGGCGAACTGCGTCACGCGGGTGAAGGCGGACGGGCTCAGCAAGGCCGGGGACTTCACCAAGGGTACAGCGAAGCCCGCGGCCACAGCGGACAAGCAGGCACCACCGCCGGCCAGCAAGTCCGCCAAGTCCAAGAGCGGCACCGGCTTCGTGGTCAGCGCCAATGGGCACATCGTCACGAACAACCATGTGATCGAGGGTTGCAGCGACCTCAAGGGCAATCTCACGGGCGAGGCCGCAATGGTGTTGCGCGTCGTATCGAGCGATGCAAACAACGATCTGGCCCTCTTGCAGGCGCCGTCGACAGCGACGTTCAAGGAGTTTGCCCGGATTCGCGACCGCTCGATCCGCTCCGGCGATTCCGTCGTCGCGATCGGCTTTCCCTATCACGGGCTGCTGAGCTCGGACTTCACCGTGACCACCGGTATCGTGAGCTCGCTCAGTGGCATGCGCAACGATTCGCGTTTCCTGCAGATCAGCGCGCCCGTGCAGCCCGGCAATAGCGGAGGCCCGCTGTTCGACACCACCGGGCAGGTCGTGGGTGTGGTCACCGGAAAGCTCGACAATCTGCGGATCGCGGTCGCAACCGGGAACATCCCCGAAAACATCAACTTCGCCATCAAGACCGGCGCGCTGCGCGACTTCCTCGACAATTCCGTGGTGCCCTACCAGACCGCCGAGCCGAAGAGCGAGCTCAAGACCACCGACATCGCCGGCAACGCCCGGCCCTATACGATGCTGATCTCGTGCAACGCGACGGAGCAGGCCGACGCGAAGCGGTGAAGGCGGGCACCGACCGCGCCTAACCTCCGGACGTCGTCCTGGCGAAAGCCAGGACCCATTACCCCAACCAGGGGTTTGGCGAAGATTGGTCGTTCGGTACGACAACCGAGCGCCATCGATAGATTCCGCGGTATGGGTCCTGGCCTTCGCCAGGACGACATCGAGAAACGAACCGCTCCCCTCACCCGTGGCAGCACGCCTCCTTCGTCGCCCGCGGTTCGTACTGGTCGCGCAGGCGAACCCAGTCCATCGGATAGGGCAAGCCGTCCTCGTGACGGCCGAGCGGCGTGAGGTCGAGGTACTGATAGGCGGCATTCATCATATCGAGGCCGCGGGCGAAGCATGAGTAGGTGTGGAAGATCTCGCCGGCCTCGTTGCGAAAGAACACGCTGATACCGGGCAGCTCGGGCCCGTAGAACGGCGTGGTGCCGAAATTGTACTTCGGCACGCCCTTGTCGATCTGCTCCGGTGTGAACGAAACTTCGTAATCATAGTTGAAGTCGTTGCTTCCCGAGGAGACCCAGTCGAACGTCCAGCCCATCCGCTTCTTGAACGCGTCGAGCTTGGCAACCGGCGCGAGCGAGATCGCAACCATGCTGGTGTCGCGCGCGGCCAGATGCGGCACCATGCGCTCGAAACCGTCGGCCCAGAACGAGCAGCTCTTGCAGGCGGCGTCCCAATCGGGTGCGAACATCACGTGCTGCACCACGAGCTGCGGCCGGCCCTTGAAGAGATCGCCGAGCGTCAGCTTGCCGTTCGGTCCGTCGAACACGTAGTTCTTGTCGACCTTGACCCACGGCAATGCACGGCGCTCCTCGGCCAGGCGTTCGCGAGCCGCAGTGAGCTCCTTCTCATGCGCGAGATGAGCCTTGCGGGCGGCGATCCATTGCTCGCGCGAGACGACCTGATGTTGCTGCATGGTGTCCTCCTCTGATCGGGATCAGGCGACGAAGGCATCGAGCTTGTCGAAGAACGAGCTCCAGCCGCGCAAATGGTTGTCGCGGGCGGTTTCGTCGAAGAACTGGGCGTGATGGAAGACCATCAAGGTGCCGGCGCTGTCCGGCTTCAGCGTGATCGTCACCAGCGATTCGCGCTCCGGCGTCGAATGCCAGGCCCAGGTGAAGACCAGCCGCTCGTTCGGCACGACGTCGCGATAGGTACCGCCGGCCTCGAAATATTCGCCGTCATCACGGGTGAAGCTGATGCGAAAGCTGCCGCCGGTGCGGACGTCGAGCTTGGCTCGAAGCGTCGCAGGCTTCATGTTCGGCGGCCCGAACCATTGCGCTAGCTGCTCGGCTTGCGTCCAGGCTGCGTAGACCTTTTCCGGCCGCGCACGGAGCCGGCGCGTGAGCGTGAGGCTTGGGCGTTCCGTTGGGCGCTCGGCGGCGCTGAGATCGGCGTTGACGGCTGCGTTGGCCATGTCTCTTCCTCCACGAAGGCGGCGAGGCGATCGAGATTGTCGGACCAGAATTGCGCATAGCGATTGAGCCAGTTCATCGCCTGCTCCATCGGCTGCGCGGTGAGCCGGCAGGCGACCGTGCGCCCGGTCTTCTCCCGCACGATCAGGCCCGCATCGGTGAGCACGTCGAGATGCTTCATGATCGCCGGCAGCGAGATCGGGAACGGTGCGGCCAGCTCGCTCACCGACAGGCTGTCCTGCTCGCCGAGCCGTGCCAGCAGGGCACGCCGCGTCGGGTCGGATAGCGCCGCAAAGGTCCGGTCCAGCTTCTCGTCCTGATACTTAACCATGAGGTTTAGTATAAATGCGAACCGGGATGCGTCAAGCCCGAACCTCCGCACGCGGTTCTGCACGAGCGCGTGATCAGGCAGCGGGCCAGTGGGGAAAGCGGTTGCGCTAGTATGGCGCGGCGGTGCACTCGCGGCTGAGGTTGCATCTGGCCGTATCCCAAGCGAGGATTGCGACCGCAGTACAACAGCCGGCCGGAGATGCTGGCCTGGCATTGCTCATAGGTGCTGTAGGCGCATTCGCCGGGATAGTCGTACTCGCCGCCTTGCGCACACCAGGGATAGTCGCGTGCGGCGGCTGGGGGAATGTTGGCGAATCCGGCAAGGACCGTCACGCCGAGCGTCAGCAGCGCCAATTGGGTGTTGCGCATGATCCAACTCCTCTCTTGCTGGCGTCAGATACGCCACCATCCTCACGAGGTTTCGTCGCGCCGGTTTATTCCAGATCGAGTATATCGCGCGCGCAAGAAAAAAGCCCTGCCGAACGGCAGGGCTCCAATCACGCTCATCACAAGATCGCTACTCGACCTTCAGGCCGGCGAACTCGACGACCTTCTTCCACTTCTCGGTCTCGGCCTTGATCTCCTCGCCGAACGCCTCGGGCGTCTGCACCCGCGGCTCGCCGCCGAGCTCGACCAGACGCTTGGCCATGTCGGGCTCCTTCATCAGCGTGTTGATCTCGCTGTTGAGCTTGGCGATGATCTCCTTCGGCGTGTTCTTCGGCGCGCCCATGCCGAACAGCGCGCTGGCCTCATAGCCCTTGACGGTCTCGGCGATCGGCTGCACGTCGGGCAATTGCGGCGAGCGTTCCGTGGTGGTGACGCCGATTGCGCGCAAGCTGCCGGAGCGGATGTGCTGGATGATCGAGGGCATGTTGTCGAAGATCACCTGCACCTGGCCGCCGAGCATGTCGGTGATCGCGGGCGCCGCGCCGCGATAGGGCACGTGCTGCATCTTGCAGCCGGTCATGGCCATGAACATCTCGCCGGACAGATGCACCGAGGTGCCGTTGCCGGACGAGGCCATGTTCACCTTGCCGGGATTGGCCTTCACATATTCGATGAACTCGGCGACGTTCTTGGCCGGCACGTCCTTGTTCACGGTCATCACGTTCGGCACGCGCTGGAACGAGGCGACCGGCGCGATGTCGCGCACGAAGTTGAACTTCAGGTTGGCGTAGAGCGAGGCATTGATGTAGTTGGCCGGGTTGACCAGCTGCAGCGTGTAGCCATCGGGCTCGGCGTTGATGACCGATTCGGTGGCGATATTGTTGCCGGCGCCCGGTTTGTTCTCGACCACGAATTGCTGGCCGAGCCGTTCCGACAGCCGCTGGCCGAGCAGCCGCGCCAGGATGTCGGTGGCCCCGCCCGGCGGATAGCCGACCACCCATTTCACCGGACGGGTCGGATAATCGGCGGCAAGGGCCTTGGACAGCGGGGTGGCTGCAAGCGGACTGGCGGCGAGCAGGCCCAGCGCGGTACGGCGAGTGATCATCTCAAGGGTTCTCCCAGTGTTGTTCTTGAAGGCCGGATATCTTGTAAAATGTCGTCGGCGGGGCTTGTAACAAAGCTTGGCGCAGGCGGAAAGTGCACGGGGCGCATCACGACGAAAGGATGAGACATGCCGGTCAAGGTCGAGGCTCTCGATCATCTCGTGATCAACGTCGCCGACGTTGCGGCCACCGCGGAGTGGTACCGCAGGATTCTCGGCATGGAAGTCAAGGTGTTCGACCCCGGCGGCGGCAAAGCGCCGCGGACTTCGCTACAATTCGGTAACCAGAAGATCAACGTGCGGCCGCGCGATGGCGACAAGGTGGAGTGGTTCACCGCGGACCACCCAACCGCCGGCAGCGAGGATCTGTGCTTCCTCACCTCCGCCGCTCCCGAAGAGGTGGTGGCGCATCTGCAGGCCCATGGCGTCGCGATCGAGGAAGGGCCGGGCCCGAGGCAAGGCGCCCGCGGCACGCTGCGCTCGGTCTATTGCCGGGATCCCGACGGCAGCCTGATCGAGATCTCGTCGTATGAGGATTAGGGCCTGACAGCCGGCCCCAAGCATCGTCATTGCGAGCCAACGGGTCCGCGCGAAGCGCGGCCCGATGACAGGCTCCGCGAAGCAATCCAGAAATGCATCCGCGGAGGGACTCTGGATTGCTTCGTCGCAAGGGCTCCTCGCAATGATGGGATGGACGGCCCCCGAACGGCATCGGTGTGCCAGACTGGTGATGTTGAGTCGAACCAGACAAAGGGAGCCGTCCATGACGAAGATTAGCACGATTGGGGTTGATCTGGCGAAGAACGTTTTTCAAGTCCACGGGATTGACGCGTCGGGAGCTGTGGTGGTGAGGCGCCAGCTCAAGCGAGCCTCGGTCGAGAAGTTTTTCGCACAGTTGCCGCCGTGCCTGGTGGGCATGGAGGCTTGCGGCAGCGCTCATCATTGGGCGCGCGTGATCGGCCGGTATGGCCACGAGGTGCGGTTGATGCCGCCGGCCTATGTGAAGC
>NZ_FNCU01000035.1:0-83443 GCF_900099855.1 Bradyrhizobium sp. Rc2d | reverse complement strand
TCGCGGCTATTACGATGGCGAGGAGATCAGGGCCTGCGACGAAGCCGACATCACGGTGACGTTGCCGAAGCCGATGACTTCGGGCGCCAAGGCTGCTGGCCGCTTCGGCAAACAGGACTTCGTCCATGTCGCCGCCAATGATGTTTAACGCCGCATCTCACGCTGGGAGCATGAGGCCGTTCTGGAAAAAGTTCAGGATCGGCTCGACCACAACCCCAATGCAATGGGTGTCCGCCGTCAGACAGCGGAGCATCCGTTCGGCACGATGAAGTGTTGGATGGGAGCAACACACTTTCTCGCGAAAAAGCTGCCAAAGGTGGCCGCCGAGATGGCGCTCAACGTGCTCGCCTACAACATGAAGCGCGTGATGATGCTCGTGGAGGTAGGCGGATTGCTGGAGGCGATGCAGGCGTGAGGCCGGCCTCTGCGCGACCAAATCGGCGCCTGCATGAAGCTCCTGGTTGCCACCGAGATGACAGGAGGTCGATTCCACCGAATTAGAAGCTCGGCGGCGGAGCTCCCCAAGTTGCCGGATTTTCACACGGCCTGGACCACAAGCTGACATGGCTTGCGTGCCAATGTCGCCCAGCTTTGGGCGTTGGCATCGGCAAATCACAAGCTTGGTTGATGAGTCAAAGCCCTGGTTCAACCTTCTAGGCTTGTCTCTACTTTCCTGGCGGTACGCTTTACGGCGCCGGCCGCTTTCTTGGCTGCACGTTTTGAAGCTTCAGCCGAGTAGCTGGCCGCACGCTTTACGGCGCCAGCCGCTTTCTTGGCCGCACGCTTTACAGCTCCAGTTGCAGCTCCGGCCGAGTATTTGGCCGCACGCTTTACAGCGCCGGCCGAACGACGCGCCTTCTTCGCCGGATCGCGCACGAGGCGCCGGACTTGCTTGCGGCTTCGGGCGGTCTGCTTTTTCGCCTTTTTCGCCATTGCTGATCCTCCCACTTGAGGATGCTGATCCTCCCACTTGAGGATAATACGAAGTCTCGCAGCGGGGTTCCTAAAACCGGAACAAACAGCAAGCGCGCCTCCAATATGTGTCGGCTCAAAGTGGAGCGTGGTGGTTGCCGCTGCCGCGCCGCTGTTCCGATTGGTAATCGGCCATCGCCTGCTTACCACGCGCAATACCGCGATACATGCCGGCGCCGCGGCGCTCGATCTCCGCATATGGGATTTCTTTGGAGGCGAGCCGCGCACGCGCGGACGGATTGAGAAAATAGATATATCGCATCTGGTAGCCGTCGAGCGGCACGCCCTGGCCCGACCATGAACCGCCGGTCTTCGCGAAATGCTCCGCGCGGTTCTTTCCGGTCACTTGCGTCATCTTGTGCGTGACCGAACCGTCGGGCAGTCGCGGCAAGCTCTTGTTCAGCTTGATCCCGGTCAGCACGAAGCCGGCCGCGCGATAGATCGTCCCGTCGCCGCACTGACATCAATCGGCGAACGAGATCACCCACTCGATATGCGGATAATGCTTCCGGATCATCCGCAGCGCGATCGAGAGTGCGCGGCTTTCGGAATTGCGCGGCAATGCCTCGGAGAACGCCAACCGGTTCAATTCGAGAAAGCCATTCCATGCGGTATCGCGCACAAGTCCGAGAATATTGCTCTTGTCCATCGAGGGGCCGAACGTCATCGCGCCTTCGAGCCGGCCATTCAAAAAGACGCCGAGCGCGAGGAAGGCATTGTTGACGGTCTTGTGGCTGTAGTGAAGCCGAATGATCAGCGCGTCCGCGTCTTTCTTCGCAATCGGCGCAACGCGGATTTCTTTAGCCTGTCCCATCGTCGATAGCTCCACGCAGAGCCGGTGACAGCGAGGCCGTGGTGCATGCGCTAAAGATCAACTCATTGGCGACGTCGCCCGGCCCGATGATTCTGTTGCCGAACCGCCCGCCTTATGCCGGATTGCGGTATAGTTTCCTCCCAACAAAAATGGGAGAAAACCATGGCAAGTGCAATGACCTTTCCCTACAGGCAACTCAACCGCCGCAACATCATCAAAGGTGCTGCGGCGTTGGCCGCGACGGCGTCGAGCCTCAAAGCGGCCTCTGCGGCGACCGTGACGCCGTTGGGCCAAACGGGCGCTCCAACACCGGCGAGCGAGCCGTTGCCCTTGGGGCCGCTGCCCGGCGGCCGCTATCCGGACTCCCATCTGGAATCTGCCAAGAAAGGGCCACCATCGTTCGGGCCCCCCGATTTCCCGGCCTTCGCCGGCACTATGGCGGTTGAGCGCGTCGCAACCGGGTTCCGCTGGGCCGAGGGCCCGGTCTACTTCGCGGCCGGGCGTTACGTGCTCTTCAGCGACATTCCCAACAACCGCATCATGCGGTTTTCCGAGGACGACGGTCACGTTAGCGTCTATCGTCAGCCTTCGATGAATTCGAACGGCAACACCATCGATCGGGAAGGACGGCTGATCACTTGCGAACATAGCGGACGGCGGGTCACCCGGACCGAACTCGATGGATCGATCACGATCATCGCTGATAAGTATAACGGCAAGAGATTGAACTCGCCGAACGACGCGGTTGTCACGTCCGACGGTTCGATCTGGTTCACCGATCCAATCTACGGCATCGGCGGTTATTACGAGGGCGTCAAGGCCGAGCCCGAGCAGGAAAAGCATAACGTCTACCGGGTGGATCCGAAATCCGGAGACATCAAGGTCGTCGTCGATGACTTCGTTGAGCCCAACGGCATTGCCCTCTCGCCTGACGAGAAGAAGCTGTATGTCATCGACACCGGCTTCACCGACGGGCCGAATAATCCCTCGCATATCCGGGTGTTCGATCTCGATGTCGCGGCCGGAAAGGCGTCGAATAGCAAGGTCTTTGCGGACATGCCGAAGCCCAGCATCACAGACGGGCTGCGCACGGATACTGACGGACGCGTCTGGTGCTCGGTGGGCTGGGGCGATCCGAACGAGGACGGCGTGCGTTGCTATACTCCCGCCGGCGAACTGCTCGGCAAGATCCATATACCCGAAACTGTTGCCAATCTTTGCTTCGGCGGTCAGCAACGAAACCGGCTGTACATCTGCGGCTCGACGTCGCTCTATGCCGTCTACACCAGTGTGCAGGGCTCTATGAAGCCGTGAGGCCAGCAATATTCCAGCCAATCTTAGAAAGAGAGCCGCTCCCTCCGGGGCGGCTCTTAGGTTTTTCCCAGTCGTCACCATTGCTTGCGGCAGTGGCGCCCATAAGTCGCTCGCTTTACTCAACGCCAGGCTTCATCCTTGCTTTGGCATCAGTTTTGCAAAGGGAATTTGCAAAGGACAAACGTCGAACTTGATGGCGGCTCGTTGGTGCTGCCGTCATCCTCTTCGGCATTTTCGAGAGGCATTAATGCGATGATCGCGCCTGAAGAATCAGGAATACGAGACTGGATGATTTTTGTCGCCTCTATCTTGCCACTCGTTCTCGCCAGCCCCACTCTAACACTTCACAAAGCGGCCGCCCGGGATCTCGAGGGCCGATATGCAAACTCTCCCCTCAAACCCTGGTTCGACAGCCTCCGCTCAGGCAAAGGCCCCTGTTGTTCCGACGCTGACGGGACCGCGTTGGCAGACGTCGATTGGGAAACAAAAGGCGGGCATTATCGCGTCCGCATCGAAGGCCAATGGTGGGACGTTCCGGACGACGCCGTGATCAAAGAACCGAACCGAGTTGGCCGTACGATGGTGTGGCCGGTCTACGTGAGCCCGATGGGTGCTCCAGTACGGATCGACATCCGCTGCTTCATGCCCGGCAGCATGACATAACGGATGGCCGCGATAGCTGGTCGGTACGGGGCATAGCGGAGATCGAGTAAGCCGCACCAATTGATGTCAATTGATGCGCGCTAGATAGTCGGCGCAGATCGCCACCAGCGCGTTGCCCTGTGGCGATCGATTGGGATTGCTCGCCTCGCGCGGCTTGGTCGCCCTGGCTATAGCGCGCTCGACGATCCCGAATTGCTCCCCGTACAGAATGAACGTCATGTCGCGGAATGGCGACCGATCGCCGTCCGGCAATTCGGGCATCTGCTCCAACTCGCCGACCCCTACGGACAGCCGCGATAGTTCGTCCTCGGTTATGCCGGTCAGCGCGATCTCGAAACCGCCCTCCACGAGATCGGCCAATCCGAGCCGCAGCATCTCGTCATCCCAATCGCTCGCATCGGTCAGCCGATTATCGGCGATGACATAAGCGCGCTTTTGCTGATCGGTCCATCCGCGCGCCACGATGACGGGACCTCGGTAAGCAGCTTGCCGGCGGCGAGGCGCCCATGACCGGCGAGAACCATGCCGTCATCGGCCGCGAGGATCGGCATGGTCCAGCCCCATTGCCGGATTGACGCGGCGATTTGCGCGATCTGCTCGGCCGGATGCCGGCGCGAATTGCGCTCATAGGGCCGTAAACGCTCAATCGGCCATGTTTCCACGGCCGGCTTGCTCGCCAGTGCATCCATTATTTGCTGCCTGAAGGGCGGTTTATAGCCCGGGAAAGCCCGTTTTTGCGAGAAACCAAAGGCCCAAAACGCCGCCGCGAAATATCCGCAAAGCGGGCGGTCCCGCGTACCCGCGTGGCGAGGGCAGGCCCAAAGTACCTTTGAAAGCTTAGGAGCCGCCGGTCCGTCATCGAAAGATCACTGACGCCAGCGCTAACGCCAGCCACATGGCAACTACCGCGACGGTCGCTTTCAACTAGGTTGGCGTCTCACAGGTAAGACCCGCTGAATCTGGTCGAAAATGACCCGATTCGGACCTCGGTACCGCGGTCTGCTATGTCCTGCTGATCAGGAAAGTCCGACAAAGTCATAGTCGCCGAGCCCCTGCAGAACTAGAAACACAGCGGAGCTGTCGCCAGCATTCGTGACTCGGTGCGGTCGACCAGGGCGTACAGCGTAAGTTTGGCCAACGCTAAGACATACCTCCTCGTCCGGATCGCGTGTCGTGACGCGGATTTTTCCACTAATTACATAGAAGGTGTCTTGTACTTCGTTGTGATGGTGCCAAGGCACGCATTGTGTTGGGCTGATCTGCATTTCGGCGATCCGGAATCCGGGTCTCGCCGCGTAATAGGATCGGCGTTCGACTTCGTAGATTCGGCTGCTATCTCTCACCGCTTGCTGCATGTCAGCGTCTCCCTTGCAGGCTCATTGCCCATCGACAGGGTTGTTGAACTGGATTAGTCCACCGGCTTGATGCGCGCGTCGCGAATGACTTTTGACCAGCGTGCTACCTCCGATTGGATCTGTGCGGCGAAGCTTGCCGGCGTATTAACGACTGGTTCGAGGCCCAATGAAGTCAGCCGGTCCCGGACTTCGGTCAATGCGACGATATCTGCTATTTCGCGATACCAGCGAGCGACGATGTCCTGTGATGTGCCCGCGGGGAACAGGACGCCTTGCATGAAGATCGACTCTTGATCCTCATATCCGGCCTCCGCCATCGTCGGAACCTCGGGAAGCAGTTTCGACCTCGCATTGCTGGTGATTGCCAGTCCGCGCAGCTTGCCTTCTTTGATAAAAGTGACCGCGGCCGGCAAAGAGATGAAGGCAATCGGAACGTGGCCGCCTACCACCGACATCATGGCAGGTGATGCGCCATTGAAAGGGACGTGCACAAGGTCAAGACCGGCAGCAAGTTTGAATAGTTCGCCAGCGAGGTGTGACGACTGGCCGGTACCTGCCGAGGCATAGCTGTATTTGCCTGGATTCGCCCGCACGAGGGCGACGAATTCCTTGAGATTGTTCGCTGGAAAGGACGGATGCACGATCAAGACATGCGGCGCCGCCGCAATGACGGTGACAGGCGCGAAATCCTTCACTGGATCGTACCGAAGCTTGGCGTAGAAGCTCGGGTTGAGCCAGAAGCTCGACGTTACGATGACGACCGAGTAACCGTCGGCTGGCGCGCGTGCCGCCACGGCAGTGCCGACATTGCCTGCACCAGCAGGAATGTTTTCGACATAGAACGCTTGCGCCCAACGTTCGGATAGCTTTGCGGCGATGATGCGGGCGACAGCGTCGTTCGGACCTCCTGGCGCGTACGGCACAATGATACGAACCGGGCGAGCTGGATAAGATTGCGACCATCCCGGACCGGACACAGTCTCAATAAAAGCGGCCGCGGATAGGCTGAGAAACGCTCGACGCGCAATCATTGTGGTACCCCGTGTTCGATTGGCCTCGGTGTACTGCGCCAGTGAATTCGTCATTGCGATCGTACGTCGGTGGGCTATAAGGAGAACCCGGTTTCTGCCCCTAGCCTTATAGGTGGCAGCTATGGCTGGCGTGACGATGGAATGGGAAAGCCGTCTCGGGCGCCGCCTGCGGGTGCGGGACCTCTACATCCTTTCGACCGTGGTGAAATGCGGCGGCATGGCAAAGGCTGCTCGTGAGCTCGCAATGACCCAGCCAGCAGTCTCGGATGCCATTGCCAATCTCGAACTCTTATTGCGTGTCCGGCTGTTAGACCGTAGCCCGCGCGGAAGCGAGCCGACGCATTACGCTGACGCGCTGCTCAAGCGCGCATCCACCGTATTTGACGAACTCAAGCAGGGCGTCCGCGACATCGAATTTTTGGCTGACCCAACTAGCGGCAATGTCAGGGTTGGATGCGCGGAATCGTTCATGGCTGGGTTATTGCCGGCAATTATCGAAAAACTGGCGCAGCGGTATCCGAAGATCACGGTTCATGCGGACTACGCGCAGCACGCAACGGCTGAATTCAGAGAGCTTCGAGAACGCAATGTTGACCTAATCATCGGACGGGTTTCCGAGCCGATCCCTCACGATGATCTTAGTACAGAGCCTCTCTACGAAGAGCGGTATTATGTCGTTGTGGGTGCTCAGAACCCCTGGGCGCGCGCCCGTAAAGTCTCTTTGGGAGATTTGGCGAATGAACAGTGGATTCACATGCCGCCGAACAACATCATTAGCGATTTGATCTCTGCCGCTTTTGCGAAGCAAGGCGTTCCGGTCCCGCAGGAAAGAGTAGCGTCATTGTCGATGCACTTACGAACACAGTTGGTTGCCAATGCCGGCTTTATCACGATCATGCCCAATTCAATGTTTCAGTTTAATGCCAAGCGATGGGGGCTAAAGGCACTCCCGATTGATCTTGGGATCAAAGGACGAAACGTCTCAATCGTTACACTCAAACACCGTACTCTGAGCTCGGTGGTTCAGGTGTTCATTGAGCATGCGCGTTTGGCGTCTAGGCAACTAGGTCAAGAAACCAACTAGGCACTTCTGCGTCTGGCCCATCGCGTCGGTTCGCTGCTGCGCAGTAATTGCGTTGCTTTCGAACAGAATGACAATTGTTTGTTAAAATGGGTTTGGTTGGTAAATGGCAAGTCCTGATCGCAAACACGGCTCGCAGAACCGGGACGTTCCTTACCCCAGAGCAGCGCTGCCGAGGTAGTAGTCGAGAAGCCAAAATGTCCCGTAGAGACTCGCGACAAGCATCAACAGAATGGCGACGCCCATCAGCAACCATTCTCGTTTGGAGAAAAGATCGAAGTCCCACATAGGCCACCACCCTCGCAGTAGAACCAATCACCTTGGACCTGGTTCCACCGCCGGGCAATACGAGCTTATCCAAGCAGGTTCGGCTTCAGCCGCAACAGGCGCCATTGTCCGAGCCTGTCGACGAACCGAGCCGACCCGCCGGTCCAAGAGCCTGGCCGCCGCTAAATGATTTCCACGCCAGGATCGTTGCCTGGTACGGCAAAATCCGGGTTTGCAGGTGACGGGGATATACGGCGCTCAACGACGCCAGTGGCTATCAGCCACTCGTTTGCATTGAAGCTTGCAATGATTACAAGTGCATCCTGGTTGGGAAGCGCCTGCAGTCGAGCTATGAGCTCCTTGACCGTCATTGCGATTTCACCTGACGATAGGCTTGACGGACGGGAGATCATCGCCGCCCAAACCCGTTGCCCTGTTCCGCCTGTTGCGCAAGCTTCAGCCAATCCTCGGCAAGCCGCAACCAAGCCTCCTTATCCAGCGGACTCGTCGCCTCCTCCGCCAGCTCACGGCACTCCTCAGCTGCCTTACGGAACCTCTCCGCATTGGCTGGAGGCGACGTCATCGGCAGTCCCTCCCCGATTTGTACATTGGGGTGGAGGTTGTCGATGTGGGAACACGCAGTGCAACATCGCGGCCCGCCGAACTCAATGGTCCCGGCCTCGCCTCATTGCGAAGGCCGATCCGAAGTACAACAGGAGAGATCTCACGTGGTCCTGAGAGCTCCATTCATCCCATTGGGGTAGAACCCACCCTTATTAACGCCGGTCTGATCGGTCAGGTAGACGATATGCAGAACCTCTTGCGGCGTCCGCCGGAAGGCAATCGCGTCTGGCGTTGAAGGCACAAAGTTGGCTTTGCCGTCGATCCTAATCCCCTCGTCTTCTTTTTCGGGGGTCCCATCGATCTTGTCCCGTGCATCCGATATTGCGTTGGCGGCATCCCAGGCCTTCTCGCCCATCGTGTACAGCTGGGAGCGGGCCATTCCCATATGGTAAGCCTCGACGGCGAGGATGCCGGCCGCTGCTTCCACGAATTCCTTTTTCTTCAGCAGCGGAGCCGCACCCGCATAGGCTGTCACGCCGACGTCTTCAAACAGCATGCCCCCGAGCAGAACCGACATGTCATCGGCAAACGGATCAAAATCGGCAGGCAATCCCGCAGCCTGAGCGGCGGCCTTGAAGCCCGCATCGAAGTCGATCGCCGGTCGTGAAATAGCGCTCCGGCCAAGCGTCTTGCGGTAGAACCGAACGTGGGCCAGCTCATTCCCCGCAATCTCTTCGACGAACTCGCGAATCGCCTTCTCCTTGAACTGGGCCTCGTGTCCCCCGACCACCCTGCCGGCGTCCGCGCCGGCATCGGCGTCGCTGATACCCTTGCCAGTGGTGGCGCGCAGATAGAACTCAGCTTCCATATACTCCAGGTTCAGAGCGAAGGTAAAAATGTCCTCATCCTCGATGGCTGACCCTTTCGGGCCGATCCCCACGCCCGTCGTCTCGCGCTTCTTCTGCGCATAGGCAGAGGGCAGTAGCAGTCCGGAGAGCCCGGCGACCGACAGACCGGCAAGCGATTGCCGCCGGGAAATACGAAATCCGTCCATGGCGTAACCTCCTCTGTTCTGATTGAGGGGCCGCGCCATCGGCATACCCATCGAGGGCGCATATTGGCCGCGACCTCGGCACCAGCGCCTGATGCTCGGAACGCACAACGTGAACCGATCGTGCCTGTTCCTAGCATTCACGCGGTGAGCAAAGGTCCGAATACGTGAACTGCCGACCAGACCGGAGCCACCGCGGCGGTTCGGTGGTCGCCAGACAGCGCTTTTGACCTAACGCCGGCATCCTTTGCCGTCTGTTTCCGATCCCGCATTGCAATTGGGAACTGAAGATGGCCCGGTCTGTTTGGTACTTTAGCCAAGCGGAGATCGCAGTGCGGCTTATTCTGATAGCGACGATTTGCTGGGCGTTGTCGTGCGGAGTCGCAACGGCACAGGCCGATTCGAAGAGAGATTTGAACTCGGCAACCGGACGCTCGGCTCCCGAAGAAAAAGGTCAATTGCAGCCACAAGGTTGGAGCGGACCGGTCGACACGAAATCAGGTGGCGCGCCGCCGGAAAGTCCGCAAGGCCAAAGCCCACCGGGGATGCAGGCAGCGCCGGATGGATCAACAAAAACAGTCGTGGAGCCCCGGAAGTGAGTCCCACGCGCGCGTCTTGAGAGATCAGCTTCGCTCGCGGCGAGCCCACTCCCCAACGTCTGGACAGTACCCGCAGCGGATCTAGACATGGCCCGGACTGCAGTCATCGTCTTCGGCCGGAGGTGCTGAAATACACTGGAGAAGCCGGCCAAATGGAGGATTAGGTGCGAACGTGCGTCTCGTTGCATTAATCGATTAAACAAAGCGCTCCAATGTGAAGCCGACACGACGCAAATGTGAAGCCGAGACGATACACCCAGGTAAGAAAGGAGATTGTTCGTTCGTTTCGTACAGTGTTGGTCGAGCAAAAGCGCCCAAAGAGCTGGCAAAGTCAGTGTGCCGGCCAAGCCTAACAGGGGCAGCGCGGATGGGAGATATAATGTTCGAGCGCGATGGTGACTTGATCTCTCAACTTCTGCTTTACGCGATCCTGTTGCTTATTCTTGCGTCTCTGATGATCGCTGCATGGCAGACTGCAGGATGACAGAAACCGATCGCCGCGAGTTGCTGGAGACTTTGATCGAGCGCGATCGTGGCAGGGAAGTCGGGTTCGGGCGGCAACACTCTCTGCTGCGTAACGATCATTCCGTTGCCGCGTAGATCCAATGTCAGGTTCGTGCCCGAATGATAGCCCCGAACAAGGTCGCGCTCTTCATCGACGGCGCCAATCTCCATGCAACCACCAACCAGAGCTGCGAAAGCTGGCATGGCCCCATGGGTGCGTCCTTGCTAACGGTCCCGGCGGCCTCGTTCACAGACTTTACAAAAGGTGCATTTTAGAGGGGTCCAAAGGCCACAGCCCAGCCGGGGATTAACCCAGGTCAGCGAACTGTGGTGACGGGTATTGGTGCCGGCCGGTTAGGCGTTGCGTTCCTAGAAATGCGGATGGGAGCGGCGGATTCCGCGGGGCGTTCAGAGTCTCTCTGGCACTCCGATTTTCGAGCCCGGCGCTCGTTCTGACGTGGGTCTAACGGATCGGACAGATTGCGACCCAGCTTCAGCTTCGACTGTGCCAGGTCGATAAATTCGTCCGCCTGCCGTCGAAGTTCGTCGGCTATCATTGGCGTCTGGCTCGCGATCGTGGACACGACAGTCACCCGCACGCCGCGCCACGTGGATTCGCGCAATTATGCCACAGCGCAGGAGGGAGCTTTCGATCAAAGTCGGGTTGATGATGATTGTCTGTGTCGTTATCGCTTCGGAGCCGGCCTACGCGGCGCGAGCAACACCGGCTGCGCAAACGCCGCAAAGTGCCAAGGGCAAATAGTGCGCACGCGAGATGGCAAGGGCGGTCGCGATTCGATGGGCGCACCCGCGACCAGATCTGAGCCGCGTGTCTTGGTCGATGATGGTCGCTTGACTTCCTACACGAGCCTCGAAATTCCCACGCGTTATCGACGTTCGCGGAGCGAGGCTAGATCAGGCGGCCGCTGTTGTTGCGCTTCGGGGCTCATGCGGCGTGAAGGAATTTCATCCACTAGCGCGGCCTTTCCAATACGCGAGACTAACTTGCTCGCTGTTCGCAGGCGGCCGTATCTGGGAAGAGAAACCAAGGTTTGATGCTGATCCCTTTGCGAAGCGAATACATGTAGAAGATTGGAAGGCTTTGGGGAAAAAGCTCTCGAAATTCGCTTCCATTGAAGGTGATGAAAATTGAGTCAGGAAATGCGCGTTCGACCGCACGTTTTTCGACCATGTTCATCCGGTAATATTCTAATGCGCCCTCTTCACAACTTCCATTTCCACGATACCATTTCATCGCGCTAGCAAGCAGCCGCTGGAACGTCGGCTCCGGTACGATTCCATCGATTAAAGGACTTGTGTTATCCGCTTCCGCGGCCTTTGTGAGGTCACCCAACCAACAGCTCTCGAAACCGCGTTCGCGGGCGCCATCCGCAACCTCATCAAAATATTGGCGTATGTTCTGTGATGAATGTCCGTTCAATTCCGCATGGGTATCGGTGAAAATCAATCTTAGTGCCGCCCCGGGCGCGTATGTTTTACTGATTCGGTGGGTGAAGGCAGCCAAATAGTTCAGACATTCGAAGTCTGGCTTGTCGATGTTGGACCGCGGACCTTTGCCCCAATAGAGCACAAACGGAACAGGATTTCTGACCGCAATTGATTTCGAAATGCTCTGCAACATTGCAACAGAGTTGTCAGGTTGCTCACGCTTAAAAGCCCAGGTATTGAAGGCTTGCAGGACCTTTTCTGGCGCGATCTCCTTGGCTCGAGGAGTGACAGGCACCGCAATTTGGATTGATCGTCCGTCAACAGCTTTGTTGCCAAAGGATTGCGGACAAGCCGTTATTTGAGTGTTGGTTAATGTGTCTTCTTTCGAAACAACCGTATCGCAACCCGACATATGAACTCCGAAAGAAGATCTTTTTATCGCGAGTTAATAATCGGTTATTTTTCTCAGCGTCAACTCGGAAGAGTGGTGACTCATCTATTAAGGTTAACCTTCCACGCTCCGGTGGCCGATCAATGAAGTTAAGTCGCCCGAAATATCCGACGAGTAAGCCCTGCCGATAGGGGGCCTGTTTTCGGCATGAATTTACAAATCCTAGAGCTGCCAAAGCTGATTGCTGAGCGTCGAAGCTCGGCAATTTTCGGCCTGGTGATCATCACCATGGTGTGGGCAGGAGTTGCTGTAAAATACTTCGGCGATGTTCGGGGGGATCAAAGAGAGGCGCATCGGGACGCTCATAACTTTGCGCTGGTATTCGAAGAGAATGTTCTTCGATCAATCGGAGAAATTGATAAGGCGCTCCTATACTTGCGACGGAGCATTGAGACCCGGAAAAATTCGGTTAGTTTCAGCGCTATTGCCAACACGACCGACGTGCTGAGCGACATTATCGTCCAAGTCGCCATTATTGATGACAAGGGAATTATGCGCGCGTCGAACAGCGGTCCTCAACCCGCGCCTGCCCTGGATCTGAGCGATCGAGAGCACTTTAAGTTTCATTTGAACAACATCGCGGATCAGCTTTTTATCAGCAAGCCGGTGGTTGGCCGTGTCAGCGGAAAATGGTCCGTGCAATTCACGCGGCGCTTCGTGAACAGTGACCAGACGTTCGGCGGCGTCGTCGTGGCCTCGCTCAATCCAGACCATTTGACGAAATTCTACAACAATATCAATTTTGGATCGGCGGCGGCGATCGCCCTGATCGGAAGTGATGGCGTGGTTCGTTCGAGTGGCGGGAGCGCGGTCGGTTACGCACTTGGAGACGATCTTAGCGGAACAGAACTGCTCGACCAAATGCGAGCCGGGGTCGAAACTACATTTGAGAGCATTGATCCTGCCAACAACGAGACGCGTTTCATTACTGTCCGCAAGGTCAAGGGCTATCCATTGTGGGTCAGCGTTAGCTTGAGCAAAAGCCAGATCTTGGAAAGCTCTCGGAACGCGCTCAAGTTGAATTCGTTGGTGGGCACCGTACTTACTTTGCTGGTTCTCATTGCTCTTGAGCAGCTTCTACGGATAGACGCGAAGGCAAGACAAAAAGCGAATCAGCTTGACCTTACGCTCGAGTATATGAACCAAGGAATTATGCTGGTTACCTATGACCAGCAGATTCCGATTATCAATCGTCGCTGCGGCGAGTTGCTCGATTTGCCCGTAGAGTTCATACAGAACCCACCAAGAGTCGATCAACTCGCCGAATACGAGACACCGACGGGCAGATTGACCGCGGTGTCTGTTCGGATCTTGGCAGATCTTGTCGCAGGAGAACTCGGCGTTAGCGAACGAACGATGCCGGATGGATCAATCATCGAGATTCGCAGGGAAAGTCTTCCCGATGGTGGATTCGTTCAAACCTTCACTGACGTCACAAAAAGATCGCGCGCTGAAGCAGATGCAGTCCGCCTTAGTTCCGAGGATTCACTCACCGGTCTCCCAAACCGGCGGATGTTCCGCTCTATGCTCGACCAGATGAGCCGCCGGCAACCATCGGCAGTAGACAACGGGCAGCCACCGGCGGAATTCGCCGTCCTGTTTCTTGATCTCGATCGTTTTAAAGCTATCAACGATACGCTCGGCCATCAGACCGGCGACTTGCTCCTTCAGGAGATGGCCCGGCGCCTAAAGAGTACGCTCGGTGCAAATGAAGTGCTGGCACGCCTCGGTGGCGATGAATTCGCAGTTGTTGTGGCGACGGTTGAGTCTCGACCAGCGCTCGAGGCCCTGGCGAATAGGATGATCGAGGCAGCACAGAAGCCCTTTGAGATTGGCGGCCACCGAATCCGTTCTGGAATCAGTATCGGCATCGCCGTTGGACCGTGCGATGGAGTAAATTGCGACGACCTTCTAATTGCCGCCGATCTGGCACTATACGCGGTCAAAGCCCAAGGTCGGGGCAGCTATAAATTCTATCATGCTGCAATGAACAGGGAGCTTAGGCAACGACGGCGGCTTGAGATCGATCTGCGAGAGGCGATCGAGCAAAATGAGATGGAATTATACTATCAGCCCATCCTCAATTTGCGGAGCAACATCATAACCGGATTCGAAGCCCTGGCGCGATGGCGCCATCCGGTCAATGGCATGATACCGCCGGCAACATTCATCGCGGTAGCGGAGGATACTGGACTCATTCAACCTCTTGGCGAATGGGCTCTGAGAGAGGCGTGCCGTTGCGCCGCGCATTGGCCGAACGATCTTAAGATTGCGGTCAATCTTTCTCCGATTCAGTTTGCGGCTTCCAATCTCTCCGAGGTCGTGAGACACGCCCTTGCGGAAACCGGACTTCAGCCGCATCGCCTTGAGCTTGAAATTACCGAGGGAGTATTCATGACCAATAATGAATCCACCCTATCTACCCTGCGTCAGTTGAAGCAACTCGGCGTCCGTATTTCCCTGGACGATTTCGGTACCGGGTATTCCTCTCTCAGTTATCTGCGCAGCTTCCCATTCGACAAAATCAAGATAGATAGGTCGTTTGTTTCTGACCTTGCCGAAGGCACCGAGCACGTTGTGATTGTGCAAGCCGTGGTGAGTATTGCTCGCGCTCTGGGAATGACGACGTTGGCAGAAGGCGTCGAAACCGTCGGACAGTACGAATTTCTCGCGGCGCTCGATTGCGACGAAGGGCAAGGCTATCTGTTCAGTCCGCCTGTTCCAATAGCGAAAGTTCCTGAAATGATTGCCAAATGGTCGCTCGGGCGCAAATTTGTCGCCTAGAGCTTGGGACCAGCTTAGCCAGCGACTTTCTGAAGACCGTATTCTCCAGTTTGTTCACTGGAGATCGGCTTCTTGGTTGGCCGCCGAGCCTCGTGCACGAGCAGGAACAGGCCCGATGCAACAACAATGCCGGACCCGATCAGAAGCCAAAGCGTCGGTACGTCGCCCCAAACGAAAAATCCGATCGCAAGTGCCCAGACGAGCGTCAGGTAATAGAATGGTGAGACGGCGGCGGCCGGGGCTAGGTGAAGCGCTTGCGTCCAAAAATATTGTGCCGCGGCGTTTGTAAGACCGCTCAGGGTCAACATGATTGCGTCAGCCGGGGCGGGCATCCGGAATCCAAACAGCAGCAAGAAGGAGTGAAAGAAGGTCACCGTAAGCATCTGCCACATCAACAGCGTCTTCGCAGACTCAGTTGCGGTCATTCCGCGAACGGCAACCGTGACGCTGCCATACATAACCGCGTTTGCCAGCGCAAACAATGCGCCAATCTGCAGCGAATCTGCACCTGGATTTACCACAACGAGAACCCCGACGAATCCCGTTACCAGCGCACTCCAACGCGCGATTCCGGCACGCTCCTTAAGCCAGATAAACGACAGCAAGGCCGCCCACAACGATGCAGAAAAATTGATTGCGATCGCTCCTGCAAGCGGCATCAGACTAACGGCGATGACAGTGAACGTCTGCGAGATCGACTGCGACAGCCCGCGCGCAAGGTGGGCGCGGGGCCGCCGAGTCTTAAAGACTGACATGCCCGTTGCCGGGAGGATCAATGCGGCGCAGAGAACGAACGCAGAAACGGAGCGAAAGAACATAACCTCGCCAACTGGATAGAGAGCGGCTTGCCATTTCGATAGTGCGCTCGATAGTGCGAACATCACGCTCGCGGCGATCATGCAGTATATTCCGCGAACAACGTCATCCTTCCGTAAGCCGGGAATGGCAATTGGGTTCTGCGGATGGCGGGCGGTGTCCGTAAGATCGCTCATCATGCGTTCCATAAAATTGGATAGATAGCGTCAGCGTTTGCCGCGCGACTATTGCTCGCGAGCCACTAGCAAAAGTTGGTCTCGCTTAGCTTTAAGTCTTAGGGAAGTGTTATGGGTAACAGAAACAATTCTTGGTTAATTTTCGCGACACACGGCGGCGTCCGATTGCCGACCAGCCGAGCCGAACACCCCCTTGCCTGGCCCAGTGCCCCGGGCAATTGCCGAGGAAATGTCTAAAAGTCTTCATTTTCTTCCAACTAAATCTGGAGCCATTCGGGATAGGTTGCCGACACTGAAATCTGAATTGGGTGGGAGCGGAAATCGTGAAAGTTGAGCTTAACGACGTGCGTTCTGGCAAGGGAGATAAAATTCTCGTCTCTTCACCCTTGATATGCTTGGACGGAACGTGGTGGGCAATTGATGTCAACGATCCAGATCTAGAAGCTCATTTGAAGCAGTCGGCTCGCTGCGGCATTGTGCTGTCAGCTGTGCGTGAACGGAAAACCATTAATGGACCCGAACTGCCGCGCAAGGGGCGCCAGCGGCGATCGGCTCAAGACCGCGGTGGTCGAGGAGCAGAAGCTCGATGCGGTCGAGATCGTACAATAGGCGTTGATGGCAACCGTCGCCGCGCGCCAGGCGAGCTCGGCGAACAGTCGCGGTAGGCGCTCATAGAGCACGAAACGATTGTCGCGGCAGGGCTTATTTGCCGAACCTGAAGGTCAGCCAGTAGGACGCCGCCGGCCCTTCTGGCCTCTGGTTCAGATGGCCATTTTGACAGTCGCACGCATCGCGCTCCTAAATGTTAGGTCCTCGTTGAGCGGCTCCGTTCATTTTCCGCAGAGCTTGTTGGGTCTCGCCGGAGATTTCAGCCAGCTGTCGTCAGTGCATGGATGTCGCTTCGGCCGTGGCGCTGGATCGATGTGGAACAGCGGAAGCTAAGGTCGAGATAGGTTTCTAAGATGGCAGAGTTCCTATCATCTTCATAATCACGGTCTGATCCCCACGGCGATGAGATTGCCTGTCCCGATCTCGTCCTCCAGGAGCTTCATGGGGGGCGCAGCGATCTCGGTGCGCTACGGCTCGGGCAGCGAGTTCACGTGCGGCTTAGTCTACTCGACGAGGTTGAGAAGTCACGCGACGCCAGCGGATGAAGCTGGTCGAAGACGTTGATACGGCTATTCGTACGCAAAGTGGCGCGCAAATTATCATCGTGGAAGTGGTTCGTTATTTGCGGGATGCCCTGGTGCTGCGGAACGGCGGCTTCGCGCCTCCGATGTACCTACCGATAGACCTTCGACCTAGTTGATCGAAATCGGCCTTACCGTTGACGCTGGACAACAAGACGATGTGACGAACTTGGTGCATTAGGGTGCTATCGCAAGTTGGTCACATTCCTGTCCTGGGATTAATTCGGCTAGCAATGCGAGCGCCGCACGCCGCATCGCGCTTCATCATGGTCTGTCGGTTTGCCCAAGGCGTTTCAAGCGGCAGGCGTCGACCATTGCTTATTTTGGTCGAGCAGGGCGAAGATGCGGTCGGCCGATACCGGCCGACCGATGAGATATCCTTGGACTTCATCACAGCTGGTTTGGCGCAAACACTCGAGCTGCTCGGTGGTCTCGACGCCTTCCGCGACCACGCCAATGTGCAGATCCTGCGCTAGCGTGATTATTGATTTTACGATCGCCGCGCTATCCGGCCGTGTCAGCATGTCCCGTATAAAGGATTGATCGATTTTGATGCGGGTGTAAGGCAGTTTTAGCAAATAGGTCAGCGACGAAAATCCCGTTCCGAAATCGTCTAGCGCCACCGTCACCCCCAGTTGCAGGAGTGAACTCAGAATCGATGACGCCGGCCCGTACTTTGAGATCAGCATCGACTCCGTTATTTCGATTTCAAGCCGGCTAGGGGCGACTTTGGCCTGCGTCAGGGCCTGCACGATTGTTTGCAGGATGCTGGTGTTATGGAATTGAGCTGCAGAGAAGTTCACGGCGACCCTGAGATCAGAGGGCCAGTTCGACAGCGTTGAGCAGGCGCGTCGGACCACCCACTCACCGATCGGGTGGATCAAGCCGGTTTCCTCGGCAATTGGAATGAACTCAGCCGGCGAAATGACTCCCCGGACAGGGTGTTGCCAGCGCAGCAAGGCCTCAAAGCCGGTTACTCGGTTTTCGCGAATATCAAAGAACGGTTGGTAGACGAGAAAAAGCTCGTCTCTCCCGATCGCCTCCTCCAGATCCCTTTGCAGCGCCCTTCGATCGCGCGCTGATTTGTCGTCGCTGACCTCAAAGAAGCGAACCGTTCCGGGCCCCGCTTTTTTTGCGCGATAGAGCGCAAGGTCGGCATTTTTCAGGAGCTCATGAGGCGTATTGCCGTCGCGTGGGGCCAACACGATTCCGACGCTCGTCGTGCTCGCGACCTCGCATCTTTCGATCAGGAATGGCTGGCCGAAAGCGCCGACGAAGCGCTCGGCGATTTCCAACGCGTCTTCTACTTTGGCCAGATTGGTCATAGTCAGCGCAAATTCGTCCCCGCCGATCCGCGCGACAGTATCGGTCTCACGCGCGCATCGCTGCAGTCTCGCCGCGGCCTGAATGAGAAACTCATCTCCTGCGGGGTGGCCGAATTTGTCGTTCACTTCCTTAAAGCGATCGAGATCAAGGAGCAAAACCGCGAATTCCTCGCCCGAGCGAGCCAACCGGTTGAGGGCAGCTTCGAGGCTTTCGTTGAAGGCGAAACGGTTCGGCAACTGGGTCAGGGGATCCCGCCGGACCCTCCGTTCGGCTTCCAATTGAGCAATGGTGCGTTTCGTGAATTCGAAAGAATGGGCGAAAACGCCGCGCAGAAGCACGAAGCCATAGGCCACAACGAGGATAGCGACGAGCAGATAGACGAAATCGCCGTTTCTGCCGAGGCAGATTGCCGTACCCACGAAAATCGGAGCCGTGAATGCAACGGCCGCCACCGGAATCGTAGCGAAGGCGAATGCTCCGCCCGCGAGCATCCCGGAGCAAAGACATGTGATCACGAGTTGGCCGCCATTCGAGGCGTCGGCGAAGAAAGCTACCGGAACAACCGCCCAGGCGGTTCCAAGAACGAGCGCATTTCGCACCAGCCGATGCATGGCCTGTCGGGAGACGAACTGCGGCTTCGTAATCCGTCGGGATAAACGCGCCTTCAAGCCTATCGATAACGCGCCGCAAACCACGGCAGCTGCCCAGATCAAGGCATAGTTTCTGTTGGGCGAGTGCCAGAGGGCAATTGCAAGCACCGTCGCATTGCAGGCGTTGGCTAGCATTATGCCCAGGGAATAACCAAGCACGAGGGAGATCTGCTCCGCGCGAATGTGCCCTGCCACCGCTTCATCAGTCGCCGGGCCGCCGAAAGCCGCCAGATCCCCCGCGAATAGCTTTGAGAGATACGAGCTCAGATATGTCCTCATCTGGGACCCCCGCAGGACTGGCTCTTGCCGCCAGTACTGAAAGGTCGCGGCAAACATTTGAGAAAAGATAAATTCTTGACATTCGCCACGTCCGGCGCGGCATGGGGGGCCGAACTCATTATTTCGGTGGCTAAGGCGGGGCCGAGAGCTGGGCCGACCCCCCTTGTCCTCTGTCACCGCAAACGCGGGGGCATAGTTCTGTACGTTGCGTACTGACCTATGCCTTTAATCGATCGCCGAATTCAGCTCAGCGGCCATGATGGCAGCTTGTGCGCTAACCTGCGGTGGGGCGGTATGAGATCGATAGTTCTCGACGAAAATGAGATGCCGAACGCATCGTAAGTTACGGCCGCCTGCGCCGACGACTTTCTCTATCGATGACGTCGGTAGGATGACGCAGCCCTGCCGATCGTGGCCGCCCGAGATCTCGCCGCTTTCCCGCGCCATGTCCGATAGAACGAAGCAATACTGCGGGTTCAACCCAAAACACGCACGATACGAACGCAAGGGCAGGTCTAATGTCGCCAAGGCCATAGAGGTGATGTGGGCACGACGATCTCCGCATCCCTCTAACCGGTGTCCCATTCCCGAGACCTAAGTACGAGCGCTGGCGGCAGAAGGCGTTTGAGGCGGTGGCCGGCTGTTCTCTCGTTAAGCCAAGGCGGGACTGCTGCCCTCGCTCCTAGGAGCAATCGTGGGTGTTTCATGCGCAATCGTGACATTGTCTCCGACAGCTTCCTGACACTGACTGTGGTCGGTCTGGTGGTGCTCTGCTCGAGCCTGCTTGCCTTTGCGTTCGCTTAAAGCGAACGCGCTCGTTGCGTTTGGCGCCTTGACCATGATGTTTGCGGAAAACAGGTGCCCGGATCACACTCTAACCTTCGCGGGAGCGGTGAGATGAGCAACTTCAGCCAGGAAAGCGTGCTGAGCGTCCATCACTGGACCGACAATCTCTTCAGCTTCACCACCACGCGGAATCCATCGTTCCGCTTCCGCAGCGGCGAATTCACTATGATCGGGCTCAAGGTCTACGAAAAGCCGCTGCTGCGTGCCTACGGCCTCGCCAGCGCCCATTACGAGGACCGGCTGGAATTCTTCTCGACCAGGGAGCCGAACGATCCCTTAACCTCGCGTCTGCAGCATTTGAAGGAAGGTGACAAGATCACCGTGAGCCGCAAGGCGACCGGGACGCTAGTCATCGACAATCTCGAGGATGGGCGCAATCTCTATCTGATTGGCACCGGCGCTGGTCTTGCTCCGTTTCTGAGCGTGATCAAGGATCCTGAAACCTATCTGCGATTCGGAAATGTCGTGCTGCTGCACGGCTGCCGCCGCGTTGCCGAGCTTGCCTATGGCGAAATGATCACCGAGAAGCTACCGAGCGACGAGCTGCTCGGGGATTTCGTGCGCTACCAGCTGATCTACTATCCGACCGTTACCCGCGATCCTTTCCGCAACCGCGGCCGGATCACCGACCTGATCGCGTCAGGCAAGTTGTTCTCGGATCTCGAACTGCCGGAAGTCGAGCCGCAGCATGACCGCGTCATGATTTGCGGCAGCCCTGCGCTGGTGCGCGATACCCGCGAGCTGTTGGTGGGGAGGGGCTTGGTTGAGGGCAGTCACGGCAAGCCGGCGCAATTCGTGGTCGAAAACGGCGTTTGAACAGTAGCCCTAGATTGTGTGAGATCGAGCCAGGGCCTCAACTGTCACCGTCGCCCGCCGGTGGCCCTCAAAGCGTGCTTGTTCTTTACCCCGTTTGCAGGCTCGGAAGTCCGGCACCTTTGGCGATCTGGCCGTGCACTTTGCTCACGCTGCACTCGCGCGAGAGTCCGCTGTCATGTGGCCATGCCGCTGTCGCTATCACTGCCCCTCCTGTCGGCAAACGGTCTAGTCGCCCGCGGGGCACGATCAGCAGAAGTCGGAGGATCTGCAACAACACCTCGAAAGCTTTAGCAAAGAGTCCGAACAGGACGGCGCAATGCGATCGATTCCATCTGTGTTGACGTACCACTTGCCGACGTCCGCTGGTTGGCCATTCGAGTCGTCGAATACCGCGCGCTATTCGATCTGACTTCACAGCCCGACCCGCTTCAAGTTCTGTTTGAGGGCGCGTGCGGCTGGCTGACAGGGGACACTACCCGTCGAGATCATGGAGCCGCGTCTTGGTGGAAAGCTCGCCAGCGCCCTTAAATCTTCTGATTGTACTAGCCGACTTCCTGTCAATCGGCGTTCAAATTTGGCTCTCGTCTGCTCTGACGCGGCTTTGATGCAGCACCATTCTATTCTGCGCCGATTAGTCTGGCCTGAAGCAGATCGATTTTGCCGCGGCCGTACATTTGCCGTCTAACGAGTTTGAGGCGGATGATCTGCCCCTCGGTCTGCCCGTTAGACCAAGGCAAAGTGATTGCCGCCCGAACTGCCGCTTCATCAATCGTAACGCCACGAGCGAATGAGCAGATGAGACTGGCACGAGCGCGCTCGATCCATGACGATAGCTCGGCGGCGGCTCCGCGCCGGATCATCAAGTGGAATTCGGCTATGATCTCTCGAGCTTCGACAAGGGTGGGAGTGGCCGCGGCTTTAGCGAATGCTCAGACCAAGATATCGGCGGGCTCAAATGGACGCGAACCCACTTTTCATCGGCTTAAACCCGGAAGGGCCTTCCGATGCGCAAGCGTTTGAAACGACGATGCGGTGTACAGCGGAGCTAGAATAGAATGCAATAGCCGGCGAATGGTAGGTAGTAGAATCTGTTTCAATGCAGGCCGAATGACACATTGGAGGGGTTTGCTGTTCCGAGCTCCTCCATCTCGAGCAATCTCGACAACGGTAAAAGCGCCAGAGGCCGAAGCAAAAGAAGTCTAATCCGACTTCGTCACCGGGCAATGCCACGACAGTTTCCGTCGCGTGCGAAAACTTGCTCAACTTGATCGCGATATTTGCCGTGTCAGGCACCGTGCTGCTGGGCTTGCTAGCCGCCAAGCACTTTTAGCTTGGCACCGGGTCCGGCGCACCAGCGCACCCGACCCACCTAACCGAACATAGCGTCTCGCAGCCGGCTTGCCGTTCTGGTAGCGTCGCGCGATTTACGCCAGCAACTCCCGCTGACGCGCGTCACGTTGCGCTTTGAAAGCAGCGACGAAGGCCTCAAGGCCGGCCGAGGTTAAACCGTTCTCAGTGACGAGACCCAGCCGCGTGAGGTTGACCGTCTCGATCAGGCTGTCGCCATGCGTGGAACCTCCGCCGTACAGCTTAATGACAATTCTCTGCTCCTTGCGAGTCAGCTTGTTCCAGAGCGTCAAGTCGGGCATTCCATGCCTCACGCGAATCGCTGCATGACACTGAATGAATTAGCCGATCGCCCAGAGGCGAAATCGTGGCAGCGGTCTCAACGCTGTGAGTAGAGGCTAGTTTTTTGTAGATGCCCTGATGGTACCGAGCTCGCAACGCGGCGATGATGGTCGTGCACGGAGCCGACCCGCGCTAGAAAATGCGAGTTCGCTTGCGAATCTTACATCGCCGACGCTCGATCGCCAACACCTTGCGCGCGAGCCGATTGGCGTAAGCGGGAAGTGGCGCGAATGCGCCGCGATTCTTGAAGATCGCCTGATGCACGCAATCCCAGTGTCTTTGGTTCGTCCAACTCTGGTCTTGACGGCTATGCCGGGCTCAGGCGAGGACAGTACATACTCTACATTCACCCATAATTCATTTGGCAGGCCCGCAATTCTGATCCGGCACGCAAGTGCCCCTCGTTACCGCAAGCACTTCGATTTGAGGCCGGATTTTGCTCGATGCTGTTGAACTGAGCTTTGCAAGAGATCCCGAACTGGCGGAGCTAATCAATGCTGTCAGCCCATCAACGAAGCTGTGCTTTGTAGGCAGGCCCGCAAGCTCATCGATCCCCGCAGCTTCGAATAAACCCTAATATTCCGGGCTGCACTCACTGCGGCACTTCTTCGCGAGCTGGTGTATCAACCGCAAGGTCGATGGCCGCCTCGAATTGCCGCCGAAGGTGGTTCAGGAGCGCCTTGGTCATTCGACCATCGTGATGACGCTGGACATCTACGGTCACCTGTTTCCGCGTCATGATGACAGCGAGGAACTGGCCGCAGCGGAGCGGGTATTGCTTGGTTAATGCCAGGTTTTATCCGGGTTAAGCTATTGAAAAAATTAATACTTCGGGATTTTTGCTATGTCGTCGATCGATGACATCTCGAAATGTCGCCGAACGACGACTTTTTTGGTTGTCAGCGAACGGTGACATACGCTAACGTAAGCGAACGCTGACATTTGGATTGCCCCATGCTCATACGTACACCTGCCGAGCTCGGCGCCGTCATTCGCGACAAACGCAAACGCCTCAAGCTCGACCAGTCGACACTGGCCAAGCGCATCGGCGTCAGCCGTCAATGGGTGATCGAGGTCGAGCACGGACATCCGCGCGCAGAGCTGGCGCTTGTCCTCCGCGCTCTCGACGTCCTCGGCATCCCTGTGGACGCAAACAGTGGAACGCCCACCAGCCGCGGGTCAACCTCCGCGGTTGATATCAACGCCATCGTCACCAAAGCCAAGAAGGGCAAAGCATGACGAGTGAACTTGTCGCGCTCCTGGACGGCAATGAAGTTGGCCTGGTGCGCAGCGATGCCCGCAGCCGGCTGACCTTCGTCTATAACGACGACTGGCGCGGATCAGCGGGAGCTTACCCTCTCTCGCTGTCCATGCCCCTTGCCGCACAGGAACACGGCCCTGCCGCCGTGCAGGCCTTTCTTTGGGGGCTTCTGCCGGACAATGAGCGCGTACTCGATCGTTGGGCAAAGAAGTTCCAGGTCTCAGCTCGCAACGTCTTTGCTCTCATTTCCAATGTCGGCGAGGATTGCGCCGGAGCCGTCCAGTTTGTAACGCCGGATCGGCTGGAAGATCTAAAGACAGGCAAAGACGACAAGATCGAATGGCTGGACGAGCCCGAACTAGCAAACCGGCTTCAGGCGTTGCGTGAGGACCATGCTGCCTGGCGTCTGCCCCGCGACACGGGCCAATTCAGTCTTGCGGGCGCCCAGCCGAAAACGGCTCTTGCCCTGAAGAACAAACGATGGGGCATTCCGTCCGGACGCATTCCGACCACCCACATCCTGAAACCGCCGACAGGCCACTTCGATGGTCACGCCGAGAATGAGCATATTTGCCTGCAACTCGCGCGCGAACTCGGGCTGCCGGCCGCTGAAACCAAGGTGATGTGGTTCGAAAAGGAAATCGCGATCGTGGTTGAACGCTACGATCGGCAAGTCCGTGGGAACGACATCATCCGCGTGCATCAGGAGGACATCTGCCAAGCCATGGGCATCCTCCCGACCAAGAAATACCAGAACGAGGGCGGACCAACGCCCGCCGATGTGATCGAGCTCCTACGCACCTACTCGACAGACCGCGAGGCTGACCTTGAGACGTTCGTCAGCGCTTTGGGCTTCAACTGGCTCATTGGAGGCTCCGACGCTCACGCAAAGAACTATTCCTTGCTTCTGGCTAGCGGCCCGCACGTACGCCTCGCACCGCTCTATGATATAGCCAGCATTCTTCCTTACGATCACGTCGACCAGCGGAAGGTCAAACTCGCTATGAAGGTCGGAGGCGAATACAAGCTCGATCAAATTGGGCTGCGCCAATGGCAGAAGTTCGCGCGCGAAACGCGGGCTGACGCGGATGTGGTCATTGGGACCCTGATCTCCATGGCCGGGCAGATCCCCGACCTCGTGAACGACATCCGCGCGCGCGCGCAAAAGGAGGGGTTGGAGAACGCCGTTATCGAGCGATTGGCAACGGCTTTGACCAAACGAGCCCAGGACTGCGAACGCCTTCTAAAGGGGACCTAGCTTTTGGGGGCTGGCAAATAGACCAGCACCAGCACCAGATGATCGTCGGCGTCGACATCGAGACCGCGATCATCGCGGCCATGATCGGCGCCGGCATTGCCGGCGCCGCTGATCATGATCTTCATGCAGGTGGTCAACCCCTGAGCAGATCCAGCGCGTGGCCGACGCGATCAACGCGGGGAAAACAACAGCCCAATATTGCGGGAGGAAAACTCCGGAGCGCATCCTCGGCTTCAACAAGCTGGTTCTGCTTCGAAAGATCAACCCCGAGTTCGACCAGTTCTACCGATCGAAGCTGTTGCTCCGGCGACCGTGGATTTTGCGTCCGACTCCATCAAAGGAGATCGTCCTCACGCCGGAGAGGATCGAGTTCAACCAGATTGCAAACTTGGTCCCACGCTATCTGCCTCATGACGTCAGAGACGACGTGATACAGATGATTTTTCCTAGCTATCGCGGAGGGCTCGCTTCAGCGCGATCAGGTGCAGGCCCGAGTCCGAGAGTTCATCGGCGCTCACTACCGAGATGCTAGGCAACACAGCGTGGGGAAATACGGCCTGCGGTCGATCGACGCCCCGATCTATGCCGATACCCGGCTGACGCTGGCCGACACTGCAACACGCGTCATTTGGGACGCGGTACCCATCTAAGGGAGTCGGCATCTCGTCGTCCAGTTGATGACTGACTTCTGCAAATGAAAGAGGTCACCTTATCGGTGACCTATGGAAGCTGGTGATCTGTGGTGCCACTTCACGTGAGCTATTTTGAGGAATGAGGGGGTTCAAACCCCAGCCCAGAGCGGGTCTAAATTGCCTGTCAGCGGCGCGTATTTCACGATGGGCGAACCCACCGGGTAGGGGCATTTACCTACCAGTTCGTTGATCCTATCAACGTCTGCGGGTTTACCCGAAGAACACCAGATAGAACCGCAACAGCGCGAGGAATAATTCAGTCAGAGCGATGAACAATTCCCAACTCATTCTGCAGCTCCGTCATTAACCCCCCGCTCTGCGCCTTGAAGACATGGTGCAAAACGCGGGGCTAAAGTCAGAGCCAACTCGACATGGGGACGCCAACTGCGTCGCGCAAGGATGGCTAGAGAATTTCGATCTTCGATGCCGCAATCGTGATAGCTACCTAACTATCTTGTACGCCTTGGCAGGTTTGCGAGACGGCTCTAGCTGCTGAATCGGTTTATCGCGATTCAAGGCGCGCATGATCCTGATCCGCGCGAACATCGTCGGGCCGCCTTGCTCCGCCACCAGGATTAGGGCTTCCATCGCCGCTTGCCATTCCGGCGCGTCGTGCTGTTTCTTCGGCAGCTTCGCGATGTACTTGCCGGCATCACGCACCGTGACCAGCTTGCGGCCGTTCATCTCTATCGGATCGTCAAATGATCGGTCCCAGCCCCGATCAACCACAGATCAAACCTCGGGACGTTCGGTAAGGCCACCTCAGCTAGCGGCCTCTGTCTTCAAGAGCCTGACGTAGATCCCACTCTCGTGCAGCTCGAGCCAGGCGCAGTTCGTCTGGCCAGCGATCGGCGCTCAGGACAATGCAATGACCGCAGCGGTAGTCCGCGCAATAGATCAGGACGCCGCGCACGCCCATCTCGCGCATTTGGCCGAAGGTGATCTTTTGAGGCCGCATGCAGCGATTAAAACGGCGGCGGGTCAGGCTGGCAAATTATCAATCCCTTGGGCGTCTGAACGCCGCACACGTACTGCACATCGCGAATCGAGACTTGATCCGAGGGCGCGGGGAGGCGAGACGGAGCATCGGCGGCTGGGTATATCTGAAGGGGATAGCTTAAGAGTTTGACTAGGTCCCTGATTTGGACTTGGCCATTCTTCGGGAAAGTTCCTCGGCATATCGCTTTGGATCTTGGCCGATAGGCACACTGGCGATCGCGACCTGATGGCCAGCATCGCTCATGATTGCTACCCTCTCAGGCCCAGCAGATCGCTGCGGTCGGATCATCAGCTTATGAGCGTGCTCCCATCGGTCATCCATGACCGCTTGAACGTGCTCCAGCGGCAAATCTACTAGTTCGACTATCTCTTGGAGACTGATTTTCCCCGCCTTATAGGGCGTCACGAGTTGAGCTCGGACGGCAAAGGGGAACAAGACCGCCAGTGCATGGATGATTGCGCGACGATCGATGTCGGCGAGCGTTTCGTCCTCAGGCACCGAGTACTTCGAGCCTGGTTCTATCACTATTTGCTCAATCAGTTTTTCGAGCTTCTCAAAGGTGTGAACACGAAAATGCTCTTCATCCAGAAGGTGGAGAAGTTCCTTGCCTTCCACAAGGCGCCTTTCGCTCGTGTGAAGCTCCTCGGCGGAATAGATGTTGGCGATCTTCTTGGGCGGGATAACCGCCTCGTCGATCAAACGCTCGATTTCGCCCTTCAGGATGCCGATATCCAGCTTGGTGGTCGGGAAGAAAAATATCTCGTCCTGAATGCCCACGCCTCGAAGGTAGTTGACGATGTCGTCAACCTGCACAGGAACTTGCTCCCGCGTCGAAAAATGCATGATGAGCCGAACAATACTCACGCGGTCCCTCACATACGAAAAAGCCCAGGGCGTACCCTGGGCTGAAACCGATCAACGATTCGCCGGAAACGATATTACAACTTGGCCACGAAATTGCGAATATCTGTAACCGCTTTGTTGCTGCGGATGGGACCGGCGGCGGGGGCCAACCCTGCCTCACGCTGACGCGCAATAGAACATACCTGCGCGCTCAACTCCTCGGGGGAAATGATATTATTGTTTCCCCGAAAGAACTTGATGTCGACAAGCTTCTGATGGTCCCGCCTCGAGAAGAGGCAGCCCTTTAATTCCTCTTTCTCTTGCAACAACATGGACTTAGCCCTTTTCCCCGTTTGATGCACCACCGCGTTCGCCAACGGGTAAAACGAACGCGAATCTCCTCCACGAGTGATGTCGCCGTAATGGCTACGACGGTTCACCTTTCCAGGGGGTTAACGGCAAATTAAGTTTTTCCGGCTCCCGCTCTGGTTTCGACCACCCTAGAGGGCCAGCAGCGCACGTCAAGAAAATTTTCCTTGACACCCTGCGAATCTGACCCATGTGATCCGTCCCGGAATCGGCCTTTATTTAGGTCCACTTATCGCGAACACAACCGCGGGCTGTCAATGCGCAAACCGCATAGGTGGTTCCGAATTTCGCGCCCTGTGACGTTTAGGCCTGAGGCTTAAGCGCCGTCGCGCTGCGAGTAAACTGGCAGTTTACACAATCCTAAGTAGCTAACGACTGGGAGGTACTCCTTCCGAACCGACTCAGGCACTATTGGCGATCGCGAGGCCCATCCGTTCTGGGAAGTCCCACTCCTTCCCCGCGCACCGCCACTAGATGGTCCAGCGCTTTAACGTCCGGCGCAATTCCCTTGGCATTGCACCAGCTCAAAAGCTCGTCCGGCCGCACCAGAACCCGCACAGCCAAAAACCCACGCCCTTTTAATCTTTGCTCCCTGAGCTGAGCAAGCTCGTGCCAACGATTCCAGTCCCTCGAAAAGTCTTCTGGGTATCCCAATGTCTCGAGGATCTTGGAATAATCTTCGCGATCAAACCAAGCGAGCGCCGATCGATGCTTCCCGCCTCGGAGCGTGCGGGAGCTTCGCTTTCTGCAAAAGCCCATCCTAGCCGCTCCGCAGCCACGAGGGCGTATCGGCGATGGCCGGCGGCAAATCGTGCCCGCGTTCGTAGACGAGGTCCCAGAGAGTGCGGGCCAGCGATCGTTCACCCAACGATCGTTGCCACCAGCCGATCAGAATCATTTGGCATCGAGACGATCCGCGCGCCCGAGCGACAGTGCCAGCAATTTAGCTAAGACCTTGCGGTGCTGCTTTTCGCCGATTCTCAGCGAGCAGGAAGCCAAGAGGTTGGAGACAACGATTGCAGCGATGAGCCCGAGTGTCCTCGCTTGCGGGAAGGTCTTTATCGCAACCATGACCGTGTGATGGATCAAATAGAGGGTGAACGAATAGTCGGCGAAGAAGTGGATGCGCTCGGAGGCAAGCTTTGAGATGCCACTTGTTCCCTGCGACCAAGACACGAGCCCGACGAAGGCGATCAGTAGCAGAATATACGTTTGAAAGCTGTATTCCTCGCCCGGTCTCGTCAGAGCCATGCATGCGCAAAAACCTACAACGGCGAGCACGATTCCGAGTTCTCTCGAGATTTAAAATCTTGGGATCAGAGAGTAGGTGGCAGCCGCCGCTGCTACACCGTCAGCCTGGTAGGCTCCCCAAAGATAATGGATCGGCGTCTGTCCATAGAAAAGCAGCACCGGAACTAGAACTGCCAGCCTGCCGCGACCCTTGAAAAGAAAGAAGGCGGCACCTGCAACGATGTGCCATTCGATAGCCAGGGTCCACAATTGCGGGGCTGACCCGAATGGTTCGCGCGGTAGGACGTTCGGAAAAATGCCACGGTAGCCCTCGTTCATGAGGACATTGGCCAAGAGGCTGAGCAAACTATCGTTCTGACCAATGGCGGCATCGGCGAGCATAATGAACGCCAGCGAGGGCAGTAGCCCTGAATATATTCGGGCAGAGCGCTCAGCGGCGTATCGGAAGAATCCGTATTCGGGATTGATCGCCTTCCTTTAAAGAGTATGAGCGATCAGAAAGCCAGATAGTACGAAAGATGTGTCGTTCTTGCTCTTGTCAAGAAGCAGCATTAGCGGACTGATACCACTTCGCGGCGAACCGGAGCAACCGGTGGCAGAGGAAAATCGCGAACCGCGGCACTTTTCCCAGGGATAAGCCCGAAGCGCCTGCGCTGCCAACCGAGACCCGTCCGGATCGGCCGGAAGTTCACGGTAGTTCTGCACGGTAAGTCCTAAGAGAAAGCCCGCCATCTGGCGGGCTATTCGACTTCAACCAATTTGCGCATCGGAAGGGGCTCTTCCGGTCTCGGCTGTGGAATGGGTCGCCCGAGTTCGTGAGCGGCCTCGATCCAGCACGCAATTGTGTCCTGCGCGTTCTCCAGAGCCTCCTGAGGTGTCTCGCCATCCGACATGCAGCCCGGCAGATCGGGAATAACTGCGATAAAACCGCCCCCATCAGCGGCAGAAAGCGGCCTAATCATTACAGGGTAATCAGTCGAGATACTCACTTGATCCTCCTGACCGCTTCGAGGAACCTAACTAGGAGGCGAGTATATACAGCCTTGATGGGCCTTTTAAAGGATATCGTTAGAATGTGATTTATGCCGGGATGGGATACCTTGTAGTGGCCTCCGCCCCCGGTGGGCGGCTTGCACGTTACCCCGCCATGCTGCGCGCAAACCGTTTCCACGTCCTTAATCGTCCACGACGCCAAAGAGCAACGGGTAGGGCGGACGAGTCTAATGCTTTGTCGAGGGCGCAGAGACGTCAGTCGCTGCGGCGACCAGGTTGGCTCCGAGACCGGCCGCGCATCACAAAGATCTCAGTTCTTCAACCACTCTCGTTCTCGCGCGCACAGCTCATATGGCGATCTCCGGCACGCCAGCCTCAGTAAGTAACTGATAGAGTTCAGCCACGTTGTTTCGGTCGCCTGCTCAATTTTGCGACGAAATCGCCAATCCTGCGATGGAACGAAGGAAAGCTTTACTCTCAATAAGGCGCCGACATCCTATTTCGGTCTTTAACAGCCGCGCCGTGGGCGTCGATGCCAACTCGAACGCAACCTGAAATTACACCTGACACTCCTCTTCGCCTTGCTGATGCCGTGAACATCGCATTTCCTTTGGGAGGAATGACGGTCGCGGGTTTGCGTCGTGAGCGCGATCGTAATCGATTGGTTATCGAGAAGATTGCCGGCAAGGAATTTACAACGCTGGCTCATATCGAACGGATGCGAGCGCTATGCCGCGAAGAAGCAAAGGAGCCCGACTTCAGCTCAAGGCTGCCCGCCGAAACAAGAGCGGAAAGATCACTCACCAGGCAATCTGGATCATCAGAGACAACGGCCGGGATGTCAGCACAGGCTGCGCTGCAGATGAGATTGCGGCCGCGGAGGAAAAGCTAAGAGACTACATAAGCTCCAAACACAGCCCGAAGCGACGAATTCGCCACATAGACGATATCGCTATCGCGGATGTCCTCTCGATTTATTTGGACGCGCAGTTGGACAAGCTTCGCGGCCGTTTCAATGTCGATAGCGAGAGCGAAGATACCATCCCCGATATCCGCAAGTTCAAGAAGCGGATCGAACGGTTGAACGAGTGGTGGGGAGCAAAAATGTTGGGCGAGGTAAATGGCGAGGCATGTCGCTCGTACGCCAAGAAGCGCGGCAAGAGAGGAGGCGCGCGCCGAGACCTTGAAGACCTCCGCGCTGCCATTGGTCACCATGCAGCCGAAGGATATCATCGGGAAATTGTGAAGGTGTCGCTGCCGGAGAAGGGCCAACCGCGAGACAAGTGGCTGACGCGCAGCGATGCGGCCAAATTGGTTTGGACCTGCTGGCGCTATCGCGAAATGCAGAAGGGCTCGCGTCGATCGACGGATGATGTAAAGATCCCCACAAGTAAGCGTCCGCTGCGCCACCTTGCTCGGTTCATTTTGATCGGGATCTACAGCGGGTCCCGTGCGGGAGCTATCGCTGCGGCATCTCCCATTCCGGCGATCGGCCGCTCGTATGTCGATTTGGAGCGCGGCCGCTATTACCGTCTCAAGCAGGGCAGCGCTCAAACCAACAAGCGGCAGCCGACAGTGCCGATTCCTTTCCGCTTGCTTGCTCACCTACGACGTTGGCATCGGATCGACCCGGAGGCGAAACATTTCGTCGAATACAGCGGGAAGGCTGTTACCTCGGTCAAAACGGCGTTCAAGAGTGCTGTAAGGCTTGCGGGGCTCGCTCCGGGAGTCTCCCCCCATACCCTGCGGCACACCGCAGCGACTTGGCTCATGCAGAGAGGCGCAGATCCTTGGCAGGCTGCAGGCTATCTTGGAATGTCGCTCGAGGTGCTGCTCAACACCTATGGCCATCACCATCCCGACTATTTGTCTGATGCGATCGACAAAATCGCGAAGCGCGATTCATATACGGCCTCCGAAAGAACGATTCGGCTAAATCGCGGGTCGTGAATGTCGCCGAGTCGTCACCCGCCCACTCGAGCTTCCACCTGGCAAGCGCGGCGTCGGCCACCGTGCGGCAATATCCGTCCGGGGTCATGAACTGGTGCTGCTCTCCGGCGGAGGAAATCCCGCCGATGCGCGCAGTGCCCTCCATGAAGACCTGAAGATCCTGGACTTCGTGCTCGCCGAATGTATTCAGCCGACTGCGATTGAACGCGAACTCATACGCCCGCTCGAACGAGGCCGTGATGTCCGCAAACAACAATAGCTCCAGCTTCGAGGGCGACTCGTGGACGTACTCGCCCTTGTCTCGGGCCGGGAATCCGATGAAGGCCTCCGCCTTCGCCATCCGGAACTGATCAGGACGTGGTCGGCCTCGAACAGGAAGATGGTCCGCAACTCATCGAGCATTTGGTCATTGGTGGGAGGTGAGGGATGCGCAAAGCAAAATATGCATAAATGTTTGCATATATGCGTTTAATTGCTTCGCCGAATCTACGTATGTCGAGAAAGCAAAATGATTTCAACAGCTAGGCAGTAGTATCGCTGGCCGACACCCGTCGAACCTTTGGGAGCCTAGAGCCGCTGAAGCCAGCGGCGGTGGGATCCCTGCTGCGACTTTCGGAGACTCGACAACGCCGGGACTGGAAAGCTATATCAGGAACATAGTAAGAACTATTCCCCTGGTTGCACCCTATTGAACCCACCCTCAACCACAATATTCTGCCGCATATCATGAGTTTAGGGGCCGACTTGATGAGTCCTTCGGGATGAAGCCGGTCCAAGGAGCAGCGCCCATTGTCCTTGTTCCGCCATTTGCATGACGACGCGTTTCTGGCCTTTTCGCGCGATCACAAACACCTGTACGCAGCGTGTCTGCTCGACCTCCATGAGCGCTTCTTTTCGGGCGCGCCGGCGTTTCCGACGCCCCAACAGGTCGTCCACGCCGTCTACGACGTCATGCGAACGAATCCTGCGTTGTGGAACGAGGGCGATGATTTCGGCGCGCTGCCGGAAATGATCTCGGCGGGCCGCCGCCGCATCCGGAAGGCGGATGTCGCGCTCGCCTCCGAGAAGGGCGACAAAGCACTCGGCCTGGCACGGCAGCTCTACGCGCGGTTACTCGCCTGGGGATGGCTCGAGGAGGAGGAATACGGTCTGAGGGTCACCGTCGACATGGCGATGGGACCACTCCTCGTCATCCAGCGGTTGGCTAGTCTCAACAAGGATCTCTCGCAGCGGTTCGGCGGACTGATCGTGCAGATCCGTCTCAATCTCGAGGCAGTCGAAAAACTCACGCCCGAGATCACCGACCGTAAGCAGCGCGAAGCCGCACTAGCTGTCCGCGAGGCGCGCAACCAGGCCGACCAGTTCACCAAGAGCTTGCGGGCAATTCTCGCCGACCTGAAGCGCATCCGCCGGACGGTCATGGAGTCGAAGACCGTGGGCACTCGCCTGGAGGCCTTCTTCGAAGAGTTCGTCGACCAGCTCTTGTTGAAGGATTTCGAGTCCATCCTGACCGTCAACCATCCGTACCGGTTCCGCGACGCCATCGTCGACCTCGCCCGACGGGTCTCCTATACCCCCGAGACCATGCAGGTGCTCGCCGAGGAATACGTGGCAGCCAGTATGGCGTCCGATGTCGAGGACGGGCGAATGGCCGCTGCGGACGATCTGTTGGCGATCGAAAACATCTTCGAGCAGATCGGCGAGATGTTCGATCGGATCGAGACCTTCCGCAGGCAGCTCGAGGCCCGGGTCCGCAACACGATCAAATACGCCGAACGCGGAGCCCAGGGGCTCGTCGGACGGGCCGGCGACTTGGTACGTCGCTTGGACGCGCTGCTGCGCGACGGCCGGCACGACAAGGCGACCGTCGAGTGGAGCATCGAGCCGCTGCGGTCACCCTGGTCGGAGCATCATCAGGCGCCGACCAGGCTGCCGCGCCGCCCCGTCGAGGCGAGGGCGCTCGCCGGACCGCCATCGGATCCGCTGTACGAGCTGCGCAAGAAACTCCGTCTCGAATACATCGCGCGCATCGCGCCGAACCCCGAGGACGTAAGACGCTTTCTCGAAGGGCAGGTACCTCCCTTCGCGACCAAAGAAGCCCGCTTCATGGAGATCGACACCGTGGACGACTTTCTCGCATTCGATTGCGCCCGTCGTTATGCGCTGACTGGCGAAGTGCCGGTGCAGATCGCCGCCGGATTCGAACTCGAGCCGTGTCCAGACACGCCGCCGCACGACAGCGACTGGCTTCGGTGCGCCAACTTCCTGGTCCGGCGTTCGGGCCCGCTCCGGAAGGGCAGGACGGTCCATGCTTAGCGAATTCGAGAACATCGAGAATTCCGCCGGCGCCGAGAAGGCGGCCGATCTCCGGAAGGCGCTGCACTTCCTGTTGCGCCGACAATTCGTGTTCGCGGGAGACCCAAGGACCGGTAGCGTCTTCAACACGATCATGGACGGCCGCTTCCGCGATGTGATCGACGGCTTCTTCGACAGTTGCGGCTATCGGGTGCATCGCGATCCGGAGGCGCAGTGGGCAGGCATCGTCGCCATGGACGAGGACGTGCCATTGCCCCGGATGAAGCTCGACGAAACCATCGTGGTGCTGGTGCTGGCGGCATATTGGCAACAGGAGGTCAACATCGGCGCGGTCGAAGATCGCGCGGTCGTGGTGACGACCTTGAACGACCTCTTCGACCGTTATCGGGAGATGGCCCAGCACAGTGGCGGAGGGGCGATCTCCGCAGCCCGTTTCCGCGACATCCTGCGCGAGGTCGCCCAGCGCAACCTGGTCGAGATCGGCGACTTCGATGACGAGCAGCAGGATTGGGAGGTCAGAATTCGCCCGATGATCAAGCTAATCAGCGGCGGTGACGCCCTTCAGCGCCTGGAGCGTTACGTCCGCAGCGAGGAGGCTCGTTTCCCGCAAAGGACGGGAGGAGAGACATGATGGAGCTCCGCCATCTCACGATGGTGAACTGGCATCTGTTCGATGTTGCCGACATCGAAGTGGCCGGTCACGTCGGCGTGCTCGGCGAAAACCGCTCCGGCAAATCGACGATCCTGGACATGGCGCAGGTCGTTCTCACGGGCGGCAGCCGCCGCTTCCTGCGCCTGAACGCGGTCGCCGGCGACAGCGGAAAATCTCGCAGCGCCTCGAAACGCAGCGTCGTCGACTACTGTCTTGGAACTCTCGGCGAAGACCAGCGGCGGCGCGACGAGGCGCGCACCTACATCGCGCTCGGCTTCGAAGACGCGGACGGAGAGCGGCCGTCGGTCACCATCGGAATGGCACTGGAGGCCCGAAAGTCAGACACCAGGGAGACCGTGCTTGCACTGTTCGTCGCGGTTGGAGCGATCCTGACCTCCAAGGACTTCATCGAACAGAAAGGAGAGTCGCAGTACCCCGCGCAGTGGGACGACGTGCGCGCCAGGATCGTCGCCGCGGTCGGCGAGGCGAATTTCGTCAATCACCGCGACCGGGCGGGCGACTACGTCCGCGAGTACATGCGGCATCTCCTGCCGCACTCGCCGTGGGGCGAGCAGAACGCGAGCGCGCTGCAAAAGTCGATCGTCAACGCCATGACACTCGACCACAATCAGACCGCCACTCAGTTCGTGCGGAACTACATCCTCGAGGACAGTCCGATCGGGATCAAGGAGCTGCGCGAGTCGATCCAGACCTACCGCAACATCAGCGATACCATCCGGAAGATGCGCCTGAAGCTGGAGGCACTCAAGCAATTGAGGGAAATCCTGGCCAACCTGGAGGCGACATTCGAAGCCATTTTCCGCGAACAGTGGATCGCCAAGCGCGCGGAATGGCTCGCTGCGCGAGCCGCCAACCGCGAATTCAGGAACAAGCTGCGACTGGCTACGGCCCAGCGCGACGCAGCCACTGGCGAACTCAAGTTCCTGGACGACGACATCAAGGCGATCGACGACGAGATCGAACGACTGACCGAGGCCATCGCCCAGCACGACGCCAAGACCGGCAGGAAGTCGCTGCAGCAGAGCGCCTCGGTAGCCGAGCAGGCAGCGCAGCGCGCGACGTCCGATTTCAAGGCTCGGCTCGAGACCATCCGGCGGCTGCAGCCGCTGCGCGCGATGGCGGGCCACGGATTTGACGATCTCATTCCCGTCGTCGAGAGTCTCCTTGCCGTCGCAGGGACGAGCTCCGTCACCTCAGTTTCCGGGGAGCTCTCTGCCGCGGAAGCTGCCGTGACGGGCTTGGGCGCGCAGCGGCTCGCGAAAGTGGACGAGGGGCGTCAGACGATCATCGCACAGGTGTCGAAGCTGCGCAGCGAGCGGAACGAGCTCCTCGAGCGGATCCGGCAGCATGCATCCGGAGGACCCGGAGCGCACCTGGAGGATGATACGAAACTCCTCTGCCAACGGCTTCGGCAGAAAGGAATGGCGCCGCGCGTGCTTTGCGAATTGATCGAAGTCGCCGAGCCCGAATGGGCAGGAGCCGCGGAGGCCCTACTTGGCCGCGACCGCGATGCGGTGTTCGTCGACCGGACGCAGATCGGAGTGGCCACGGGAATCTTCAAGGAAGGACGCCGCGAATTCCGCCGTACCTCCCTTGTGAGTCTCAACAAGCTTGAACAGTTCAGGGCCAAGCCGGAGCGAGGAACGTTCCCCTCGATCTTCCGGACGCAGGATCCGGACGCGCTTTCGTTCATCATGCGCCGGTACGGCTCGGTGCGGCTTGCCGACACGCTCGACCAGTTCAATAGGCCCGGCCGCGCCATCATGAAGGACGGCCTCTACGACGACGGTCTCGTCCGGACGCATCGGTCGATCGACCCGTCGCAGCACAAGATCGGCAAGGCGGCGCAGGCGAGCGCGCTGCGCGCCCTGCAGGAGCGAGCCGAAGATCTGGCGGACTCGTTGGCGCAGGTAGAAAGGGAAGCTCAAATCGCCGACAGCGCCTTCATGGCGCTGAAGACGCTCTGTGATGACCCTTCCAACGACCTGAAGGCCGCAGCCACGGCGTTTGCCGCAGCGCAGGTCGATGCAACGGATGCGCAGGCGAGGCTCGCGGCCCTCGACGGCGCCGGCGACGGCGGCCTTCGGGACAAAAAGCTGGCCCAGCAACAACTCAAGCAGAGAAGGCTTACGGAGCGCAAAACCCAGCAGGATGCCTTCAACAAGCACGACGGCGAGGTGAGAACGGCGCGAAGCAGATTGAACGATGGCGAAAACGTGCCTGGCTCTCAGCTCAACCTGAAGATCGCTTGGTCGCTCTTCGCCAAGAACCTCTCGCTCTACTCGGTGGCGAAAGGCCGCCCCGTGCACCGGGCGCGCCTCGACGCCCGGCCGCACAAGAACGACGTCGAACGCCATCGCGTCATTGCGGAGAAGTCCGCCAAGGATGTCGAGGCGGCGAACAACAAGCGCAGGGAGATCGAGCGGGAGGTGCGCGAGGCGCTGGAGGTGTATTTCGGGGAGTTCGGCGTCAGCTCCCAGGTCGGCATCGAGAGCGAGCCTCTCCAGGAGGTCAAGCCCTGGATGACGCAGTTGATCGACGACATCGAGTCGAACGAGTTGCGCCAGTACGAGAGGCAGGCGCGTGAAGCGGCCGAGAAGGCAGCCACGCTTCTGCGCGGGGAGTTCATCAACGCGCTGACTTCGCGGATCGGCAAGATGGAGCGGGATCTGCAGTCGCTGACCCGCAGTCTTCATGCCCATCCCTTCCACAACGAGCGCTATTCGTTCCACCGGACCCAGGTGGTGGAATTCCAACCGATCCTGAAGATCATCGAGATCGGCAAGACGTCTCCGGAGGCGTTGGACATGCTGTTCCGCGGCGACGTCCCCGACGACTTTCCGCACAAGGACACGATCCTGGCGCTCGAGGCGTTGCTCGAGGATCCGGACAAGGATTTCACCCAATTTGAGGACTACCGAAACTTCTATACCTTCGAAATCCATATGGAGGACGTCGCGACCGGGCGGTCGAGCCGCTGGGAGCAGCGGCGCGGCACCGGATCAGGCGCCGAACAGCAGGTGCCGATCTACGTGGCCATCGGCGCCTCGCTTGCGGCCGTCTACGGCAGCGCGGAGCGGCGTGCCGGAAAGCCTTCGGGTTTCGCGCTTGCCATGTTCGACGAGGCCTTCTCTAAGATGGACGGCAAGAACCAGCGGCAGATGATGAGCTTCTACAAGAATTTGGGGCTGCAGTTCGTGATCGCGGCGCCATTCGAGAAGCGGGTCGCGGTGCTGGAGCACATGGACACGATCGTGGAAGTGGATCGCATTGGCGAGCAGTCGAGGGCGACCGTGGTCGCGCTAAAGGAAAAGGCCAAGCGCGAACTGATGGCGATCGATCCGGATCTGATGTCCGAAGATGAGCTCGCCACGCGCCTTGCCGCCGAGTAGCCATGGCGCGGCGCTTCACTGACGCAAACGAGCTACTGAACGACCTCCTGGACCGATACGAAGGCGGGGCCGCGAGCCCCATAGCGCATCCGGACTACGACGCGTTTTCTTCTGTGGTAGCTGCCGATACATTCCTAAAGCAAATCGCGCGCGCCGAAGAGGCCGGCGCAGTCAGTCTCGGAATGGGGAAGGGTGCCAGACGAGACCAGATCGCGCACGTCAGGCTGCGCGCGGCCAATGCGCTGTATGGCCATTTAGGTCGCGTTCCGGCCGGACAGCTCGCGCAAGATGCCGGTATGCGACTCGTCGCCGGCCTCGCCTTGGACGGGCGCCTGGTCGAGGCAATCCCGTCGATCACAGATGCTTGGGGAAGAGGGAAGAGCTGGCATGGATTCGGGGCGTCGGATGTCAACAAGCTGCGTGATGCCTTCGCTCTCGCTCAGGCGATCCTGGACAACAAGCATCTGGACGTCGATTATAAAACATTTTCACGAAGGACGGTGGGTTACAGCAAGACGCTCGAGCACATAGAAGGCGTCGTCGTGCGGCTTCTCAACGGAATTCTCGAATTTCCGCCCGGCGCCCGCCCGCGAGAGGCGCTGCGAACCATCGGGTTGGAGCGTTTCGCTCCGCCGCTCCTGATCGCGGGGCGGATTGATCTAGATGGGGCCGATCTGTCCCGCGCCTCACCCCACTATCTCGGAATTACGCCCAAGGAGGCAGATCGCATCCGCTTTCGCGAGCCTCCGACTTACGTCCTGACGATAGAGAACTTCGCAAGCTTCAACAGGCACATTGCCGAGGCGGACCCTGGTCGACTTGGCGCGACAATGTACGTGGGTGGCTATCCTTCGCTCGCCACCCAACAGGCGCTGCGAACGATCGCGGGCATGGTGTCCGAATGCACGCCGCTCTTCCATTGGTCGGACATCGATCCGGACGGCACCTGGATCTTCCATACGATCGAGCGTGCCGTCGGTCGCCCGGTTCGACCTCATTTGATGAGCGTCGAAATAGCTGAAAGATTCGGCGCGGTGTCGTCGAAAAAGTCCGCCCCGGCGAGATGTCCGCCGGAGTCCGGGATTGCAGCTCTGGCGGCGTACCTGGCAAAGGAAGATGCCAAGACGCTGGAGCAGGAGGAACTCGATCCCATCCTGCCTCTGCCTTTTTCCAACGAATAGAGGATGTTGAGACTGTACGGACTTCGACCATCTTCCGATGCGGAGCGGCGTTGTCACTCGCTTTCTATTGGGCTCTCCTTCGGCAAGCTTCAGCTCTAGCGAATCAGCAGGAGTTCCAAACTTGAGCCGTGGTCCTCGACACCCTTCCATAATCAGCAGAAGCAGCAGCAGAGGCAGCGGATCATTGTGATCACAGTCGCAGGCTTCGATAAAACCAAGCTTGTGAATGTGCTGACCGAAAAAGGCCTGCCATCGGCAAAGACGCCGGCGCAGCCCAACAGGCCGATGGTCATAGCCATCTTGTTAGCCATGGTCTTCCTGGCGACCATGGTTTACGAGCCGCTCGGAGTGCTTCTCGTTGAACTCTTTCCGGTCCGCATTCGATACAGCGGCGTTTCCGTAGCCCTGGAATTCGGAAACGGCTGGATCGGCGGATTCGCTCCGTTCGTCGCGACGGCGGTCGTCATTGCGACCGGTAACATCTTCGGTGGGCGCTGGTACACGGTGGTGTTTGCCGGCCTGACGGCGATCGTCGGTGCGCTGTTGTTGCCGGAAATTCGTGGCCGCGACATCAACGTCTGATCGGGTGCGATCTGCGACACGTGGCGTCAATGTTTGGCGCCCCGGTGTCGTCGTACCTGTGGGCACGCGGGTGTTGCCGCGTAGCCGATGGCTTCGTGATGGTCGGGGATGGCTTAGTTGGATGCTACCAGCACGGTGACAAGCAGTAACAGCCTAACGAAGCGTTAGGCCAGTAGCTTAGGCAGGTTCTCAGCTCTCGCGGAGTGGAAGCCGTCCAATTGTGCAGCGGCTTGCTTGCTGTCGTACCTTAATTATGAGCCGCTGCCCGATCGGGCGCCGATGCTTCCGACTAGGAAGCCTCGGCGAGGCTACCATCAACTGCTTATTCGGCGGACCGCCGACACGAAAGTTTCAACCTCCTGGAATGTATTGTAGTAATGCGGCGACGCGCGAACGACATCGGGAAGGTCTCTACGCGTTGCGTCCAACGGGGTGCTTGTTGGTGGCGAGACTGACACATTGATTCTCCCTGCTGCCAACTGACGCATGACCTCGCGTGCACCCACGTTGCGAATTGTGAAGGAGACGATTGAAGCGGGATGCTCTCCCAGATCATGAATCGACACTTCAGCGATTGCAGCGAGCAGTTCGCGCAGTCCCTTCGCAAGCAGACGGCAACGTCGTTCGATTCTCTCGATGCCGATCGAAAGCGCGTAATCGACAGCTATCCCAAGTCCAAGCCGCGCTGCATAGTTTGCTTCCCACGTCTCGAATCGTCGCGCGTCGGATCTAAGTTCGTAGCGCTCAGGTCCAACCCACGGTGCTCCGAACAGGTCGATCATGGCAGGTTCGACACCCTTCAGGAAATCGTCACGTATATACAGGAACCCTGTCCCGCGCGGACCGCGCAAGAACTTCCGGCCTGTTGCGGTAAGCATATCGCAACCAAGTGCACAGACATCGATCGGCATCTGCCCAACCGCCTGACACGCATCTAGCAAGTAGGGGATACCATGTCGGCGCGCGATCCGTCCCACGGCCTCAGCCGGATTCACGAGGCCGCCATTGGTCGGCACCCACGTGATCGCGATCAGTCGTACGTGAGCATCAATCATACGCTCGAGCGCTTGCGGGTCGAGAACACGATTGGCGTCGTCGGGTATGACCTCAACCCGTGCACCGGTACGACGCGCTACCTGCAACAACGCAACGTAGTTGGCCGCAAATTCGGCTGAGGTCGTGAGAATTCGGTCTTCTGGGCCAAAGGAAAGGGAATAAAAGGCGCGCTGCCATGCCAGAGTGGCGTTCTCGGCTAGCGCGATCTCCTCCCGTCTGGAGCCGACGAGCCGGGCGATGCTGTCGTATACGCCGTCGAGGCGAGCGGTGTTCTCAGCGCTTGCCTCATAGCCGCCAATCTCCGCTTCGCGCTGCAGGTATTCGATCATGCCGCCGACAACCTGCTTCGGCATCAATGCCGCGCCCGCATTATTAAAATGGAGTCGATTTGCGACGCCTGGTGTATCTTCTCGCAAACGAGCCACGTCGGAATCGGAAAGATCCGCGAATTCCGAATAGCCTGTCGGCTGTGAAAAAGACGGCTGCACCGGAAATCACCTTTCCTCAACTTAAGGCCCTGCTTATCGGCCAAGTTCAGTGCACGACTCTTCGAAGGGTAACTGGAGCTTCAGGCCCAAACCAGGCGTTTTACATCGAACAATGCCCAATTCTGTCATCGAGCAGCTCAATCTTTGCGGTAATCGCCATCGGGTTTCGCCAGAGTATGGTCTGACACGAGGGAGGACGAATTGCGAGCGCCCCTACAGCCTGTCAAGGCTGCATCGACCGATCCATCCAGCCATCTTCGACCCATGCTGCTGCGTCCGTCCTCGGACCTAAAGCACATTCCTTGGTGGTGCGACCGAAACGCAGGGGAGGAGCCGCTCTGCCTGCTTCGAGCTTGTCCGCGCTACGCTCCTACCAAACTGATCTCTCTGCCGCGTACAGCCGAGAAGCTGGGCGTCGGCGAGATCTGGATCAAGGACGAGACACAGCGACTCGGCATAGGCAGCTTCAAAGGGCTCGGCGGCGCATACGCGGTGCTGAAGCTCGCTATGAAACACGTTGAGGGACGGACGGGACGAGCGAGTCTGCCGGCAGAGTTGTTGGAGCCTGGTGTGCGATCCATGCTTTCCGAGCTCACATTTTCATGCGCTTCGGATGGGAATCATGGTCGTTCGGTATCGGCAGGAGCGAGGCTCATCGGAGCGCGGGCTGTCGTGTATCTCCACGAAGGTGTGAGCGACGAGCGAGCCGCTCATATCTCGAGGCTCGGCGCTGCGATCGTGCGTGTGGCTGGAGACTATCACGACTCTGTCGAGGCCGCGGCCAAGGCAGCTTCGCAGGACGGTTGGATTGCTGTCCCGGATACAGTCGGGCCGGGAGAAGATGCGACTGCCTGCACGCTCGTGGTCCAGGGCTACTCAATCCTGATCGACGAAATCATTGCAGCGACGGCGGGACAACCAAAGCCATTTACGCATGTTCTGGTTCAGGCTGGCGTAGGAGGCCTTGCAGCAAGCGTGTTCGGCCACGGCTGGGCGCGAGGTCTATTCGGGCGCGATACCCATCTGTGGATCGTGGAGCCAGAACGGTCGGCATGCCTCTACGAGAGCGCTCATGCAGAGAGGCCTGTACGTCTTCCGTCGGGGCCGCCCACGAACATGGCCATGCTCGAGTGCCAGAGCCCGTCGTTGCTCGTTTGGCCCATCATCGAATCCATGTCCACTGGCTTCCTTACTGTCACAGACGAGCAAGCGGCCGATGCGGTTCGTCTACTAAATGCAGGCGTGTCCGACGATCCGCGTCTTCGGGTTGGCGAGTCGGGAGCGGCGGGATTTGCCGGTCTCATCAGAGCAGCTGGCGAAGATCGAGACAGGCTCGCACTCGGACAGTCTTCGAAAGTTCTGCTGTTCGCGACTGAAGGCCCCACAGACCTCTCAGCCTGGAGCGGGAGCCGTTAGGCTGCGGCAAAGAGAGCGCGCACGCCCAGTCAGGAAACGTCGAGATTGATGCGCGTCGTGAACTTGACTGTCTGCATCGCAACGAAGGTTGTGAACGACTTGATATTCTTGTCAGGGAAAAACGCCCTTTCAGTGAAAGCTCCATACTCTTCCATCGAATCCGTATTGACGACCAATATGAAGTCGGCTGCCCCGGTCACGTAGTAACATTGCGTGACCTCGGGATAGCCGCTCATTCGGCTCTTGAAGGTGTCGAGCAGAGGAAGGTGTTCCTGTTCCAGAGCGACGAGCACAATTGACGTCACCCGCTTTCCCGTGACCGACGGGGCTACGATCGAAACATCAGACATGATCGCGCCGCTCTCGCGTAGCCGCCGTAGTCGACGCAGGCAGGATGTCGGTGACAGGCCTACACGCTCCCCAAGCTCTTCCGAGGTCTGCTGATTGTTCTCCTGAAGCAACATCAGCAACTTGAGATCGAGGCGATCGAGATCCGCGCGCGTGACGGCCATCCGAACTTCCCTCAAGATTGCAACTTTCCGGCACCGAGGAATGAAAAACGGCGAATTCCGCCGCCGGCACGTCACATTATATGCGCGAGCAGTGTCGGAGCAAGCGTCGTCATCAGGTAAAGGGAGAGCAGCTAATGGTCGACATCGTGAGACGCAGACTTCTTCAGGGCACCGCGCTCATCGGAGGCGTTGCGGCGACGCGCTCGTTGTTTCCGGCCCCCGCGATCGCTCAAATTCCAAAAGGCACCGGCGCAGTCGTCGTCTATGACGGCGGCGGGTCCTGGGGTGAAGCAAAGCGGATAGCCTACTTCGAGCCTTTCGAGCGCGAGACCGGCATCAAGGTGATCGCGCAACCTCGCACCGATACGGGAGCTGTGCGCGCGAGCGTTCTCGCGGGGGCGCCTCGGTATGACGTCACGATTCTGCCGGGTGGTAAGGCGCCGACATTCGAGCGAGATAATCTGCTGCTCCCGATCAACTACGGTTATTTCGACAAGTCCGACCTGGAGGCGTTTAGTCCTGTCAAGGTCGGCAAGTTCACCGTGCCTGCGATCGTCTATTCACTCTTCATCGCGTACGACGCGTCGAAGTTTACATCCAATGCTCCGAACTCGTGGGCTGATGTCTGGGATGTCCAGAAATTTGCAGGCCGACGTTCGTTGATGGCCGGTACCTGGGCCTCCGATGGCGGGACGTTCGAGGCGGCACTGATGGCGGACGGTGTTGAGCCCTCGAAGCTCTATCCAATCGATTGGGATCGGGCGTTCAAGAGCCTCAGTCGCATCAAACCGAACATCGTGAAGTGGTGGAACAACGGGGCGGAAGCGCCCCAGCTTATCATCGACAAGCTCATCACAGCTGGCAGCGCCTGGAATGGCCGGGTTTCCGCGGCGAACGAACAAGGGGCGAAAATCGGCTACACCTGGAATCAGGGTATCTTGCAATACGACTGCTGGGTCGTCTTGAAGGGTACCAAAAACGCGGAAAACGCGTTCAAATTCCTCGCCTTCTCCGCGCGAGCCGAAAACCAGGCGAAATTCGTGCAGCAGATACTATATGCACCGCCAAACTCGCGCGCTTACGACTTCATCCCGCCCGACCGCGCCAAGCTTCTGCCCACCTCGCCGGATGCGCGCAGACAGCAGTTCGTGCAGGACTATGAATTCTGGAACGCTCGGTCCGCTGGGGAGCGCGCGAACAACGAAATCGCCGTGGCTCAGTGGGAGCGATGGTTGGCTGGTGCGCGGTAGGATCGGGATGTCGAATTCGAGCGCAACCATAGAACCCAGGCGGAGCTGGTCGATTGGATGGGACAAGCTCACGCCTGTCCTTTTGCTTCTTCCGATCGTGGTGCTGTTCGCGTTCGGCTACCTGATGCCGCTGTCCCAGCTTGCGCTCAAGAGTCTGCAATCGGATGGTGGTTGGTCCCTCAAGAGCTATGTCGAAATCGCGAGCTCTTCCTCATTCTTTTGGATCGTGCTGAGGACGCTCACGCTTGCCTTGACGGTGACCGGCATCTGCCTGGTGATCGCATATCCACTGGCTTATACGATCTCTCGATGTTCACAGAGAGTGGCGACGCTTTTGCTCTTCATCGTCACTCTCCCGTACCTCACAAGCGTCCTCATCCGAACATATGCCTGGATCGTTCTGCTTAGTCCCAACGGGCCGATAAACAAGGGGCTTCTCGCGCTTGGTGCGATTTCCGAGCCGCTCCAGATGGTCTTTAATTCCATCGGGGTCTATATTGGCATGGTGCAGGTCCAGCTCCCGCTTATGGTATTTCCTCTGTATGCGGCGCTGACACGAGTCAATCCGAATTTGACGAGGGCCGCACAGAGCTTGGGAAGTCCACCATCGGATGCATTCCTTCGCATTACGCTTCCGGCATCGATGCCCGGCCTTGTCAGCGGATGTACGCTCGTTTTCCTCTCCTGCCTGGGATTCTATATCACGCCGGAGCTTCTTGGCGGGCCTGACGACTATCTTATTGCGCAAGGCATTAGCCTTAGAGTCCTTATCCTCGGGAATTTTAGCGAGGCGGCCGCGCAATCCTCTCTGCTCTTGCTCGCAGTCGTTGTGATCTTTCTTGTATTTCGGCGGCGCATTGCGGAAGAGCTCGACGACCGCCCCGGATCGGATGTTATCCCTACATCGAGCGTCCTCGACTTGCAGTCTCCCGTCAGGCGACCATTCGCAGAGCGCTTGTCCTCGCTGTCGCACGGTCCCATTTTACGCCTGCACGAATTTCTGTCTAAGATTCGTAAGCCGCTCCTGTACGCGTCAGCAGGACTCGCCCTTCTCCTGCTCGTCCTCCCCTTTGCCGCGGTCATTCCGCTGGCGTTCAGTGACGCTCCGTATCTAACGTTCCCGCCGCCAGCCTATTCGCTTCGGTGGTTTTCTCGGCTGTTCAGTAACACCCAATGGCTGGATGCGCTGAGCTTCAGCTTGCGCTGGGCGGGCTTGTCGGCGCTCTTGAGTGTTGCCGTTGGCGTCCCAGCCGCCTTCGCATTGGTCCGTCATCGCTTTTTGGGGCGACTTCCGATCTACCTTCTTCTGATCTCGCCCCTTATCGTTCCGCATGTCGTCATGGCCGTCTCGCTCTTCTTTGCGCTTGCGGGATCTCCGTTGATCGGCTCTCCCCTGGCATTCGCACTCAGCTACACGATCATCGGAACGCCATACGCTGTCGTCGTGATGATTGCCGGCTTGAAGCGCTTCGATCGTAACCTCGAGCGGGCGGCATCGAGTCTTGGCGCAGGCCCGATAACCACCTTACGGACCGTGACTTTGCCTCTTCTGTTTCCGACACTCGCGAGCGCGGCGATATTCGCCTTCGTCGTGGGCTTCGACGACGTGGTGTTTGGCCTTTTCCTGAGTGGGCCATCCGCGACCCCGCTGCCTATGCGAATGTGGGACAATATCCGCCTGGAGATCAGTCCGCAGATCGCGGTGATCGCTGTCTTGTTCCTGGCCGTGCTGCTTCTGCTTTGCTTATTGCGTCTCTTCGTCGGAGCAGCCCTTGAAGGACGCCGGACGCAGGTTGGAGCTTGACAATGAAGATGACGACTTTGGCACGCGTCGCATCGCATTGGCACACGGGTGATCTCGTTGGTGTCGCTAGGCAATAGTTTAAGAGCAGAAAGTTGTAACATGGTTCGCGATCTCACCTTCTCTGTCGACGAGTACAGGCGGCGATTGTTGTTGGTTCAGGCGCTGATGGCGGCTCGTCGCTTGGACTGCGTTATTCTCGATGAACCGGAGATGATGGCGTGGCTGTCTGGCTACACCGTCTCTGAGAACCTCTGGCGTACATGCGTCGTGCCGGCCTCGGGCGAGCCCTTCCTTCTGGTTCGCAAGCTCGATATACCGCCGGCGCGCCAGCGGAGCTGGATGGAAGATATCGTCGGCTTCGGCGACTGGGATGATCCGCTGGTCGCCCTGGTAGATGCCTTGCGCGAGCGGAGCATTACCCACAAGCACATCGGTGCCGACTTTCAATCGAACTCCTTCACCGTTCAGCGACACAATCGCCTTCGCGAGCTTCTCCCTGGCTCTGACATTCGCGATCTCGAACGCTCTGCATGGAGCCTCAGAGGACGAAAGTCGGCCGAGGAGATCGCCCACATGAAGCGCGCGGGCTCCCTTCTGGACAGCGCCCTGCAAGCGACCGTGAGGGAGATCGGACGTGGAAAGAGCCAGCGCGATGTCGCGGGGGCCGCTGCAAGCGCCTATTACAAACTCGGGTTTGACGATGGCTTCGTCGGTCCGCTGAATGTCGGATCCGGCTGGGACTCTCTACACGGATTTCTGGAAGAGCGACCTCTGGCGGACGGTGACATCGTTCACATCGAGCTCCTGCCTCGCCTGCGCTTCTATACTGTTCGCATCATGCGCTCTGTCATCGTGGGGCGAGCAACCGATGAGCAGAGGGCGGCTGCGGAGACCCTAATCTCGCTACAGGACCAGCAAATTGCTGCGCTTCGGCCTGGTGCGGCAGCTGCCGACGTCGATCGCATCGTGCGGGAAGGTGTTGTGGCGGCGGGCTTGCGTGATTCCTACGACAATATCACCGGCTATACGCTTGGAGTGACGCCACTCGTCTCTCAGCATACCAGTGATCTACATCGGTGCTTCACTCCCCACTCGGACTGGGTGATTGAGGAGGGCATGGTCTTCCACATGTATACCTCGGCCGCAGGTCTTGCGATGAGCGATTCCGTCGTCGTGACCAGGAGCGGAGGCGAACGACTGAGCAAGACGCCGCGCCAGATCTTCGAAACGGACGCAACATGACAATCATTGCAGCGATGACCGCCGAGCATTCGGCTAGCATTCCTGTGTCCAGCAAGGACAAGCGGGGCGCGGTGTCGGTCGACGCGATCACCAAGATGTTCGGTTCGGTGAAAGCAGTCGACGGCGTCTCGTTGTCGGTAGAGCCCGGCGAGTTCGTCGCCCTGCTCGGATCCAGTGGGTCCGGGAAGTCCACGCTCCTGATGATGATCGCTGGCTTCGAGATTCCTTCTTCGGGCGATATCAAGCTTGATGGCGTCCGGATCAACGATGTTCCCGGACATCGTCGTGGTTTTGGAATGGTTTTCCAGAACTATGCACTCTTCCCGCACATGACGATCGCTGAGAACATTGCGTATCCTCTTCGTAGGCGCGGCATGAGTGGTCTCGATGTCGAACGTGAGGTCACGAAGGCATTGAAGCTGGTCGCGCTCGACGGTTACGGTGCGCGGCTTCCAAGCCAGATTTCGGGAGGGCAGCAGCAACGTGTCGCGCTGGCCCGTGCATTGGTGTTCCGTCCGCCTCTTCTGTTGATGGACGAGCCGCTCGGGGCTCTCGATCGCAAGCTTCGGCAGCAGCTCCAGATGGAGATCAAGCTGATCCATAAGGAGGTAGGCAGCACCATCATCTTCGTCACTCACGATCAGGAAGAAGCCCTGTCAATGGCCGATCGCGTGGCCGTTCTTGAGCATGGCCGCCTGCAGCAGTTCGGATCTCCTCGTGAACTGTACGAGGAGCCGGCTACGGCCTTCGTCGCTGATTTCATCGGCGAGACGAATTTCTTGCCCGCCGAGCTAAGCCGGTCTGGCGAAAATGTTGAAGTAGCAACGCCGGATCTCGGGCTGCGCGTTGACCTAAGCAAGAAGCAGGTGCTCTCTCAGCAGGATCGAGGGCTGCTCGCGGTGCGCCCCGAATTTATCCGTTTGGAGATCGATGACGAGGGCAAAGCGACGGTGCTGGAGTCCGCGTACACCGGCACCAACCAGAGCGTTTTGGTGCAAGTGGGCGGGCTGAGGCTGACCGCGCGGATTCCGGTCAAGCCAGGACGGCCGCTATTCCAATCCGGTCAGCGGGTCCGCGTTGAGATCGAAGCTGTGCATACTCGCGTGTTTCCGGCCGCCCGTTGAGTTCCCTTTGGCGTAAGGAGGTGCCCTAGATGAGCCGGAACGCCGCAATCTCGCGCGCGAGAAGCCATCTCGATTCTGGGGACTTCGAGACCGTGCTTTCGCGGCTCGTCGCCATTCGTTCCGAGAGTCAGAATCCGGAGCGAGCACTTCAGATAGTCGAATATCTCAACGAACTCCGCTGCATGCTTGAAGAGCTCGGCTGCGATTACCAGCATTTGACTGCTGCAGGCGCGAATTTCCTCTATGCAGAGCGCAGAGAAGCGGGAGCGTTACTGACGGTGCTCGGATATGGGCACGGCGACGTGGTTCGAGGAATGGACGAATCGTGGGCCGCAGGAATATCGCCTTGGCGCCTCGCAAAGCTCGGTGATCGCTGGTATGGCCGTGGTGTCGCCGACAACAAAGGACAGCATGCCATCAATATTGCCAGCCTCCGCGCTGTCCTCGAGACGAGGGGGCGGCTGGGGTTCAACCTGAAATACCTCATAGAAATGGGCGAAGAGGTCGATTCCCACGGCCTCCGCGAACTATGCACGACGCACAAGAACCTCCTCTGCGCCGATCTTTTCTTGGCGTCTGACGGACCCCGTCTATCCGAGCATCGGCCTACTATATTCCTGGGCTCGCGCGGATGTGTCACATTCGACATCTCAATTGACGCGCGCGAGAGCGCATATCATTCGGGCAATTGGGGCGGTCTGCTTTCCGATCCTGCAATCCAGCTTGCGCATGCCCTGGCCACGATCGTCTCTCCGACCGGCCGCATCCTGATTCCAGAATGGCTTCCAGGTGGGCTGCCTGACTCCGTCCGGAGGGTGCTGGCCGATTGTGTCGTTGACGGGGGACTTGGCGGGCCTGATATCGATCCGGCTTGGGGCGAGCCGGGACTGAATCCGGCAGAGCAGGTGTATGGCTGGTGCTCGTTTGATGTTCTCGCCATGAGTTGCGGAAATCCGCGGGCGCCGGTCAATGCCATTCCCCCGAGTGCCTGGGCACGCTGTCAACTCCGCTTCGTGGTTGGAGTTGATCACGAGGATATTGTACCAGCGCTTCGGCGACACCTCGCGAAGTCCGGTCTCGACATGGTCCAGGTGACGCCAAGCCCCGACGATGGTGTTTTTCTTGCCACGCGCCTCGATCCTTCGGATCCCTGGGCTAGGTGGGCCCAAGCATCGATCGCTCGGACGACGCAGAAATCGCCGGCACTCTTGCCCAATTTTGCAGGATCGCTTCCGAACGACATCTTTGCGAACGTGCTGGATTTGCCCACGGTGTGGGTACCCCATGCCTATCCTGGATGCCGACAACATGCAGCCAACGAGCACCTGCCGATCGGACTCGCGCGCGAAGCTCTGGAGATTATGGCGGGGCTATATTGGGATCTTGGTGAGCCAGATACCCTGCCTTCAGTTCGACGAGGATGAGCTGATCGGCTGCGCTTTGCTGGCGCCCGTGGGCCGGGTGATCGCTTTTCCGCGAAGGCCCCTTGCGCATTTTCGAAGTACCGCTTCCCGGCTGATACGCCAAGCTCCGTCAAGGCGGCGCCGAGCGCCATCTTTGAATTCGCACGCTGAAGGGGGAAAAGCACATGGGTGATGCATCGGATCGTCATGGCTTCGCCGGCAAGAGTTGCAATTGCTGCGAGCTTGGTCCTGCTCAGCCGAGCCTTGAAGCTGCCGTCTCGAACCGAGTCGAGCAGGCGCTGCTGCAGGGTCTGTTTCCGCAGCCGACGTTGCGGCGCGAATTGTTGCGAAAGCCCTCGCACTAGCATTCGTGATCGAGTTCAGCCTCGGGACTGTCATTGCTGCACGGAGAACAAAATCTCACGATAGGCCTCACGAGGGTGACCCATTGCCCCCTTGACTGAAGAAAGGAGCCATTTGAGATGTCCTCAACTCCAACTGAGATATCCGGCGTCGAAAGCAAGAGAAACGACGGCGGCGCGCTCGATGCGCTGATCGACTTTTATCGCTGCTTCAACGCGCGGGACCTCGATGGTCTCGCGGCAAATTAGGCGGAAGGCGATGTGCCGAGCATGGACAACCCTATCGGCGGAATTCGTCGCGGTTGGCCCTCAATCTGTGATGGCTATGCCAAGCTGTTCGGAGGAGGCGCAGTCGTGAACGTGACGTTTCATGACTTTTCCTCGCAAGGCGGGAGTGACTGGCACCTTTTCGTGGGGCGTGAGAAAGGCGCCTGCAAGACGCCGTCGACCACCATCGACCTGCGCTTCCGAACTACGCGCTGGTTCACGAGGATGAACGGTGTCTGGAGGCAGCTCCATCATCACGGATCGATTGAGGAGCCCGCTCTGCTGGCCAAATACCAGCGAGCGATCTTCGGCGCTCCGCTGCAGAAGCCGGCGTGAGGCTTCTGGCCAGCCCATCACATGCAGGCTGGTCTGCCCAATCTGTGATCGCTGAATTCGGACCCTGCATTTCCAGCGAGGGCGTTGGCTTGCTCGCGCGGATAAATCAGCCTCCGGGTTCAATTTGCGCGACGCGCAAGTAGAAGCGTAGCTCCCAGGCCAACCATCACGGCGCCCGACGCCTGTCGCGTCTTGGCAATGAATGATGGTCGCTTGGCAAGTCCGGCTCTCGCTCTCGCGGCCCAATAGGTCACAACCAAGTCGACGCTTGTGTTGAGTGCAACCGAGATGAGCCCAAGCACGATGAACTGCGCGGCGACGTGCGCGGTTGGGTCGACGAATTGAGGAATGAAGGCGAGAAAGAATGCGGCCGTCTTCGGGTTGAGCGCTTCGACCACGATGCCTTCGCGAAAGGCGCGATGCGCCCCCGTCGTTCGAACCCCTGTTGGTTCGAGGACGCGGGCTTCGCGCCATGTCTTGATCCCGAGCCAGATGAGATACAGGGCCCCCGCGATCTTCAGAAAAGTGAACGCCTCCGCGCTTGCCATGACGAGCGTAGATATTCCGACGGCGCCGCCGAAAACGTGCACAAGCCCGCCGAGTCCGAGGCCAAGGCTCGATGCCAATCCTTCGGTGCGCCCGCCGGCAAGCGTTCGCGCCACGATGTAGAAGATGCCTGGCCCCGGCGTGATTGCGACAACGACGGCCGCTGCCAAGAACAAAAGGAGGGTCTGAAAGCCAGGCATCGTTTACCCGTGATCGTGTTAATTTGGGGACTCTCGCCTCAGCCCTGAACCGGAATGAGCAGTCCCGCTTCTCGATCCCTCGGCTCCTCGCTTGTCACAAGGCCGGCGGCGACGCGGGTGCGGTCAGCTTCGGGACGGTTCTGGCTCATCTTGCGCTTGCCTTCGAACCTGGTGACGGGAATGCGCACCCCAACGATCCCGCGCAACTGTGCTGCGATGTAATCGGCGGGAGCTTCGTCAACGGTCCAAGGCGTCGCGCGCGGCCTCTCGTGAATGTTCGTAAGGCGTGTGACAACCTCCAACAAGCGTTCGGGATCATGGAAGAAATCAACCGGGCCATAGGCGTGGACAGCGATGTAGTTCCATGTCGGCACCACCTTCCCGGTTTCTTGCTTGGTGGCGTACCAGGAGGGCGTCACATAGGCTTCTGGACCCATGAAGATTGCGAGGGCTTCGCCGATCGAGGAGGCCTTCCATTGTGGATTGGCCTTTGCCACGTGCCCGTACAGCACGCCGCGCTCGCCTTCGGTCTCATCGAGGAACAGCGGCAGGGGCGTCGCAATTGGACCGTCAGTCGTGGCGGTGACCAGATTGGCCAGCCGGGCAGAGCGGATCGTCGCTCGGATATTGTCGAGGTCATCGTCCCTGAAGGCGGGGGGCACATACATGGTGTTTCTCCATTCTGCGCCTGAGATAACGCCCGCCTGGTATGGATGAAACTGCCAGTTACTGAAAATTGTGGTAGTCCAGTTAGCCGCGCCGCTATCGGCGTTAACGAAGCTGCTCCACCGCTTGAGCCAGCAGTTGACAGCCACGCTCGATCTGGCGGGGCTGCAGGGCGGCATAACCCATGACCAGCCCAGCAAGATCCGGCCGGCGCCCACCACTGGCATGACGTCGATCGAAGAGCGGAGAGACGGGGTAGATACCTACGCCCCTCGTACGCGCAGCCTCGATCAATATTGCTTCGGACGCCTGGGGCAGATCGCAAAACCAGACTACGACATGCAAGCCGGCTGCGGCGCCGTCGATCTGGATGCGATCGCCAAATCTGCGGCGTAAGGCATCGAGCAGCATTTTCCGACGCTCGCCATTGCGCCTTCGGATGCGATTGACATGGCTGTCGTAGGTCCCGGTCTCGAGCATCGTGGCAAGCGCCTCCTGCTCGAACAACGGCGTGTGCCGGTCGATGCCCTGCTTGGCGGCAGAGAAGATGGACTGTAGTTCGGGCGGCACAACCAGGTAGCCGATCCTCAGCGTGGGCGAGAGCGTCTTCGAAACGGTACCAAGATAGATAACGTTCTCGCTATCTTCGAGGGCGTGCAGCGGGGGAATGGGCTTGGTGTCATAGCGGTACTCGCTGTCGTAGTCATCTTCGATCACGTAAGCGTTGAATTTCTCTGCCCAGTTGAGTAACTGCTGCCGGCGCCCTATTGGCATGACGCTCCCCAACGGAAATTGATGCGACGGCGTCACGTAGGCAACGCGTGCTTCCGTCTTTGTGAGCCGCTCTGTGAGCAATCCGTCCTTATCGACCGGAATTGGCACAGCGGTAGCCCCCGTGGCCGAGAAGGCGTGCTTTGCCATCAAGTAGCCGGGATCTTCCATGACGAACCGATCGCCGGGGTCTAGCAGTAGACGCGCGCACAGATCGAGCCCCTGTTGCGAACCATTCACGACAATGATCTGATCGGTGTCGCATCGGACAGCCCTCGAGCGCCAGAGATAGCCCTGGAGCGCGGCGCGTAACCGCCGACATCCGCACGGATCGTTGTAGGCCAATCTTTCGGGCCGCTGCGTAATCGCGGCAACCACGGCCTTTTTCCACGCGAGCACGGGGAAATCCGACGGAGAGAGGTCGCCATACCGAAAGTTTGCCACGAGGTCGCGAACTCGCTCCTCCGGCCGCGGCGCTGTCTGCCTCACACGCTCGCCATACATCGACAGCCGCACCTTGCGCGAGGACGGCCGGGACTTCGTCCCGTTGTGCTCCATTTCAGCAACAGCTCTTGCAACGCGCGGGCGGGCGCCATGACGGATATTGATGAAACCTTCGGCCGCGAGCTGTTCGTAGGCGACTGTCACGGTGCTGCGAGATACGCCGAGCTCGCCGGCAAGCCCGCGAGACGACGGCAGCAGGCCATCGGCGCCATAAACATGCCCCAGGATCTGGCCCTTGAGGGTGTCGTAGATTTGACGTGCTCCTACGCTCCCAGTGCCCTTTGGCGTGGACGTCTTCATCTGGCCATCAAAGTGAGTTAGCGTCGCTTCGCAGTCGGGCTAGTCTGTAGGCTTTCTTGCTGAATGCCAACTAACTTTGCCCAAGTCGGAGAATGGAGCAAAGAAACCTCAATAGGAGGCTTCTTGTCGAGAGCCGCATGCTTGAGAATCGAACGTTGTCGCTTGCAGCCGCGGCATTGCTGCGATGGCCACTTGCGGACCATTATGGCCCCGAACTTGCGTTTCCTTTCCGTACTTCCGCGAGTACCGATGTTCTTGCCCAATCCGAGGTTCGCACGAAGTTGAACTCGCTTGAGAACTCGCGAGTGACGCACGCGAACGGCGGATAATACGTTGGTTTGATTGGTGTGAGAAACGCGGATCGGGAGCAACTGAGTTCAGCGGCCGCGGCGTAGAAAACTTAAACCTAACTATCTCCCCAAAGTCCTGTCATGGACGCGAAGGGCGAGAATTCCACGCCCGGATCGGACCGAATGGACGCGGTTTCCGCCAAATATCCATCTCCGACATGTAATCGCCAGGCCCTTTGGGCGCCTGAATAGCCAGCTATCCGCGGATCGTTCCAAAGAATTTCAACGCGGCCGCGAATGTGTACCAGATCACCGGTCGAAAAATCGATGAAGAGCAACGCTGCATATGGATGGACTGAAAGTTGCCCAACGTGTTGAAATACAGGTTACCGGAGAAGTCACAGGCACACTTATCTCGTGATCGCTGGCAAGGACGAATCCGGGGCGTCCGCCACGATGGGATATATCGCAGTCGTAGGTGCCGGGCACTCTGTCCTGTGCCGGAGTGCAGGACGCCACAAAGAAAGTGTCCGCGTTCTGAATGACATGCTTCACCCGATCGTTGAGCTGTTTGAATTCAAATCTCGGCTTCTGGCCTGACCCGAGGCCATCCGCGGTTATGCCTTTGCGGATCTGGATGTATTTGGCGCAATTGCCGAAGCTTTGATGCACGATAAGCTCAAAGCCGTCGGCATCGACGCTTACAGTTCGTCCGTTGAGCCTGTTTCGCCGTCGATTGGTCAGGTCTAGACCTAGGAGCCCCAAATTCGCACCAGCCACCAGATTCTCGTTCAAGGGGTTGTCCGCAGATCGGCCAGCCCTTACCAGCAGGCGCGTCGGATCTGGCGACGATATGAACCCTCGCGGCCCAGTCAGGACCGATGCGCTTGGCCGCCCGTGTCGGCTGACCCGACAAAAACATAAGTCAGGTTGGTGAAGAAATCCCGATGCTGTACCGGCATCTCCTTTCGAATTGCCACCTTTGCATGCTTGCGGATGTTGTCATCCACACCAGCCCCGCCGCTGGACTTCTAGTTCACCCGAGTGAAACGGAGACGAATCGCGTTCCGGCACCATGATGCACTCTCTAGGAGCCTGCTATCGGGGCGCTGGCGGCATTGACTCGAACTTCGGCAAAGCCTCGATACGCTCAAGCCATCGAACGATGTTCTGATGGGACTTCAACGACACGCCGCCTTCCGGTGCGGCGCGCGTATAACTGTAGCATGCGATGTCAGCCACAGTGGGCAGGCCGGTCGCCACGAACTTCCGTTCTGCGAGATGCTCGTCCATCACCTTGAAAAGCCGATCCGCCAGCTCGATGGACCGCTCACGATCTACCGATCGTCCAAACACGGTGCCAAGAGGAGCGGTAGCTGGGCCAAACACGAGCGGGCCGGCAGCGACGGAGAGCTTACGCGTCTCAAGGAAACCCAGACCGAGACTCGCGAGAGCGAGTTCGATCTAAGGTCGCGACGTTGCAAGATTGAACACTACCATACGCGCGTGAATATATCCGCGCCCTTCAACTTGCTAGGCTTGCCGTTCTTATCAACGTAGAACAGCGTCCATGACGTTGGCATGTGAGGCCCGTTAACTTTTCCAACCCACTGGGTGAAAGAATTGCACTGGGCAAAAGTAACAACAAAATGCAGTCCGGTTGGACGAACGGCCCCCGATGCAGGATAAGGGATACCTTGGCAAGCAAACCCTTGAGCATGGTTTGTGAAAGTCCCTTGTATTGACCCGCTATTAGCGGACCAAACAAACAGTTCTGAACCCCGTTCATTCTTCCAGTATGAGGGAGCAGGAAGCCCTTGCGCCCTGGCCTCGGCGCAAAGCAAGCAAAACTGAGCGATCAACAAAAATCCCAGTAGTCTCTTCATATTGAAACCCCAAGAGAGTTCGCTTAAAAGTAGCAACTTAGATAACTAATTTGGTATAACTTGAGGTGACGTTCGCTGCTCTTTTCTCGCATTCGACAACGGAATGCGGCGCATATTCACGAAATCGGGCTGGATCGCGGCGAAGTCAGCGTCCCTCGATCCCAGCGGCCTTGCTTCCCTGCGTCGGTTCGCCTGGACGGCCGAGCTCGAGCCGATGCTCGGTTATTTTGGTGAGGCGCGCTTCCTACGACGGGGCGGGTCCTACTTCTTGATCTGCACCCGTTTTGCGGACCCGCCGAAGACAATGGATGCATCGGCGACCTGCGGGCTACGATGCTCTCACCGAGATCGTCGATTGATGGTGCCGAATGTAAAAGGGCGCTTCACCTGCAGCTGCGCGACGAGGTTCTGATCTCGAATCGCTACATCGCAACGCCATTGCTGACGCGGTGATAGCGAGATTGCGGTCAGCACCCGTGCTTCACGGCAGCTCTTGACGGTTGCCCGTTAGCACGTCAACGAGAATGACCGATGAATGGGAATGGCAAGGAGGATGATGGATGTGATTGACCAAGCGAGCGCCTCGGAGTTGCCACCCGTCTTGCACAAATCCCCACGACGTTTTTCCTGGATTCTCGCGATCGTGGTCATCTCCTTTGGTCTGTGCGCCGGGGCAGCCTACTATTGGACTGACATCGAGGCAGTTTCCGCGACATCGTCGGTGCGTGAATTTGCCTCAACACCAGGCTTGCCACCTGAAGATAGGGAAGCTCTCTCGGAGATTCGATCAGGGCAACAAAGGGCGAGAGATGAACTTGCAGAGCTCAATCGCAACATCGGTGCGCAACAAGCCGATTTGAAACGGATGGCGGACCAGATCGAGGCGCTCACCGCGAAGATCGAATCTTTGCAGAATATACCCGCGCCTGCCTCTGTGCTGTCGGCTCCTTCTCCGCCGGCCGCCCATCCCGCTTTGAGGCCAGCGAAGAGAGTGGTTCAGCCATCTAAACCAGAAGGGCCAATCTCGGTCGGGGGCGCGCCACTGATTCCTGAGCCCGGCTCCGACCAGCGTTGATCCAGAATACGGCTCTGACGTGGACTGATTTCGTGGTCATAGCGCTCCTGACACTGCGAGCCCTTGGCCATGGCTCGGTTGATGGCTCTGTGCGTCTAAAATGAGTGCCTGCGCAGATTCCATATCGCTAGTGATGCACTATTCTTCACCCTTTCTCTGTAATTCGCAGCAGATGAGAGGCGCGGGTTTCAATGACGGCCCGGATCGCCTTGAGAATAGTGTGGGTGATGCCTGCCTCTTCCAGCTCCATCAGGAGGCTGTCGGCCGCGCTTCTGATCCTGTCGGCCGATTCCTTGATATTCTTGATGAGCAGACGTTGTGCGCCGCGTGTTGCGGGAACGAGTGACAGCCAGTGCTGCAACTGAATCGTATCCGGAACCGAGCGCCCGCCGATGGCCATGGCGAGCTTTTTCGCCAACCGCTGGTAAGCGGCCGTGCACACGACGTCATAAAGCGGGGCGAGGTCCGGCACTTCACCTCGATAAAGCAGAGCATAGTTCTTCCCATGCGCGTCGGCATTGCCGACCAGATATTGGAAAATAAGCATGCGGATGAAATTCAACCGGTCGGCTGCCGGGCGTGCTGTGGCACGATCGATGAGGTCTAGTGAACGCTCGGTCCCTGGTCCTCCTTCCTCCTCGTACTTGAGCTCCGGAGGAACGCTCAATGCTTGGCAGAAATCCTCCTGATGCAGACGTGAGATGGCGCCGTCGTTGTGCCTTGAACGGTCGTGTCGTTCGACCAGAAGAAATGAAATGGTCCCCTGCCGGCGCATCTGGACGTCAGGCACAGACAGCTTCAGGCGCGCAGCGAGACGCAGACAAAATAGTTCATTCTCGACGCTGCCCTCCAGCGCCTGAATGAAGGGCTTTAGAATGTGCGTGGTCGGCCGCCCCCCCTTGGCGAGTCCAATTGTCTCTCCCTCGAGACAAACGGCGAGCTTGTCCTGCACTCCGGCGAGCGACAGCCGCACGCCCTCCTCGCCGCCGAGGAGAGGGCGCTCGCGGAGTTTGCCCAAAATTTCTTCGAGCCGGGCAGGGGTCAGCGCTTCGAGCCCATCGTCTTCCGAGGAGGCGGGTGCCTGACCGGGTGGATAGAGAGACAAAGCCCCGGCGCATTCCCCGCCGATCACTTCAAGCAGGCCGAAGGCATTTCCCGCGGAAATTCCAAGCGCGCCGGCGAGACGTTGCCGGGCACTCTCATCGGGCAAAAGGCCTGAAAAAAATGGGCGGACAATGCGATCCGGATGGGGCGCCTCCTGCAGCGGCAAGGAAAAGGAGATTGCCTGAGGTGCCCCGCCGGCAAGGTAGCCAGTGTCATAGCTGTAGCTGAGCATCCCGGCATCATCCTGACTGAGGATGCCGGCCCTTGTCCTTCCGAAATAGACATCCAGCAGATGGTTCATCGGGCAGTCTCCCGACGGCTGCTGACCGAGACGGTGAGACCCAATGCGGCCGCGACCTGAAGCGCGCGACCGAGCTGACAGCTTTCTTTTCCCGCTTCCAATTCGCGCACAAAACGCACACCGACCCCGGTGAGACCGGCAAGCTGCTCCTGAGTCAGTCCTTGACCCTTGCGCTCATCCCTGATCAGCGCTCCGAGGCTTTTGCTGGTTGTGATTGTTGGCAAAATCATCCCTATCGGGACGATCTTGGCAAGTTCCAAGAGCAATTACAATAAAAAAGAACCGATCGGGACGTTTTACGGTTGATTATTCCTTAGTTCCGTAAAATCGTCCCGATCGGGACGATTCGGGGTCCGGATGGGCTGTGCAACCGGAAACACATAATTCCATCATTTTAGCGCGCCCACGGCACCAGCACGGTTCGCCTTGCGATCGTTTTGCCGTCGCACAACTTGATGGGACCGCTTGCCAACTGGCCCAGTGCCAGCTTGCCGCTGTCAAGATCAAGCTTGCCCGGACCAAGACCGCAAACTCCGGAGAAGGTTTCATCTGAAGGTATTTCCCTCGGTCCCACAAACCAAAGTCGCAGAAAGTGATTCGCAGGCCGATATGTCGGGGCCGAGTGAGTGATGAAAAATGACCGCCTCCAAATCTCAAAGAGGCGATCTAAGCTGATTGCGTCATCGTCGTCGGTAATCATAAATCCTCCGCTGCGCGCGAAAGAATGCGCCAAGGACCAGCGAAGGTTGAGCACGGTAGATGACATGCGCCGGGCTATTGGTCCTCCACCGAATGCAAGTCCACGCCGTGGAGGCGGATCATCTCGCGATGGGACCGATTGATGAAAGCGCGCTCGACGCAAAAGCCGGAAGCGACTGAAGCGGCCAGCGCAAGGCCACAGGCGACGTAGCTATTGATGAAATTCCAAAAAATGTTGCTGCCGGCGACGACAATAAAAGTGAGTGCCATGACCGTATTGCGTATTGCCCCAACCATGTAGTTTCCCCGGCTAATCGGCGAGGGAGGTTAACATTGTAGTCACGACGATCAGCAGCGTTGATCGTGGTGATCCGCCGTATTTCTGCTAGACCAGCATGGGTTCGGGCGCCGTGGGTTTACTCCGTTGGTTGGCGCAGCTCGCACCGGGCGTCCTCAGCCACATGGCCCTAGAATTACAGCGCCGGTACAACAAGCACCAGTACGCAGACGAGAAGCGCGAGGCCTTGGACGCATATACTAAGCACGTTGCGGCGACCATGCTTAGGCGGTCCGGCCCGGAATTGATGCTGTCTACGGGTTGGGCGCGAGTTCCTGAACCCGACACTTCGTGCGAACGCGATAGCAATTCGCTAAGCACGACTGCAGCACTTAAGGCTCGTTAACAGCCCGGTGACCGCGCGAATGTACTTTGTGCGACAACCCCTGATAAGCGGAGAAGGCGCATGAATATCGCTATCAAGACCGCTGCTGTTTGCGGAGTTGGTGCGCTCCTCATTGGTGTGGTCGCCGGTCGCGGCAATTCGGCTCCGCCGCCGCCATCTGTTCCGGTACCTTACGACCAATCTGGTTTTATCCGGTCGATCTCTACGGCAAAGACTGCTTACAAAGCAGCAACCAACCAATTGGCCGCAGGAGGCGCCCGCAACAGTCGGAAGCAAGCAATCTGCAACGTCCTGCAAGGTCAAAGCGCGACCGGATGGATCGGAAAGATTGCGCAGCTCTCTTCTAACGGCGATGGAAAAGGAGTGATTAGCATCGAACTAGCACCTGACGTGCACGTCGCTACATGGAATAATGCTCTTTCCGACATGGGCTCGCGTACGCTGATCGAGCCAACGTCTTCTCTCTTTAAGAGCCTCGCTGGGATGAAGCGCGGCGATATGGTAAAGTTCTCCGGCAGCTTTACGTCGTCTGACGTCGATTGCGTGCGTGAGCAGAGTGTCACGCTAGATGGATCGATGACCGATCCGGTTTTCACGATGCGTTTTTCGTCCGTCGCTAAGCTCTGATCGACCCGGGCCAACAGCGCCTCCAAGCACATTTTCGAGCTGCGTCAAAGCAATAACAAGCGCAGGGTGCACGCGCGTGCCAATGGACGAGAAGCGCGAGGTGGTTCTCCGGGGATATGGGCGGGCCAGACGAGTACCGCCTCATGCATCAATTGTTCCTGCACGACACAACAGTGGCGCTTGTCTTGCTCGATCCCACGTGGTCGCACCGCGCTCGAAGAGGCGGAGGGGTGGACGAAGCGACCAGCAACTCGTCGGCAAAACCCCAGCGAAATTGCTGGTCGGCACGAAACTGGATGCAGAAAATGACCCGGTGGATGTGCGCGGGATAGACAAGCTCATCAGAAGTGCCGCGAAGCTTGACTGCGTTGACGAGCACTCTGCGAGAGATCGAGCCGAGCAAATGTGTGGCGAGCACGACGTTAAGCTTTGGGAAGTCGACCGGCTCGTTCTGTCTTTCGGTCGACCGGAACCAAAGTGCGCAGCGAAACGTGATTGGTGAAAGCTGAACGAAGGCGCAATAACCGTCGCGTTCTTAGCGGTATCCTCAAGCGTGGTGCGCTGCGCGGCTTGTTCGATAGCCTTAACTTGATGGCAGCCCAGTCACTCGTCAGTGAGTTCGTAGCGCATGATTCACCCCTCAATGAGGCGCTTGAATGACCGCTCGGCAGTGAAAGCCCGCTCAATGGCTTCCGGTGCGGCGACACGTCAAAGGCCGGATTCCGATTCCAGGAATCTACGGGATGAACAAGTTCCGACGTAGGCGTGCCGCTCAGCCCTCGAATTCGTCCGCCTTGTCGCGCGGCCTTGGCGAGGCGGGACGTTGCGCATTCTGCGCACGCGCCTCGTCTCGCTCGCGTACGGCTCGGCGCTCGGTCGGATCGCGGCCGACGTTCGCTTGCAAGTCCGCCAAATCGGTGAAGACATCGGCCTGGCGGCGCAGCTCATCGGCGATCATCGGCGGCTGGGTAGCAATTGTGGAGACCACTGTGACGCGGACGCCGCGGCGCTGCACCGCCTCAACCAGGGGACGGAAATCGCCGTCACCCGAGAACAGGATCATCTCGTCGATTTTTCCGGCAAGCTCCATGGCGTCGACCGCGAGCTCGATATCCATGTTGCCCTTGACCTTGCGGCGTCCGGAAGCGTCGACGAATTCCTTGGTCGGCTTGGTCACGACGGTGTAGCCGTTGTAGTAGAGCCAATCGACCAGCGGACGGATCGAAGAGAACTCCTGATCCTCGACAACGGCCGTATAGTAAAAGGCGCGGAGCAGGGTGCCCCGCCCCTGAAACTCCTTCAGGAGGCTCTTATAATCGATGTCGAAGCCGAGCGTCTTGGCCGTGGCGTAAAGGTTGGCGCCGTCGATGAAGAGGGCAATCCTGTTGGGTACGGTTGACATCCTGACACGGCCCGACTTGCCTCAACTGCGGAAATGCGCTCCCGCATGGGCCTGATTTAACGACCAATCCGAAGTTGATTTCGGGCGGCCTTGGTGCCGCTCGCTCGGCCCCTTTACGGCGTTGCCGTCCGAGCTCCGACAGCGACAGGCTACCTTCGATCGTTCGAGCTTTCAAAACCTTTTTCATGAACTCTTGAACCTTGCGTAACGCAGCAACGACGACAGAAGTATATAGCTGACAAGAAGGCGATGCCCGAGCACCTGCCGCTCTTCGAGATCCATCTGAGACAACGCCGCCGGACGTGCAGATGGTATCTCTGTACGACCGACGGCCGGCCGCTCATGCACGGATCGGAAGCCAGCAGGACCGCCGCCCGGTACCAGGCCAATCGCGCACTGTTTCTGATGTTGCTGGCCTCGGCCCACGGACGACCGGGCCTGGCGAAAGCGCCTATCGGGGCAAGTCCCCGGCATGTTTAAGATTGAAGAGGTATGTTGAAGCCAGCATCGCGGGTGCGATTTGACCAAAGGAATTCTCCTCAAAGGAGATCGGTGTCTGCGGCCTTGCCGAGAGATTGAAATCGCCGCACGATGACCTTCTCGTCGATCTCGAAACTCACCAAGTCCTCACCAACCTGGCTTTGTCGTCGCATGACGCCGCTGCCGCCTGCCTGGGCAACGTATGGCAGCTCTGCCCAGGCGCTTTAGACCTCGATTTTCCGCGCTCTCAATTCATCAATTTCGACGACGCCGAGATATCGACCATGCTCTCGATGTTGGTATAGCCCCTGCAGTTGAACCGCAGGCAGGTTGGCGGTTCGCCATTACTCAGCCTCCAAGCTTTGGCAGCGTGACGAATAAGCCAAGAATCCAAACCGTGCAGGGTTTTACAATGACTCTCACATCGCGTCATCAGAGGGATGTCCGCTGGACGGCTCCTCCACGGCAGAAGAGTGCCAAGGAGTGGGCGCCGTTTGAGGCTCCCACGATTCGGAGGAGCAGCCCAGCAGTGAATTCAACGATTGGTCTGGATATCGCGAATCAAGTGCACGGCGTTGATGCAGCCGGCCAGGTGGTGATACGCCGTCAGTTAGGCGCCGGCATGTTTAGCTTCTCGGGAAGATGACCAAGGTAGGAGCCATCCGCAAGGCACTTTTCGCTTCATTCCGACCTTCGGCCTCATAACCTGAAGGTCATAGGTTCAAATCCTATCCAGGATTTAAATATGCGCAGCCCACATTGGATCGCGCATGAATCGCCCCACTTGCATGCCATTCCGACAAAGAGAAAACCTATTGCGGGTTCAATGTAGGTTGAACGGCACGTTTGTTGAAATGACCTTTGATTTTCCTGCGAAATCACACGCCTCTTAATCAGCGGGTCCCAGGTTCGAGCCCTGGTGCGCCCACCATTTCAAGGCCCTGCTGATGCAGGGCTTTCTCAATTTAGGCAGTAGAACAAAGCGCGTCCCGTGCGACGCTTTCGGTGGTCGGACGTCGCACGGCCAGAGTGTGATTTTCGTACCTTCATCTCATTCGATAGGGCGCGCGGATCCGGCATAGGGCGACGAGCCCGTCGTAGAATAGGATACCAGGTCGAGCAAAACGGACCGTTTGTTCGTCTCGTCGCCGCACCTGTTGACGATCATAGAGCGAGATGCGCTGCTTGCTTGGGAAGGTGCGATCGGTGTCCTGACGGAGCAACTCGGTCTGCTTTCCAACCTTTTTCTTCAATTCGCCTCGCGCTGGTTGACGACCTCCGGCGCGCAAACGTCACCAGTCACGGGTTCCGTTAGCATTTGCACCAAGATGTAGTACATGCTACATGATGTGGCCTAGACCTAATCGCAAGTCGAGGAAGGCTTATTCCATGCAGTTGTGTTCAGGCTCGCGGCGGGCCGCTCGTTGCCCTGTCAGGGTGTCTTGCTTCGTTGCTGTAGGAGTATCGGTCGTTTTGCTTTGCTTGGCCGGATTCGCGGGGCCTGCCTTCGCAGAGGGAGCATCCGAAGGCACGGCCATCGGAATTGCGGTCCTGCCACGCGACCTCAGTCCCTGGGGCATGTTCCTGCAGGCCGATATCGTCGTGAAGGCCGTGATGACCGGGCTTGCCTTGGCCACTGTCGTGACCTGCACGGTGTGGCTGTCCAAGACCATCGAGCTGTTCAATGCGCGCCGTATCGTGCGGCGCTCGCTGCGCGAGCTCGCAGGGGCCGGAAGCGTCGAAGACGCGGTGCGGACGGTGCCTGCCGGGCCGGTGGCGAGGCTGCTCGACGGCGCGGCTGCAGAGCTGAAGCTCAGCGACGATCGCATGGACAGGGACGGGATCAAGGCCCGCATCCTGTCGCGCCTCCAGCAGATCGAGGCCGCTGCCGGACGGCGCATCGCTTTCGGCACTGGCGTACTGGCGACCATCGGTGCGACCGGGCCCTTCGTTGGCCTGTTCGGTACGGTCTGGGGCATCATGAATAGCTTCATCGGCATTTCGAAATCGCAGACCACCAATCTCGCGGTGGTCGCTCCCGGCATTGCCGAGGCGTTACTGGCGACCGCGCTCGGTCTCGTCGCGGCAATTCCGGCGGTGGTGATCTACAACCTTTTCGTCCGCCAGATCGGCGCCTACCGGGCTCTGCTCGGCGATGGGGTCGCCGAGATCACGCGGCTCGCAGGCCGTGATCTCGACAGTGGTGCGATCGTCGTGCGACGAGCGCACCTCACGGCCGCGGAGTGATCCGGTGGCGGTCAATCTCAGCCAGTCCGGCACCGAGCTTGCCGAGGTCAACGACATCAACGTGACGCCGTTCATCGACGTCATCCTCGTGCTTCTCATCATCTTCATGGTGGCGGCGCCACTGGCGACCGTCGATGTCGCGGTCGATCTGCCGGCTTCGAATGCGCAGCCGCATCCGCGTCCGGACAAGCCGGTGTATCTCACCGTGAAGCCGGATCTGTCGCTGTCGGTCGGGGACGAGGCGGTGAGCCGCGCAGCACTGGCCGCGGCGCTCGATGCGGCGACCCATGGACAGAAGGACAGCCGCATCTTCCTGCGCGCCGACAAGACGGTGCCCTATGGGGAGGTGATGCAGGTGATGAACGGATTGCGGACGGCCGGCTACCTCAAGGTCGCCCTGGTCGGCCTGGAGCAGTCGACTGCACCATGATCAGTCTTGCGGCGGAAGACGTCTCCGATCTGAGACGCTGGACGTTCAGCGGTCTTGCCGTGGTGACGCTGTACGGCGCGCTGACGGCATCGCTCCTGGGATGGCGCGAGCCGGATGACGTCCAGCCGGCCGAACCATCAGGCGCGGTCGTGGTCGACCTTGCGCCTGATGCGGCAGCGCCGCCGGTTACACCGTCCGATCTCCCGCCCGGTCCGGAACAGACGATGGCAGAGTCCCGGCCGGAGCCGAAGCCGGATGTGTCGCCACCCGACGAGACGCCGGAACTGCCGCAGGCAGTCAATCCCGAGGCCGTCGTCGATACTGCGACCAAGGCGCAGCCCGAAGCCGTCCCCGACCAGCAGGCCGTGGCGAGCACTTCGGCGCCGGCCGCGGTTTCGGAGCGCGTGGCGCCGGTGGCTGCCGCGCCGATCCAGGGCAGGCCGGAATTGAAGAACGAGCAGGCGGTCGCGACCTGGCGCTCGCAGATCCTCGCACTGGTCGAGCGCAACAAGCGCTATCCCGAAGCCGCGCGGTCGCGGCGCGAGCAGGGGATCACGCAGGTCCGGTTCATGCTGGATCGCAAGGGACAGGTGAGCAATCCTGAGGTTACGCAAAGCTCCGGCTCCAGCGCCCTCGACGGTGAAGCCATCGCATTGCTGCAGCGGGCGCAGCCGTTTCCAGCTCCGCCCGATTCATTCGAGGGCCAATCGGTGGCCGTGAGGCTGCCGATCCGTTTCACCGTCAAATAGATCTGCCCTGACGCGGCCGGTCGCGTCAGTTCGCCACGGCAGCGCGATCGGCCGCGCCGAACCTGTAATTGACCCCGACGCGCAGCGTGTCGGTTTTCACCCGCGCATCGGCATCGAACGAGGTCGCCATGCCGGCCGGCAGGTTCGGCGTCGCGCGGAACGATCCCAGGTCCGCGTGCAGGTATTCGAGCCGTCCGGACCAGTTGCCGGCTAGCCGGGTCTCGATGCCGGCACCGGCGGCCCAGCCAAAGCGGAACGTGTCCACATTGTAGGGCGTTGCGACGGGAGCCCCCGCGGCCGTGAAGCCTGCCACTGAACCCGATGCCGTGACGACGCCAAACGGAACGCCAGCGGTGACGTAAGCGACGGCGTTTGGCGTGACCGCGATGCCGATGCGTCCGCGAATGGATGCCAGCCAGTCGAGCCGGTAGCCGAGGTCAGCCGACATCGGCGCATTGAGCGGCAGCAGCGCCGCGTTGCAGACCGCACCGGGACAGTTGCTCGCCGAGCGGCCGTGCTGGTTCGCGTAAGTGAAATCGCCCTCGATCCCGGCGATCACGGGCCCCGCCGTCCAGTCGTATCCGGCCTGCACGCCGATGCCGGCATTGTCGAGCCGGGCCGTCGGCGTGCTGCCGAACAGCGGCGTCTGCGATGCATTGTCGATGAAGCCGGCATATGTGGTGGTGGTTTCCCAGACATAGCCGAGATTGCCGCCGGCGTAGAACCCGCTCCAATCCCAGGACGGCACTGTGGTCGCCTTGCGGTAGATCGGGTCCGCTTGCTGTGTCCGCACGGCGCTGATCGGTGCATTTGCAGGCGTCTCGGCGCCGTATTTGACGTTGAGGAACAGTTTGAACGTCCGCCCGGGCTGAAGAATCTCGTCCTTGTGGAATTGCACGGAGTTGCGGATATCGGCGTTCAGGAGATTGTCGCCGATCAGGCCGGTCGCGACCTCCACCGGTCCCCAGGGCGAGGTCTGCCATCTCTGCCGGTGCTCGATCTGAAGCTTGAGCAGGTCGTAGCCGTTGGTCGGCGTGTCGAATTCGGCGAAATCGTTCTGCGTGAACGCGTGCAGATAGTTCAGTCGCGTGTACCAGTTGTCGTTGCGCCAGTAGATGCCGCCTCCGGCCCGCAACGGCGGGATGCGCGGCACGTTGGTGCCGTCCACGAAGGTGGCGCGCACGGTATCGAACTGTCCTTCCACGCCGAATATGCCGTCCGAAAGCGGCAACACGTCCCACTGCCACGACAATTCACCGCCGCGGAAAATCGCGTCGCGCTGCGAGTAGGCGACCTGGATATAGTCCCCATCGCCGCCAGCGGCGCAAGTCGCGAAGGTCGCGCCGCAGAAATTTCCGGTGGCGCGGCCGTAGATGAACTTGTCGTAGAACGTATAATAGACGTTCGCATTGAATCTGAAGTCGCCGCGCGCCCGTTTCAGGCCGATCTCCGCGGTGTTGGCCGTCTCCAGCGTCAGGTCCGGATTGCCGATCTTGAAGGTCTTTTCGGAATCGTCCGGACCGGACGCGAACAGTTCAAGCGCACGCGGAGCGCGCTGGACGCGTTGGAGCGTGAGGCTCGCCTCGAGGTTCGCTGGGAGATCCTTGATCACGCCGAAACTGACGCTGGTCGGCAGGAAGCTCGATTTGGACGGCGAACTCGACGGCGCGTCCGGCGGCGGCAGATTGGTCGACGGAAAATCGAACGACGTGCCCGAGACGTTGACGGACTCGATGCGCCCGGCAAGCTGCGTTCGCAGCGTGTCGGTGTGCCTGAGCTCCTCGAAGAAATAGGCGGCGGCAGTCGTCGTCTGCGCGGGAAGCAGGATAGCCTGGCCGAGCGTGTCCAACTGCTGATAGGCGCCCTGCGTGCCGACGATGCTCCTCAGCATTCCGAGCGGCGTCGAGACCGGCACAGCTTCGAGCTCGAGCTTGCCCTCGGTCTGGCGGTTCTTGAAAGTCGCGCCGATGGTCTGGAAATCGCCGAGGTTCGTGCTGTTGACGTCGACTTCGTCGTGCCGATAGTCGGAATATCCGAGCCAGTAGCGGAACGCAGCGATGGCTGCGGCATCGGGCCGGTATTCGCCCTTGCTGGCAATCTTGGTCTGCTCGAGCTGGTTGTGCTGCTGGCTTTCCGACGAGGCGATGCCCGGGACGTGGTAATCGCTGGTGAAGCGCGAGATCGACAGGCCGGCAAAGCCCCCATCGAACAGATAGGAGCCGCCGATCGAGGCGCCCGCGCTCTGCGTGGCCGAATTCGGCTGTCGCCCATTAAACGCCGGCGCGGGAGTGGGGGGCACGAGGTAGGGATAGCTGGGGATGCGATAGTCCTGGGCGCCGCGACCGTAGACGTCGGCATGCACGGCGGCGTTGCCGCTTCCGGCGTCGAGCAACAGCCCGTTCTCCCAGCCGCTGTCGACCGAGGTGACGGCAGACCGCAGCTCCGTGGCCACGCCGCCGATCGGAACGGCCGTGGGAATCCGGTTGTTAGTCACATCGACGATGCCGCCGACCGCCTGCGATCCGAACCGGAGCGCGCCCGGTCCGCGGAACACCTCGGTCTTCTGGAGCGCCAGCGGATCGATCGGGACGCCGTGATCCTGCGCGATGTCCGACACGTCGACGCTGCCGATGCCGTTTTCCTGGATGCGCACCTTGGCGTCCGACAGTCCGCGCAGAACGGGGCGTGCAGATTGGGTCGACAGACCCGCCGACGTCGCCCCTGGGGCGGTGAAGAACAGGTTTCCGAAGCTTGCGCTGGTGCTCGACTGGATCTGGCTGCCGGTCTGGACCGAAGGCGCAAAGGGGGCCTGGCTGAAGGCCGTCGTCGAAGCGGGCGTGGGCGCGGTTGTTGCGTTGCCGGGCGCCGGCCGGCTTGGGGCTCCGCGGTTGGCGCGGCGGGCCGGCTTTGACTGGCGGCCTTCGACCGTGACGACGGGAATGTCGACCTCGGCCGGCGCAACGGATGATGCAGGTGACGCTGTTGTGTTCGATGGCTGCGAGGCGGGAGGCGCGGCAGCGTCGGATGGGGCCGGGGTCGCCGGAGTGGCCGTTGTGGCAGGAGGCGGCTGGCTCGGCGCGGCCTGCTCGGTTGGCGAAGCCGCAGGCCCCCCGGGAGCGGCTGGCTGGGCATATGCAAAGCCACCGAGGCCAATCATCACGATCGATGTCGTGCCCAGAAGAGCCGAACGGGTTACACGCATGTCCATCTTCAACCCCCGATGCGCAACCGGGGAGACGGATGCACTTAGCTTATGCATTAAAATGTAGCTTAGGCTACAATTGCGATGTCGAGGCTACAGAGTCAAGGCAGGGCTGTTGCTATTGCGAAGCTGTTGCAAGTGGGTGACAGGAGGGATGCCGCGTGTGCTTGCAATGTCGCCATGCAGAGCCCATGGTCAGATGGTGAGATTCTGGGTTTTTAGATGCGCCGGAAGACTGTGGACGTTGTGACATCGCTTCACGCCCTCCCCACCGAGCAGGCGCAGGCAAGGCGTTTTGGCAAGGCCCGGTCGGCGCGCTCGACTGCAATCCTTGAGGACTACGTCGAGCTGATTGCCGACCTGCTCGAATCGTCCGGCGAAGCTCGCGCCACTGATATCGCGCGCCGGCTCGGCGTGTCTCATCCGACGGCAATCAACACGATCACGCGGCTCAAGCGGGAGGGCTTGGCGATTGCCCGGCCTTATCGCGGTATCTTCCTGACCGAGAAGGGGGAAGCGCTCGCCAGGCGCGCGCGCGCGCGCCACCGCGTTGTGCTGGAGATGCTGCTCGCGCTAGGCATACCCCGGGAAACTGCGGAAGCGGACGCCGAAGGCATCGAGCATCATGTTTCCGAAGCGACGCTCAAGGCATTCTCGGATTTCATCAAGACGTCTGGAGTGAAGAAGGCCAGTTGACGAGCCGTTGAGATCCGCGTGGCTTGGAACTCTTAGCTTCGACACGCGGGTCCATCATGGCGGGCATCTGGCTGCGCCTCAGGCTCAACCTTACCGATTGCCAATCATCGGCAGGTTGAGGGCAAAATGAGTCTCGCGAAAACCATGAACCGAGCAGCTTTCCGTCAAGCGGGACTGCTCGAAGTCGCGCAATCCGTTGTGGACGGTCGCCCGCGAGATCCTGCGACCATTATCTTGTGCACGCGTGATGACCGCCCTGATCGTGGCCGGTCGTCCGCCGTCTTGCAGTAGGAAGTCGATCAAGATGACGGTCGAAGGCCCCGGGCGACCAATATTCCCCGAAGTTCATCGGTCGGACATGGAAACGACACCGTGCAGATACTACAAAATAAGCATATGCATTATGGCAGCGGCAGGTCAACATGGGCTTGGAAAGCCTGCGCCAGGATTGCGCAACGAAACTAGAATCAAGGCGGGGTGAGGAGCGCAGCCATTATGATCGTGCGACGAATTCCCCTTTTTCATCGGATAAGCCCAAAGGTGCGACCGGCAAGTCTTTGATTGTCCATCACCTGTGGCTGACTCTTAATCAGCGGGTCCCAGGTTCGAGCCCTGGTGCGCCCACCAAGCAAAAACCCTTGGTTTCCAATAACTTCGCCGGATGTCGGTTGAGAACAAAACGGGTCTCGTGCGACGTTTTCTGTGGTTGATGTTGCGCGGCCAGTTTGCTGTGCGACTTTTCCTTACTTCTGTATCTTCACCCCCATTCGATACAGCGCGCAGATGCGATGGTACAGGCCGTGCACGTGCTCGTCGCAGAATAGGATACTAGAGCGAGCAAAACGGACAATCTGTTCTGCCCGTCGCCACAGGAAACTGCTTGCTGCAGAACTAGAAGCGGATAGTTCAGCTCGGGGATTCGACTCGCTCTCCCGCCCACGATTTCCGGCGCCAAACCGCGATCGCCACGACTTCGTACGCGATGGTAGCGAACGCCGAGCTTAGGGGCTCCTTAAACCCGCCGCCTCGCTTTTCGTCCGGCAGACTGCGCGAAACTTGACATCGCTTAAAATCCCGTGGTTCTAGTTCAAGTTATAAGTCGACGATGGCCTTCGAATGCGTCACCAAGCCTTCCTTCTTCTCCGCTCCGTTTTTAAAGTAGTGCCACATTCCTCCTCGTAGGAGGCAGATCATCCCAAATTGGCTTTAAAGGCCCAAATCAATATTTTCACAGAAGTGAAATCGGAGAACGAGATGGCCAAAGAAGCGGGTCGCAAGGGTTCGCGACGCATCGTTCACCCACCGATGCCCCCCAAATTAAAGCTGTTCCGTCCTGTCAACTGGTACAGCGGCGCCATGATCGAGCCTGTTGGCGAATATGTTTCTCATATTCTGAGAGAACTTGGTCGTCTTGGCCTTCAAGTCCGCGATATCGAGCGACATGACCGGCCGCCAAATACGAAGACGGTTCTATCCGATCTGATCGGTTGGCTGAGCGATCGTCCTGGAGAAGCCTTTGCAAAACTCTTTAACTGGCAGACGCTCGATTTTGCTCAAGTTCGATCGCGCTTGGAAAAGGACCGTTTAGCCAGGCCACGTATCGAGGTGTCTGCGCATATCACCAAGATGAACAATCTGTCCGTGCGCTGGCATCCAGGTGGCTGGAAACTGACAGATTTTGACTGGCATCGAGCGGATCACCATTATTCCAATCTGATTACGCACCGAAAGTGGCGTGAGCCGCCCGACTTCCACTGGTTCGTCGGCGATGAAGATCCGACCTTTGATAGCCGCCCTTCCAATGAACTCATGTACATTCGTGGGGTAGGAAACTTGCGGCCAGAACCGCGCGAAAATTATGGCCCCTACGCTACCTACAATGCGGATGTCGTGGACTCTATTCTGATTTGCGCCGTTCGTTCTGCCTACGAAGGTTTGATCAGTCAGCTTGAATATAGCTTCGAGGTTGATGTCGTTGATGCGTTTGATTTTGTGACTCAAGAGGAAGTCGCTGAGGCTGATGCTTCCCGATATCGGTCTTCGATCCGCCGAGTGACAGCTTGGAGCCTTGAGGATGCCGCCGAACTGCGTGCCCGCCGCGAAAGGGATGCGGCGGCTGCGCAGGATAAGCGCGATCGCGCGGAGCTCGCAAACATTGCCGTCAGCCACGGTTTTTCACTCGAAATACTCGTCGCGGCGGTCCTTCGCGCATCTTCAAGGAAACCTACTGGACCTGCCCCATCTGGCGAGCATGTTAACCGAAACGCAGCCAAGCATTTGCGCAATGTCGGGTTCAAGGTCGATGCTGGGGACGTGCGTCGCATCCGGCAGCTCATTGAGCGTTACAATCCAGAGATTCTTCCGGAAGAGTTGCGGCCTGCTTCGTTGGCGCCGCCAGCGGCGCCGTTATCGTCAAACAACGTCGTACCGCTCCGTGGAGATGATGGTCGATAGTTTCTGCAGTTTCCGTTCTCCGAGCGCACGATGGGCGTCAGTTTTGGACGAGATATACTGATTGCGGGTTACAAGCCCGCCGTTTTCAAGAACGCGCTCCGTGGATTCATGAGAACGGGGTCACCCGGAAATCTGATTGACCTCAAGTCGGTTTTTCCGCTCCGCCGTGACGGCGCTATCGTGTTTGAAGAGTGCCTCGATCGCGGGCTGATCGAACTCAAAGATGGATTTACGGTCTCGGAAAAAGGTGAGACTGTTGCGCGCGGAAGGGTCGTGCGCCGGACTGCTTTGGCTCAGGCGCAGATGGTACTGGACGATTTCCTGCGCCATGTCGAAATGCTCAACCAAGACACAGATGCGGTACGATACGTTGAACGGGTCTGGGTTTTTGGCAGCTTGATGCGAGGTGAGGAGACAGTAGGAGACATCGATCTCGCGCTAGAAACGAGTCGGCGCCCAGAATATCTCGCGGATTATGCTTTGATGAAGCGGCATCTCAAGGAGCTTCTGTCGCGCCGCGACGACGTTCCGACCAGCCGCGGCTTGGTCTGGTCGGCAGAAACATGGATAACGGAACGCGCTCTTTATGGACCACGGCGGCATCCACTCCTCGCCGGCGTCCAATCCGATGTCAGCGATCTTGTCGACCTAGGGGCTCCCTGCCGCCTCATCTATGACCGAGCGAGAGGCGGACGGGTCAACGATCCGATATTATCTTGTCATCCCCAGTCCAATGGGCGACAAAATGACTTGGCCCCGCCTGCTGAAATGCCGGATTTTACTCCAAACGGTCTGCGCCCGATGGATGGTCGGTGGGTGGCGGGGTTCTCCAAATGGGGCGGTGTTTCTCCGTACGACATCTTTCGCGGTTGGACAGACGATGCACACAAGTTGTTCCCTCAGTACCCCGAGGGATTACGCATTGTCGGGGACAATCGCGATCTTGCTAGCTATCCGTGGGTGCCCAAACGTCTGAAAGCCGGAGGATTCGATGGTCGGGAAGCGATCGCGCTGGTCAATGCCACGCCCTTCAAGGGCACCAGCGTCGCACTCCGGCGCAAAGTTGAACACGGCTCCGATAAATGGATCCTGCACGCTTGGTTCGAACATTTGGAATTTTATCGGAGCCGCAAGCGGGTTGACTATTCAACGCTTCCTGACCTCGCAGCCGCAGCAGCTTTGATCCTCGCGGTCGACGCTGAAAGGATGCTGCGCCGAGCCGCAGAGGAGTCGGCCGGGGCGGGAATCCAAATATGCGTCAGACGTGATCTCGACGAAGATGTGAACGTGCACTTCATCGACGCCGTGCATAACCACTTGCAAGCGCGCAGGATCAGAATCGAACCCGAGGGATGGAGCAGCCCACCGGCCTCAGTTGTCCGCGCTTAATGCCTGTTTCCATTCAGAGTCGCGGTCTTCGGCAGGAAGTCGGGACCGTCCTTGCCCGCCGCTAACTGGCGCGCACCGCTCCCGACCTGTTTCCCGTCGCTTCCGAATATGACCTCGCGCAAGTCGTCCTCGTCCATGCCGAACAACCGTCAGAACCGGCGCCGTGCTGCTGACATCGGTTCACGGTGACCTGCCACTGCGTATTTCCTCCAGATGGAGTTAGAGTCCGGCCCGAAGAAGGACGGACAGATGAAGCGAGCAAGGTTCACGGAAGAGCAGATTATCGCAGTGTTGAAGGAGCATGAGGTTGGGGCAAGACGGCCGACCTGGCTCGCAGGCACGGGTCTCGGAAGCAACGATCTACAATTGGAAGGCCAAATTCGGCGGCATGGACGTTTCAGAGGCGAAGCGGCTGAGGGCGCTGGAGGACGAGAACGCGAAGCTGAAGAAGCTTCTAGCCGAGCAGATGCTCGACGCCGCCGCCCTTCGCGAGCTTCTTTCAAAAAAATGGTAGGGCCCGCCGCCAAGCGCGCTGCGGTCGCGCATCTGCAGGCCGTCATGAGCCTGTCGGAGCGGCGGGCCTGTTCGATTGTCGGAGCGGATCGGAAGATGATCCGCTATCGCTCCAGCCGTCCTCCGGATGCGACTCTCCGTGGCCGGCTGCGTGACCTTGCCAACGAGCGGCGGCGTTTCGGCTACCGCCGGCTGTTCGTGCTGCTGCGGCGGGAGGGTGAGCCATCGGGGATCAACCGGATCTACCGGCTTTATCGGGAAGAAGGGCTCACCGTCCGCAAGCGGCGGGCTCGCCGCAAGGCCGTGGGGACCCGTGCCCCGATCCTAGTCGAGGCGATGCCCAACGCGCGCTGGTCGCTGGATTTCGTCCACGACCAATTCGCCAACGGTCGGCGCTTCCGCATCCTCAACATCGTCGACGACGTCAGCAAGGAATGTCTGGGCGCCATTCCGGATACGTCGATCTCAGGACGACGCGTCGCTCGCGAACTGACGGCCGTCGTCGAACGACGCGGCAAGCCAGGAATGATCGTGTCCGACCACGGCACCGAGTTCACCTGCAATGCCATGCTCGCCTGGTGCAGGGACGCAGCCATCGACTGGCACTTCATTGCACCGGGAAAGCGATGCAGAACGGCTTCGTCGAGAGTTTCAACGGCCGGATGCGTGACGAGCTGCTCAACGAGACTCTCTTCTTCGATCTCGACGACGCCCGCGCCAAGATCGCCAATTGGGTTGCCGACTACAATCTTCAGCGGCCTCACTCGTCGCTGAAATACATGACTCCCGCGGCTTATGCCGCCCACCTCACCGCAACGGACGATCGGCTACGCAACCCCGACCAGCTCCGCCGATCGTCCGTTGCTCCAACCGCGCCACTTGGCGTACAAAACCCCGAGGCTCTAACCGCGGCCGGATGAAAGTTCGGTGGCAGGTCACCGGCATTTGATCTGCTCTCCTGGTCTCGGGGGAGGCCCAGTGTACGAGTAATGGCGCCTTCAAAGCTGCAGGATGAAGGAGGCTAGTCAAAATCAAGCGCGGGCGATTTCCCGATATGTGCGGCAGGCCTCGAACCAGCAACCAGGCCGTTATGAGCGACGGGATAGCGTCTGGCTTCGTTGAATATGCGGACTTTTTGTTTGAATCTGATCGCGTTCGTTGCGCCTCGGCCGGGTCGTTTCTGGTGCCAAACTGGTGCAGTAATCCGGCTATGAGCTCTTCGTTGCGATGCGGGACTTTGTCGAGGCTTTGCCGGAGTGATGATTTGACCAGCTCATGATCGTGCGAAAGCGATGAGCGGCCCAAGATCATGATTGTCGGCCGCCTGGAGCGCCGCGATGTAGGCTGTGCGGGCGGTGCCGGCTGTCTGCAAGTCGGCGGCGCCCCATGTGAAGCGTTGGCTGCCAAGCTGCACGATCAACACATCAGCAGCCAATCGTGACCATCGGCCGTTGCCGTTTGGAAACGGGTGTACGGATACGAGGCGGTGATGGAAGCGAACGGCAAGTTCGTCTGGTGGGTAAGTGTTGTTCTCGACCCAATACCTTGCGTCGTCGAGCACCTGATGCAGCGAGACTTCGATTAGATGTGGTGCGACGCCGAGGTTGGCAGCTTCAACAAATCCATATGCAGCGTGCCCGGCAGCCAGGACTTGTCGGGAAGTTGGACCGAATGAATTCGTCCAATCCAGCCTGACCAAAGTAGGTGCGGTACTGTTCGGCAATACGAAGTGGGTCCTTTGGCGCAGCGTCGGGATCGTGCGAATAGAGCCGCGCGACCATCTTCTTCAGCAAGTCCCCCCACAAGGGAGGCTCGGGCGAGTCGTCGGCCGGGCGTTGCGCGTTTTTGCTCATCCCGGCTCCCACCAGGATCGAGGCGCCCCGCTCCGACTACGACAACTGCAAGAGCTACATTCTGATGTTCTTGGGTGTGAAGGACGAGGCTGCCCGTTATCACCTGCAAGGCTGATGGCAAAGCAAGCTCGACCTCGCTCCGGGACGTCGTGAGGAATGCGAAAAAGGTGGGGGTCGTTCCATCATTCAAGCGCTTACGACCGTCGCGGGTGTTGCGTTCGCGGCCCAGGATGCGATCAAGTTTTTGGTTGGCGGCCACTAACGCTGGATTGTTCTTCATCAAGGTATTTCGCAACTCCGTCGCCGTGACACTTGATCCCACCGACGCCTCCATTCTGTGGGCCCTCAAGCGACTCGGAAACCGCGAAACCTGCTAGGAACTGCTCAGCGAGTGGCGCAATGTTGTAGCAGAGTCAAAGGACGTTGACGCCGTGATAAGCGATGTAAAGCTGTCCGCTCGCCTCGTCGAGCTTGAAAAGCTAGGATGCGTCACCATCGAAGGCGGCGCGTGGCGTTTGCGGAGAGCATTGCGGCCGACGACACCATCGCTCACTCGGCTTAGATTCGCTTGCCTTCGCTGCTGCATGCCATCGCTCCAGTGGCTGAGGCTGGCGATTTTTAGGTGAGGTATTGAAATGGGCCAGCGCTCAGCAGTCTTCGTTCGTGAGCATGCAAGCAGCGTCTCGGAGGAAAAATATCTTGACGGAAGGATTCGTGAACTCATTCGTCGTCGGGGTGGAAATCGTCTCGTCGACGCCAATTCTAGTCATCGGCATCGATCTCAATCACACCGAGACGGTAGGCATTCTGTTGGGCCGAGAGACTGCTGCCAACCTTCGCGAGGCGTTGGGCAAACTTTCAAGAGAGCCGCATTTCGGGAACATAAACTCGAGTGAGGTTCTGGCTAGACGCGCTGAGATCTTCCGCGCACGAGAAGAACTACATGGTCGGAAAATTGAAAACATCTACCACGCCTGGAAAATGAAAGTAGCCGTCCGGGCTGTGGGTGCGGTGCTAACGATTAGACCGAGGCAGGCGAAGAGGTCGTTCTCACGCTCGACCTTGCCATCATTCACGAACTGCTCGATGCGATAAATAGTGCCATTCCGATCGATGGACGGGAAGTATCACGGGGCAAATGTTCTCCAGGAGTGGCGCTCGCTGTTGTGCAGGACTTGAGACGAGTGGTCGCAGCTGGTCTGGCCGATTCATGCCTCGCGGCGAAGTCCCGCCTCATCGAGCTAGGCCTCCAGCCGGGCGGCCTCGGCGTCCTCTTACTTTGCTGCTCGAGGCCGGACAGGATCCTCGCTGTCGCGAACGTCGCCGAGGTCGGTCCAGATGTCGTAACGCAATTCCAGGAACTCGCTGCGAGAATGCTCGGCCCGGGTTCAGCGCCTTAGTGAGCAATGCATTAGTCGCCGCTTCGCCAAGCCGATCAACGGGCCGCGAATGTGCGCCGCCAACCACATCGACAATCTTGTTGGCCAATAAGGCGAGCGATTGCTCGCGCCCCTAAAGGTGAGACAAGCGGTGTGCCCCCATTGTGCCCCAGTTTCTTCCGGGCACACCGCGAGGGAAGCGAGGCAGTAAGTTACTGAATTTTCGGGGCTAATGGTGGGCGCACAAGGGATCGAACCTTGGACCTCTCCCGTGTGAAGGGAACGCTCTCCCGCTGAGCTATGCGCCCGGGACCATCATGCAGGCGGCCGGACTTTCGGCCGGCCGGCAGATCGGAGCCCGCGATTTAGAAGTGCGGGCCGAAGGTGTCAAGTTTCCAGGCGGGTTGCGGCCGGAAAACCTGCCGCAAGCCACGCAATTCGGTGGGAAGCCGGGTTTTGGCCCAATTACGCGCCCTGTTGGCGGGCGCGGGAGGCGTGGGCCTGGAGCGCGCGGATGCGCTCGGCGAGCGTTCCGCCGCCTTCGGGCAGGGTGCTACCGGCCGCGCCGTTGCTCGCGGCGTCGTTGGCCGGGCGCGGCGCCGGCTTCGGCGGCTGGCCCGCCTCGGCCGCGAGCAACGCCTCGATCGGCGAGTTCGGGCCTTCGAGCTGCATCGCGAGCTTGGCGACCTCGGCGGCGATGTCGTTGATGCGCTCGCGCAGCAGCGCATTCTCCATCCGCTCGGTCGCCCAGGAGCTCTCCGCCTGCTGCTGGATCGCGTTGATGTCGCGCTGGAGCTTTGCGCGCTCGTCGCGCGCGGTACGGAGCTGCTCCTCCAGCGCTGCCTTTTCCGCGCGCAACGCTTCGAACGCGGCCGACGACTTGCCGCCGCTCAAGGCGGCGATCTCGACGCGGAGCTCCTTGACGGTGCGTTCGGCACTTTCATTGGCCTGGCGGAGCTGGTTGTTCTCGTAGTCGCGCTCGGCGAGCAGCTTGCCCTGCGTGGCGAGGCGTCCCTCGAGGTCGGCGACGCGGCCCGACAGCATCTCGGCCTCCTTCACCTGCACGATGAGCTGGCGATCGAGCTCGGTGACGCGCTGGCTCAAATTCTCGACGCGGCCGCGCGCCTCGCCGAGTTCGCGCGAGGCGGTCTCGGATTCGGTCCGCTCGTGCGCGAGGCGCGCCTGCGTCGCGGCAAACTCCTTCTCGGCATCGCCGACGCGGTTCTTCAATTCCTCGATCTGCGCGCGCACCGCGACGAGCTCGACCTGGCGGCTCTCCGCCATGATCGAACGGTCGGACAGTTCAGAGTTGATCTTGGCGAGCTCGGCCTGCTTGTCGCTCAGCGCCAGCTCGGCGGCGTGCAGCGCCTCGGTCTTGGCGTTGAACTCCTCCTCGGTGGCGCGGAGCTGCTCCTTCATCGCCTTCTCGCGCGCCTCGAGTGCGAAGATCGTGGCGTTCTTTTCGCCCAGTTCGATCTTCATGCGGTTGATGGCGTCGCTCTTCTTGCCGAGCTCGGCGAGCTGGCTCGTGGTCTTGTTCTTGAGCTGCTCGACGCTCATCTCCAGCCGCCGCGCCGACATGGCGAATTCGGCGCGGAGCTGGTCCTTGTCGGCCTGGATCTCGGCCATCGACAGCGGGGTGGCGGCCTCGAGCCGGCGCGTGGTCAGGCGCACCGCACGGTTATGCACCAGCGGCACGAGGGCAAGCCCGCACAGCATCGAGAGCAGGAAACCGATCGCCAGGTACATGATCGGTTCGACCATGGGCCAAAACTCCCAGAGCTAAGGAAAAATTTACCAACGACAATGCCATGGCGGGCCGGCAAAAAGCCAGCCCCGCTCTGTCGTTAACCTTGATCCGTACCCAGCTGGGAGAGGAGACCTAGAACGGGTTCCAGGTCGCACGCGGCGTGTATTTGAGATAGCCGATATTGGCTCCCAGCCGCAGGCCGAGGCCGGAGCGAATCGGCACCAGCACGATGTTGTTGGCGGTGAGCGCCGTCATGCCGAAGCCGCCGATGATATAGGCCGATCCGTCGAGGCCGGCGAAGCGCTGGTAGATCGCGTTGGTCGCGGGCAGGTTATAGACCAGCGTCATGGTGCGGGCGCCGTCGCCGCCCCAGTCGAAGCCGAGCGAGGGGCCCTGCCAATAGACGCGCAGGTCGCCGGCGTTCTTGGTGTAGAGCGTGCCTTCACCGTAGCGCAGGCCGGCGACGAAGGCGCCGGAACCTTCCTCACCCAGGATGTAGCCGTTGGGCAGACCCCATTGGCTGACCGCCTTCTCGATGATCGAGGCGAGCCCGCGCGAGACGTTGCCGAAGAAGCGATGACCAGCGGTCACCAGCTCGTCCGGCCCATAGGTATTGGGCGTCGGGGAGCGCTGTGGCGGCGGCAGGTTGGGCGGCGGCGCCTGCTGGGCGGAGGCCGGCACGATCCAGCCGACCATCGCGGCGAGCGCGAGCGCAGCAAGGCGTGATGCGAAAGTCATAAAAGAACCCCTGGTATCGAAACCGATCGCTTCCTTAACCTGACGCCAACAGGCAGGTTCTAGGTTGCGCCGGATGTCCCCTCGACTCGGATGTTATCCGCAGCAACTATGACGGCACAACGGCAGGAAGATAGCCCTTTGCGCCCCGGAATTGCCTTGATCGGCCGCCGCGTTTGCCTCGTCTGCCTGCTGGCGGGCATTTGGATCATCTGCGCAGGGTTGCCGGCGGGGGCTGCCACCACCGAGCGGATCGTCGTCAACCGGTTCAGCGGCGTTGCCATCGAGGGCTTCGATCCCGTCGCCTATTTCGTCGATGGCGCGGCCATGCGAGGGAAGGCGCAGTTCGAGGCGAACCTCTGGGGCGCGGTCTGGCGCTTCCGCAACGAGGGCAACCGGGCCTCCTTCCTCTCCCATCCCGAGATCTACGGGCCGCAATTCGGCGGCTATGATCCGGCCGATATCGCCCGCGGTGTCGTCATCGCCGGCAATCCTCGCTTCTTCGCGCTCGTGGCGCAGCGGCTCTATCTGTTCAGCCGGGAAGCCAATCGCGACGCCTTCGCCGCCAATCCGGAGCGCTTCCTCTATGAGGTCGGCAAGCGCTGGCCGGCCCTCCAGGACCAGCTCGGTCAGTAGCGGTCGACCGCCTGCGGGTCGCCCCAGGCGATGAACTCCGGGATGATGAACCCGCTGCCGCTGCGCTGGCCGAAGCGGAGCTCGCCGCCCTGGCCGTCGGTCACCCTGCCGCCCGCCGCGGTCACGACCGCAGAGCCGGCCCCGACGTCCCATTCAGAGGTCGGTCCGAAGCGGGGATAGATGTCGGCGCTGCCTTCCGCGATCCGGCCGAATTTCACGGCCGAGCCGACCGTCCGCCTGACGGCATTGGGCCTGCCATCGATGAACGCCTCGCTCTTGGGATCGCCATGCGAGCGGCTCACCGCCGCGATCCAGGGCTCGCCCGGCGCCGGAAGCTTGCGAGTATGGATCGGCTCGGCCGCGCCGATGGTTGCGCCGTCAAACCTCACGCGCTCGGCGCCGCGGCCGACAATGCCGCGCCAGAGTAGCCCGAGCGCGGGCGCAGACACGATGCCGAGCAGCGGCACGCCTTCAGTCACCAGGGCGAGGTTGACGGTGAACTCGTCGCGGCCGGCGACGAATTCCTTGGTGCCGTCGAGCGGATCGATCAGGAAGAAGCTCTCGCGAAACGGCGGCGAGGCGAGCTGGCTCCGTTCTTCCGACAGCGTCGGCACGTCGGCTGCAAGCTGCGCCAGGCCCTCCGCGATGATGCGGTCGGCGGCAAGATCCGCCTCGGTCACCGGCGAGCCGTCCTGCTTGCCGTCCACCCGCATCGCCGCGCGGTTGACGGCAAGGATCGCTTCGCCCGCCTTGACTACCAGCGCGGTGAGCGGCTCCATCAGGCCGGATGCGGCCGCGGCGTCGATGATCCTTTTCACCTGGATGCCTCATTCATCGGCAATTTCGTTCCTCCTCGACTGATTCGCCCGGATTGATTCGATCGGGGGCTTATGGCCGCCTCGAAGTGATCGCAAGCTAGCTGCCGCGGGCTTGCGAATGTTAGAACCCGCAGCATCCGTCAAGCATGCGTGATTCGCGGCGTCCAGCGCCGTGCAATTCCAGGAACCCTCCAGGACCCCATTATATGTCTGACGCCTCGTCGCCCGCGACCGTTACTGCTCCCGATATGCTCGAACTCGCTGCGCTCTTGTGCTCGCGGGTCTGCCACGATCTCATCAGCCCCGTCGGCGCCATCGTCAATGGGCTCGAAGTGCTCGACGACGATCCCAAGCCCGAGGACCGCGAGTTCGCGCTCGACCTCATCCGCAAGAGTGCCAAGACCGCCTCGGCCCGGCTCCAGTTCTGCCGCCTTGCTTTCGGCGCCGCTGGGTCCTCCGGTGCGCAGATCGATCTCGGCGATGCCCAGACCATGGCGCGCGGCCACATCGAGGACGGCAAGTGCTCGATCACCTGGAATCTGCCGCGGCTGCTGCTGCCGAAGAATCGCGTCAAGCTGCTGCTCAACATGCTGGTGGTTGCCCAGCACACGATCCCGCGCGGCGGCATGCTGACGATCGATCCGATCGGCGAGGGCGAGACGATGAGCTTCCGCATCACCGCGACCGGACACAATGCGCGCCTGCCGCAGAACATCTCCGAGCTCCTGAGCGGCGAGCGCGGACCTGCCGCAGATGCGCATGCAATCCAGCCTTATTATACCAGGCTGTTGGCGCAGGCCTGCGGGCTCACCGTGAGGCTCGCACCGGAAGGCGAAGCCATCACCGTTACCGCTTCGTAAACGCGCCCTTCGCTCTCGAAGTCTTAATCCAATCTTTACGAGGCGCTTCGGTTTGTCCGGAGCGCCTTATCTCTTTGTTGGTTCCGTTCTTTTGCACTTACTCAACCAATATTAAACGCTTTGCGGTGAAGCTGGCCCCATTCCGAAATGGCGCATCACGCCTCGTGCGCGCCCTTCCTGTATGAAGGCCTGTTTTCATGGATGATCTGTTGCGGGAGTTTTTGACGGAGACCAGCGAGAGCCTGGACACCGTCGACAATCAGCTGGTGAAGTTCGAGCAGGAGCCGAACAACGCCAAGATCCTGGATAACATCTTCCGCCTGGTCCACACCATCAAGGGCACCTGCGGCTTCCTCGGCCTGCCGCGGCTGGAAGCGCTGGCGCATGCCGGCGAGACGCTGATGGGCAAATTCCGCGACGGCATGCCGGTGACCGGGCAGGCGGTGACGGTGATCCTGTCCTCGATCGACCGCATCAAGGAGATTTTGGC
>NZ_FNCU01000087.1:0-18166 GCF_900099855.1 Bradyrhizobium sp. Rc2d | reverse complement strand
CCTAGTTGAGGGGCAACAGCCGCCGCGCTCGCGCTCCATGCCTATCGGAAGGGCACTAAAGGTGTGATGGCAAATGGTCTGGAAACCGGGATCGAAACACTCCGCATCGTCATCGCGCGTCACAGCGCGCCGCAATGATTGGAATTCGATCAGCGATCTCCATCAGGGCCCGCGGTCAATGGCCGCTTCTCGAGGCCGTATACATGACCGCTCCCCGATTCATTTGCTGAAGCACCAAAAAGCCCTTGCCGAGAGGGGGCCGTCCATACATGACGGATTGGCGGCCATCACGGGCTAATCGGATGAGCCTCTATTGTCTGCAGCACCGAGGCACAATGCCGCGCGATCGTCAGTTCCTCATTCGTTGGAATGACAAACACCTCAACAGCGCTATCGCCGCCGCTGATGCGCTCGCGCGCGGCATCATTTGCAGCGGCATCGATCCGCACGCCGAGCCAGGCGAGGCGTTCGCCGATCGCGCTGCGGATCTCCTTCGCATGCTCGCCGATGCCGCCGGTGAAGACCAGGCAGTTCAATCCTTCAAGCGTGGTCGCCATCATCGCGATCTCCTGCGCCGACCGGAAAACGAACAGATCGACCGCTTCGCGCGCGGCAGTCTCGCGGCTCGCGAGCAGCGTGCGCATGTCCGCGGAGATGCCGGAGACGCCGAGCAGCCCCGACTCGAGATACAGCAAATGCTGGATGTCCTCGACCGACATGTTCTGGTGCTGCTGCAGATAGAGCAGCAGGCCGGGATCGATCGTGCCGCAGCGCGTGCCCATCACGAGGCCGTCGAGCGGTGTCAGTCCCATCGTGGTGTCGACGCTGCGGCCATCGCGCAGCGCGCACAGGCTCGCCCCATTGCCGAGATGCGCGATGACGGTGCGCTTTGCGACGAGCTGCGGCGCGATTGCCGCGAGGCGCCCCGCGACGTATTCGAAGGAGAGGCCGTGAAACCCGTAGCGCCGGACGCCGCGCTCCTCATAGCGCCTCGGAATCGCGAAACGGCTCGCGGGCTGGGCCATGCTGTGATGAAAGGCGGTGTCGAAACAGGCGATCTGCGTCAGACCGGGGCGGATCGCCTGGATGGTGCGGACCGGCTCGAGGCAACGCGGCTGGTGAAGCGGAGCCAGCGGGGTCAGCGCCGCCAGCTTGGCATAGACGTCGTCCGTCAGTTCGACCGCGCCGGAGTAATCCGGACCGCCGTGGACGATGCGGTGACCGATGGCACGCAGGCGGTGCTCGCCAAAACGCTCGTCGATGAACGCCAGCACCTCGGCGAACAGATGACCACTGTCCGTATCGGATGCGTCCTTCCGCGCCTCGAACATTATCTCGCCCGCCGGGCTCTTCACCACGAGCCGGGGCGCTGCCTCGTGCTCGTCGAGCAAGCCGTTGCAGAGCAGGTCGGGGCCGGACGCCGGCAGCTCGAACAGGCCGAACTTGATGCTCGATGATCCCGAGTTGAGCACAAGGACAGTATCCGACATGGCTTCAGTCGCCGGCTTTGGCCGGTGTGTTGCCGCCGGCGCTGTTTGGCCAGACCCAATCGCGGACCTCAGGCATGTCCTCGCCATGCTCGCGGACATAGCGGGAGTGTTCGATCAGTTTGTCGCGGAACTGTTGCTTGACCTGCGCAGCCCTGGTCGCAAGCCCCGGGACGCGCTCGATCGCCTCGATCGCGAGATGGTAGCGGTCGAGCTCATTGAGCACGACCATGTCGAACGGCGTCGTCGTGGTGCCTTCCTCGGCGAATCCGCGCACATGCATGCCGGCATGGTTGGTGCGGTTATAGGTCAGCCGGTGAATGAGATAAGGATAGCCGTGGTAGGCAAAGATGACCGGCTTGTCCGATGTGAACAGGCTGTCGAAATCGCGGTCGGACAGGCCGTGCGGATGCTGCTCCTTCGGTTGCAGCGTCATGAGGTCGACGACGTTGACGACGCGGATCTTCAGGTCAGGCAGCGCCTTGTGCAAGAGGTCGACGGCGGCGAGCGTCTCCAGTGTCGGCACGTCGCCGGCGCAGGCCATCACCACGTCGGGCTCTGCGTTTGTGTCCTCCGTGCCGGCCCAGGTCCAGATGCCGATCCCGGCATCGCAATGCGTGGCCGCCTCCTGCATCGACAGCCATTGCGGCGCCGGCTGCTTGCCGGCGACGATCACGTTGATGCGGTTGTAGGTGCGCAGGCAATGATCGGCGATCCACAGCAGCGTGTTGGTATCAGGCGGGAAGTAGATCCGGACGATATCGGCCTTTTTGTTGGCGACGAGATCGACGAAACCAGGGTCCTGATGGCTGAAGCCGTTATGGTCCTGGCGCCAGACATGCGAGGTCAGGAGATAGTTCAGCGAGGCGATCGGGCGCCGCCAGGGCAGATCGCGCGTCACCTTCAGCCATTTGGCGTGCTGGTTGAACATGGAATCGACGATGTGGATGAAGGCCTCATAGCAGGAGAACAAGCCGTGCCTGCCGGTGAGCAGATAGCCTTCGAGCCAGCCCTGGCAGAGATGCTCGCTCAGGACCTCCATCACGCGGCCGTCCTGCGCGAGATGTACGTCGTAAGGTTCGGTTGGTTCCATCCAGACGCGTTCGGTGGCCTCGAACACCGCATCGAGCCGGTTTGATGCCGTCTCGTCCGGGCCCATGATGCGGAAGTTGCGCACCTCGGCATTGAGGCGGACGACGTCGCGTAGGAATTTGCCGAGCTCGCGTGTGGCTTCCGCCACGCCGCCGCCGGGCTGCGGCACATCGACCGCGAAGCCGCGGAAATCCGGCAGCTTCAGCTCCTTCTTCAACAGACCGCCATTGGCATGCGGATTGGCGCCCATCCGCCGCTGGCCTTCGGGCGCCAGCGCCTGAAGCTCGGGAATGAACGCGCCGCCGGCGTCGAACAACTTGTCCGGCTCATAGCTGCGCATCCAGTCCTCGAGCAGCTTCAGATGCGCCGGGTTCTCGCGGCAGCTCGCAACGGGGACCTGATGCGCGCGCCAAAAACCTTCGACCTTCTTGCCGTCGACCTCCTTCGGGCCGGTCCAGCCCTTGGGGCTGCGCAGCACGATCATCGGCCAGCGCGGTCGCTCGACGTTTCTGCGCCCGTCGCGCGCGTGCTGCTGGATCGAGCGGATGCTGGCGAGCGCGACGTCGAGCGCATCCGCCATGGCCTGGTGCATCAATTTGGGATCGTCGCCTTCGACGAACAGCGGCTCGTGGCCGAGCCCGCGGAAGAGATCGCGGATCTCGTCGTCCCGCATCCGCCCGAGCACGGTCGGGTTGGCGATCTTGTAGCCGTTGAGATGCAGGATCGGCAGCACCGCGCCGTCATGGGCAGGGTTGAGGAACTTGTTGGAGTGCCAGGACGCCGCGAGCGGGCCGGTTTCGGCCTCGCCGTCGCCGACGACGCAGGCGACGATGAGGTCGGGATTGTCGAATGCGGCGCCATAGGCGTGCACCAGCGCATAGCCGAGCTCGCCGCCCTCGTGGATCGAGCCCGGCGTTTCCGGCGCCGCATGGCTCGGAATGCCCCCGGGGAAGGAGAACTGCCTGAACAGCTTGCGCAATCCGTCCGCATCCCGGGCGATGTCGGGATAGACCTCGCTGTAGCTGCCTTCCAGGTAGGTGTTGGCGACCATGCCCGGGCCGCCATGGCCGGGGCCGCAGACGTAGATCACGTTGAGGTCAAGCGCACGGATGACGCGATTGAGATGGGCATAGATGAAGTTCAAACCGGGCGTCGTGCCCCAATGGCCGAGCAGGCGCGGCTTGATGTGCTCGGGCCGCAGCGGCTCGCGTAGCAGCGGATTGTCGAGGAGATAGATTTGCCCGACGGAGAGATAGTTGGCGGCACGCCAGTAGCGATCGAGGAGATCGAGTTCGCTGCTCGCCGCGCGCAATTGTCGTTGACTTGTCATGTTCTTGCCGACCTTCACCCAGCGATCGTCACCAACATTGTTCCGGCGCGATTGATCCCTTCGCCATGAAACGGGATCGCCGCGGCGCCGGTGTTGCGTGAGGTCAAGGGTAAGCGCCCGAAGTTTGGGCAGCGCTACTGTGCATGGGGCTGTTTTCGCGTTTTTTGTTCTTGTTCTTGATTTGTTCCGTTCAGATGCTATGTTGGCTTCATGAGTCGAGCATCTTCTCGTGCCCTCAAGCACCCGCCGGTCACGGCGCCCTCCGAGCCGGCGGGTGCGCCTTCTGAGTTTCCTGCCGATTTTCCCGAGCTTGGCGTCGCCATCGACCGTGCGCGCCGGCGAGGGCGGGGCGCCCAGTCCAATGCCAGCGGCCGCTATGAGGCCGAGGCGCGCGTCGCTTTCGACGATGGCTGGCAGAGCCTGGAGGAGCTGCCGCCGTTCAAGACCACGGTCGCCGTCGACACCTCGCGCAAAGTGATCACCCGCAACGACTCCCCCGACATCGGCTTCGACCGCTCGATCAATCCCTATCGCGGCTGCGAGCACGGCTGCGTCTATTGCTTCGCGCGGCCGACCCATGCGTATCTCGGCCTGTCGCCGGGGCTCGACTTCGAATCGAAGCTGTTCGTGAAGCCCGAGGCGCCGGCGCTGCTGGAGAAGGAGCTCGCAACAAGCGGCTACGAGCCGCGGATGATTGCGATCGGCACCAACACCGATCCCTATCAGCCGATCGAGCGCGAGCGAAAGATCATGCGCGGCATCCTCGAGGTGCTGGAGCGCACCGGGCATCCGGTCGGCATCGTCACCAAGTCGGCGCTGGTGGTGCGAGACATCGACATTCTCGCGCGGATGGCCAAGCGCAATCTCGCCAAGGTCGCGATCTCGGTGACGTCACTCGATCCGAAGCTCGCGCGCACCATGGAGCCGCGCGCCTCGACGCCGCCGAAGCGGCTGGAGGCGCTGAAGCAGCTCTCCGACGCCGGTATTCCCACCACCGTGATGGTCGCGCCCGTGATTCCCGCGCTGAACGATTCCGAGATCGAGCGCATCCTCGATGCCGCAGCCCATGCCGGCGTCAAGGAAGCCTCCTACGTGCTGCTGCGGCTGCCGCTCGAGGTGCGCGATCTGTTCCGCGAATGGCTGATGGCGAACTATCCGGACCGTTATCGCCACGTCTTCACGCTGATCCGCGACATGCGCGGCGGCCGTGACTACGATGCAAAATGGGGCGAGCGGATGAAAGGAACCGGCCCGATGGCCTGGACCATCGGCCGCCGCTTCGAGATCGCCTGTGACAGGCTCGGCCTCAACAAACGGCGCTCCAAGCTGACCACGGATCACTTCGCACGGCCGCAGCGGAACGGCGATCAGCTCAGCCTGTTCTGACCCGAGAAGTGGACGAGGCGTAGCATGAGCGAGGAACTTACCGTGCCGGTGCCGCGGCTGACCGTCATCACGCTCGGTGTCGGCGACATCCGCGCCAGCATCGCTTTCTACGACGCGCTCGGTTTCTCGCGCCGGCTGAAGGTGACCGGTGAGGCGGTCGCCTTCTATGATACCGGTGGTCCGGTGCTCGCCCTGTATCCCTGGGATCAGCTCGCTGCCGACGCGGCGTTGCCGGACAATCCGAGGCCGTCGACCTTTCGTGGGATGACGCTCGCCTGGAACTGCCGGACGCGCGCGGAGGTCGATGCGGTGCTGGCTTTCGCTGTCGACAAGGGCGCAGCGCTGCTGAAAGCGGCGCACGAGACCGATTACGGCGGCTATGCAGGCTATTTCACGGACCCGGACGGGCATCCGTGGGAGGTCGTGGTCGCGCCCGGCATCGATGTCGGCGACGACCGGCGGGTGCATCTGGGGGAGTAGAGGGCAACCTGAATAACGGGAATTATCTGGGGTTCCCAGTTGCGCTGGCGACGTCCCTTGCGCACGATCCCGGCCATGATTCGGGACAAGTCCGCGACGAAGCCAGCCAAAGACGCGCCAAAAAAGAACGGTGCGAAGAAGGCCGCGCCTGCCAAGGCCTCGGAAACCAAGACGCCGGAAGCCAAGCCGTCGCAAGCCAAGAAGTCGGAAACTAAGCCTTCGGAGGTTGAGGCTTTAGCCGGCAAGAGCGCCGGCCCGAAAGGCATCATCGCCGTAGCGCCGCCGAGCTTCCGTCGGGAGCGCGCGCTGATCAAGCGCGGCGTCTGGCCGGTCGCGGGCTGCGACGAGGCCGGCCGCGGCCCGCTGGCCGGCCCAGTGGTGGCGGCCGCGGTGATTCTCGATCCCGACCGCATTCCGCGTGGCATCGACGATTCCAAGCGGCTGACGGTAGAGGAGCGCGAAAAGCTGTTCGACAAGATCTGCGCCACCGCGCAGGTCTCGGTTGCCGTGGCTTCGCCCGCGCGGATCGACAGCGACAACATCCTGCGCGCCTCGCTGTGGGCACTGAAGCGTGCCGTGGTGGCGTTGCCCGAGACGCCGCGCCACGTCTTCGTCGACGGCCGCGACCGGCTCGATACGGAATGCGACTGCGAGGCCGTGATCGGCGGCGATGGCATCGTGCTGTCGATTGCGGCGGCATCCATCGTCGCCAAGGTCACGCGCGACCGGCTGATGTGCGCGCTGGCGCAAGACTGCCCCGGCTACGGCTTCGAGCAGCACAAGGGTTACGCCGTGCCCGAGCATCTCGACGCCCTCGACCGCCTCGGCCCCTCCATCCACCACCGCCGCTTCTTCGCCCCCGTCGCGGCCGCCCGCGCCAAGCATATGCCCTGGACCGTCGAGCCGGTGCAGGATCTGTTCTCCGTCACCGAGGTCGAGATGGAGGTGGAGGCGGGTGTCGAAGCCGGCGCCTCCACAGGTCTCTAGGACTCCGTTTTTCGCTGCGGCCTCTTTGCCTCTCCCCGCGTGCGGGGAGAGGGGGGCAGAGACACTGTCGGGGAGAGGCAGCAGACCGAAGTTGCCACGACGCGCCGCGCCCTTTATCAAAACAGATGTGAGCGAATAGGGCCGGCTGGACGGGTTGGCTGCATCTTTCGGACCTTGCATGCGGTTTACCTCCCTGGTCATCGAGCTCATTCGCGCCCGGCCGCGGCTGATCGTGTGGATCGCGGTGTTGCTTCAGGCGGCGATGTGGCTGTTCGTGGCGCTGGTGTTCTACCGCAGCCCGCCCGGCACCCTTGCGACGCTGCTGGCTTTCGGCCGCGAGTACCAGGTCGGCACCGATCTCGGCCCTCCCTTGCCGATCTGGCTAGCCGACATTGCCTATCGCGCCGCCGGCGGTCACATGTTCGGCGTCTACGTGCTCGCCCAGCTCTGCGAGATCGCGACCTTCATCGCGCTCTTTCATCTGTCTCGCGCCGTGGTCGGCTCCCAGCAGGCTGTGCTCGCCGTGCTGCTGACCATGACCGTGCTGGCCTTCTCCTCGTCCGCGCTCGACTTCGGCCCGCTGGTGCTGGCGCGACCGCTTTGGGCGCTGCTGCTGCTGCACTCCTGGCAGATCATCGGCCAGCGCCGCGGCAATGCCTGGTTCGCTTGGTCGATCGAAGCCGGCCTGTTGTTGCTCACGACGCCCGCCGCGATCTTCCTCCTCCTGCTGATCGTCGTCTTCGCGATCTCGACCGCGCGCGGCCGCAGGACGCTGTGGGGGCTCGATCCGCTGTTTGCGCTGATCGTCGTTGCCGTGCTGGCGCTGCCCTACGCGGTCTGGCTGATGCGGGCCGAGACGTTGACCATGCCGGCCTTGCCGCAGGTTTCGGAGCTTAGCGCCCGCGCTCTGCACGCAGCCTGGCTGCTCGGCGGGCTCGTGCTTGGGGCGGCGGCGATTCCGGCGCTGACCTTCCTCAACACTGGGATGTTCGCCGACAAGGGCGAGGAAGCGCCGATCATCTATCGCCCGCCGGTCGAGCCGCTCGCGCGCAACTTCGTCTATTTCTTCGCGCTGGCGCCGCCGCTCGGCGCGGTGCTGATCTCCGGTCTGCTTGGGCTGGAATCCGCCGCCGGTGGCGCCGGTGTCGTGCTCGTCATGTCCGGGCTTGTCGTGGTGGTTGCCGCAGGGGATCTCATCGCGATGCGCCGCGCGCGGATGCTGCGCATGGTATGGGCCGCCGCCGTCGTGGCGCCGGCTGCGGGCGTCGCGCTCGCCGTCCTGGTCATGCCCTGGACCGGCACCGGCGAGATCGCGACCTCGATGCCGGCGCGCGCGATCTCCGATTTCTTCGACGAGAGCTTCGCCCGCCGCACCAGCCATCGCCTGCGCGCGGTCGCCGGCGAGACCCAGCTTGCGAGTCTGATCACGCTGCATTCCGGGCGGCCGCATCTCTTCATCGACGCCGACCCGGCGCGCACGCCGTGGATGAATCAGACCAAGTTCAGCGAGACCGGCGGCGTCGTGGTCTGGCGCGCCGCGGATACCGCCGGCACCCCGCCGCCGGAGATACTCAAGCGCTTCCCGGGGATTGTGCCGGAGGTCCCGCGCGCCTTCGAATGGCTGGTGAACGGCCGCCAGCAGCTTTTGCGCATCGGCTGGGCCATCGTGCGGCCGAAGGGGACGTGATGTCCTCGCGCGCTCTCTCCATCGTCATTGCGAGGAGCTCTTGCGACGAAGCAATCCAGACTGGTTCCGCGGAGGGATCCTGGATTGCTTCGCTGCGCTCGCAATGACGGGGAGGGAGCATTCCGCCCCTCACGTGCCCGCCAGCACCTTTGCGACCGCGCGCAGATCCTGCCAAGCCAACCGCTTGTAGGACGGTGAGCGGAGCAGGTACGCCGGGTGAAATGTCGGCAGCGCGCGGATGGTGCGCTGGCCGGTGTCGTAGTCGAACCAGCGGCCGCGGGTGCGCATGATGCCTTCGCGCGTCGACAGCAGCGTCTGCGTCGAGGGATTGCCGAGCGTCACCAGCACGTCCGGATTCACCAGCTCGATCTGGCGCTGGATGAAGGGCAGGCAGATTTGGGTCTCCTGCGGAGTCGGCGTGCGATTGCCGGGCGGCCGCCAGGGAATGACGTTGGCGATATAGGCGGTGGTGCGGTTGAGACCGATCGCGCCGATCATGAGGTCGAGCAGCTTGCCGCTGCGCCCGACGAAGGGCAGTCCCTCGATGTCCTCGTCGCGCCCGGGCGCCTCGCCGACGAACATGATGCGCGCCTTGGGATTGCCGTCGGCGAACACCAGCCGCGTCGCGGTATGCTTCAGCGCGCAGCCCTCAAAACTCTGCATCAGCTCGCGCAGCGCCTCCAGCGTCGGCGCGGTCCGCGCCGCCTCGCGTGCGGAAGCGATCGCGACGTCGGGCGCAGGGGCAGCCTCGCCGCGCAGGACCGTCGGCGCAGCGACCGGCCGCGATGGCTCGACCGGCGCTGCCACGCGCGCGGCTGGCGGCGGGGCATCTAATTCCGCCAGGCGGTCGATCGGTTCCTCCGCGAGCGTGCAGTCGACACCGACCTCCAGATAGAAGGCGAGAAGCTCACGGACGGTGGGTGCGGGTTCGGGGATCATGGGAAAGTTTGACTATTATATCACCTTGGGCGGCCTTGCATCCCGGCAGAACGCGATTCCGAGGTTGTCCTACCCGGAAAAATCGGAAACAAGAGGGCGCAATCGACCAAGGACCGTCTCAAGGGCTGAGATCAGATGAGCACCGAAGAACTTCCCCCGCGCGAATCCATGGAATTCGACGTCGTTATCGTCGGCGCCGGCCCCTCGGGCCTGTCGGCCGCGATCCGGCTGAAGCAGCTCAACGCCGATCTCAACGTGGTCGTGGTGGAGAAGGGCTCCGAGGTCGGCGCGCATATTCTCTCGGGCGCCGTGATCGATCCGGCCGGGCTCGACAAGCTGATCCCGGACTGGCGCGAGGATTCCGACTGCCCGCTGAAGACGCAGGTGAAGGACGACCGCTTCTACTGGATGACGGGCGCCGGCGCGATCAAGCTGCCGAACTTCATGATGCCGCCGCTGATGGACAATCATCACTGCTACATCGGCTCGCTCGGCAATGTCTGCCGCTGGCTGGCGCGCAAGGCCGAAGCGCTCGGCGTCGAGATCTATCCGGGCTTTGCGGCGGCCGAAGTGCTCTATGACGAGGAGGGCAAGGTCAAGGGCATCGCCACCGGCGACATGGGCATCGGCCGCGACGGCAAGCCGAAAGATTCCTTCACCCGCGGCATGGAATTGCTCGGCAAGTACACGCTGTTTGCCGAAGGCGCCCGCGGCAGCCTGACCAAGCAGCTCATCAACAAATTCGCGCTCGACGCCAAGGCCGAGCCGCCAAAGTTCGGCATCGGCCTCAAGGAGGTCTGGCAGATCGACCCCGCCAAGCACCAGAAGGGCTTGATCCAGCATTCCTTCGGCTGGCCGCTCGACATGAAGACCGGCGGCGGCTCGTTCCTCTATCACTATGACGACAATCTCGTCGCCGTCGGCTTCGTCGTGCATCTGAATTACGACGATCCCTATCTGTCGCCGTTCGACGAATTCCAGCGCTTCAAGACCCATCCCTCGATCCGCGGCACTTTCGAAGGCGCCAAGCGGCTCGCTTACGGCGCGCGCGCCATCACCGAGGGCGGATACCAGTCGGTGCCGAAGCTGAGCTTCCCCGGCGGCGCGCTGATCGGCTGCGCAGCCGGCTTCGTCAACGTGCCGCGCATCAAGGGCGTGCACAATGCAATGGGCACCGGCATGCTCGCCGCCGAGCACGTCGCAGCGGCGATCGCCGCCGAGCGCGCCAATGACGAGCTCGTCGAATACGAGAACGCCTGGCGCACTTCGTCGGTCGGCAAGGATTTGTTCCTGGTCCGCAACGTCAAGCCGCTGTGGTCGAAGTTCGGCACCGTGCTCGGCGTCGCGCTGGGCGGCTTTGACATGTGGTGCAATACGCTGTTCGGCGCGTCGCTGTTCGGCACGCAATCGCATCGCAAGCATGACCGCGCCACACTCGATCCGGCCAAGAGCCACGCGCCGAAGAACTACCCGAAGCCGGATGGCAAGATCACCTTCGACAAGCTGTCCTCGGTGTTTTTGTCCAACACCAATCACGAGGAGGACCAGCCGATCCATCTGAAGGTCACGGACATGAACCTCCAGAAGACCTCGGAGCACGACGTGTTCGCCGGTCCCTCGAACCGCTATTGCCCGGCCGGCGTCTACGAATGGATTGAGGAGGGTTCTGGCCCGCGCTTCCAGATCAACGCCCAGAATTGCGTTCACTGCAAAACCTGCGATGTGAAGGACCCCAACGGCAACATCACCTGGGTTCCCCCAGAGGGCGGTGGCGGCCCGAATTACGAGGCAATGTAAGCCGGGGAACATGCAGCCAGCGCCGATGGGACCAAGGTTACGCGCCCCCGGCAATGTGACGCACGTTCGCGTGAGAACCGGGCCGCGGGAGCAGCCCGCGGCCACGATAAGGCCATAGTAGCGGCGTCTTGGGGCGCTCTTGGCCGATTCATCTGACCGATTTGGGGCGTGCGGCGGGGATCGCCCGGTCCGAATCCTTGCGGCGAAGCGCCAAAAGCGGCATTGTCGGCCTGACGGTTCCGGGTCCCGATGCCACCGGCCGCGTTCGCATGCGATACGGCCTTCTGCTGCAGACCCAGGCACTACCAACTCAAGGCGAGCCCTGATGTTTTCAAATCGTTTCAACCGCTGGACTGCTGCCGCCATCGCCCTCATGGGCACCGCGTTCGTGGCGGTCCCCGGCGCGGTCCTGGCGCAGACGCCGGATCACCCGGAAAACACGGCGGCGCAGTTTCCGACCCGGAACGATCTGAAGTCGCTCACCGGCGCCGGCAGCTATCTCGCCGCCCGCCACGCCAGCGTCGAGCGCGACGCCTCCTCCGCCGCCGCGTTCTACCGCTCGGCCCTGCGCACCGATCCGAAGAACAACGAACTGCTCGACCGCGCCTTCATCTCCTCGGTCGCCGACGGCGACATCGACGAGGCCGTCAAGCTCGCCGAGCGCATCCTCACCATCGACAAGACCAACCGCGTCGCGCGGCTCGTCGTCGGCGTGCACGATCTCAAGCTGAAGAAGTACGCGACGGCGCAAACCAACATCAACCAATCGATCCGCGGTCCGATCACCGATCTCGTCGCCACGCTATTGTCGGGCTGGGCCGCCTATGGTGCGGGCGACGCCAAGGGCGGTGTCGCCACCATCGACAAGCTGGCCGGCCCGGAATGGTATCCGCTGTTCAAGGACCTCCATGCCGGCATGATCCTCGAGCTCTCCGGCAAGGAGAAGGACGCCGGCACCCGCTTCGAGCGCGCCTACAAGCTCGACGATTCCATGCTGCGCGTCACCGAGGCCTATGCGCGCTGGCTGTCGCGCAACAAGGACTCCGCCGCCGCGACCACCGTCTACCAGGCTTTCGACAAGAAGCTCGCCCGCCATCCGCTGATCGTGGAAGGCCTGCGCGAGACCAAGGCCGGCAAGAAGATGCCGCCGCTCGTCGATTCCGCGCAAGCCGGGGCCGCCGAAGCGCTCTACGGCATCGGTGCTACGCTGACCCGCCGCGGCGGCGAGGATCTGGCGCTGGTCTATCTCCAGCTCTCGCTCTACCTCCAGCCCAGCCATCCGCTGGCGCTGCTCTCGCTCGCCGATCTCTATGAATCGGTGAAGCGGCCGCAGATGGCGATCAAGGTCTATGAGCGCGTGCCCTCGTCCTCGCCGCTCAAGCGCAACGCGCAGATCCAGCTCGCCATTGACCTCGATTCCGCCGACCGCACCGACGAGGCGATCAAGATCCTCAAGGGCGTCACGTCGGAGGATTCCAAGGATCTCGAAGCCATCATGGCGCTCGGCAACATCGAGCGCGGCCGCAAGAAGTTCGGCGATTGCGGCGCGACCTATTCGCAAGGCATCGATGTGCTGCCGGCCGGCAACGACAAGGCCAACAGCGTCTGGTACTACTATCGCGGCATCTGCGAGGAGCGCTCCAAGCAGTGGGCCAAGGCCGAATCCGACATGAAGAAGGCTCTCGAACTTCAGCCCGATCAGCCGCACGTCCTCAACTATCTCGGCTATTCCTGGATCGACCAGGGCGTGAATCTCGACGAAGGCATGAAGATGATCAAGCGCGCCGTCGAGCAGCGTCCCGACGACGGCTACATCGTGGACTCCCTCGGCTGGGCCTATTACCGCATCGGCAATTACGAGGAGGCGGTGAAGAACCTCGAACGCGCGATCGATCTCAAGCCCGAGGATCCCACCATCAACGATCACCTCGGCGACGCCTACTGGCGCGTCGGCCGCACGCTGGAAGCCAAATTCCAGTGGTCGCATGCGCGCGATCTCAAGCCCGAGCCGGAAGAACTGCCGAAGATCGAGGCCAAGATCGCCAACGGCCTCTCCGAAGACAATTCGAACTCTTCGGCGGCGCAGGCCGAGAAGAAGAAGGACGACGGCAAGGGCGGCTGAGGATTGCTGGGGGCGTGTCGCCGATGTCGGCGTTGATTGAAGAGGGACGGGCGAAGGTCAATTTGAGCCTTCGTGTCGTCGGCCGTCGTGCCGACGGCTATCATGATCTCGAAAGCGTGGTTGCTTTTGCCGACTGCGCCGACCGGCTGACGCTGGAGCCGGGTGGCGAGCTGAAGCTCACCACCACCGGACCGCTGGCGGCAGCTTGCGGCGACACCGCCGACAATCTCGTGCTCAAGGCCGCCAAGCTTCTGGCCGAGGCTGTGCCCGGCCTGAAGCTGGGCGCCTTCGCGCTCGACAAGGTGCTCCCCGTTGCAGCCGGCATCGGCGGCGGCTCGGCGGATGCCGCGGCGGCGCTGCGGCTCTTGGCGCGTCTCAACGATGTGTCGCTCGATGATCCGCGCTTGCAGAGGGTCGCGCTTGCGACCGGCGCCGACGTGCCCGTGTGCCTCCTCTCGCGCGCCTGTGACATGACCGGGGTCGGCGAGCAGCTGCTGTCGCTCGCGTTGCCGAGCATGCCCTGCGTCATGGTCAATCCGCGCGTGCCAGTCGCGACCAAGGACGTGTTCAAGGCGCTGGGCCTGCGCTATGGCGAGCTCCTGGTCGGCGTCACCGACGTTATCCGCGCTCCGGCCTGGCCGGAGGAGGGTGCGTCGATCGCGGACTGGGTCGACGTTCTCGAAACCGTCCCCAACGACCTCGAAGCGCCCGCAATGCGTATCGAACCTGTCATTGGCGAGGTGCTGGAAGCCTTGCGCAATTCCGCCGGCGTTAAGCTCGCCCGTATGTCCGGCTCGGGGGCGACGTGCTTTGCGATCTATGGCGCGCCGGCTGATGCCCATGCTGCCGCCGAAAAGATCCGGCGCGATCACCCCGGCTGGTGGGTGCATGCGGGGACGTTGAGCTGAGTCTGATCGTCATTGCGAGCGCAGCGAAGCAATCCAGAGATCTCTCTGCGGTGACAGTCTGGATTGCTTCGCTGCGCTCGCAATGACGTGGATGTGGTTGAGCTAACTCGCGCCGTCCTCGTCGAGCCCGAGAAACCGCCGGATCGCACCCAACACCTCCCGCGGCTTGTCATGCTGCAGCCAGTGTCCCGCGCCGGCGATGGTCTCGATGCGCGCGTTCTGAAAATACCGCTCCAGGCCTGCTGCCTTTGCGCCCGCCAGAAAACTTTCGCCGGCGTTGAGCAGCAATGTCGGGCAGGCGATGCGTGACCACAGCGCGACGTGGTCGTCCGGCCAGAGCCGGTGCGGCGCGCTGGCGCGCTGGTAGGGATCGAACTTCCAGCTATAGGTGCCGTCCTCGTTCCGCCGCGCGCCATGCGTGGCGAGATGCAGCGCGAGGTCGCGGGCGAGGCGCTTGTTGTGCAGCATCATCTGCGCGGCTGCGGCCTCGAGGCTCGCATAGCGGCGCGGCGTGCGGTCATGCAGCTTGTCGAGCTGGGCGATCCATTTGCCGATGCGCTCATGCGCCGGCGGTTTTGGCGTATCCGGCAACATGGTCACGCCGTCGAGGACGACGAGTTTCGCGACCTGCTCGGGGAATGATCCTGAAAAAATCAGGCTGACCATGCCGCCCATCGAATGGCCGATGAGCGTCACCTGAGGCGCTGCGATGTTGCGGACAAGCTGGGCAAGATCGTACACATATTCCGTCGGCGCGTAGCTGCCGCCTCGGGTCCAATCGGAATCGCCGTGTCCGCGCAGGTCGGGCGCGAGCACGTGGAAATGCGGCCGCAACGATTCTGCGATGACGTCCCAGCTCCGGCCATGATCGCGGCCGCCATGGACCAGGATGGCGACGGGCGCGCCGTCATTGCCCCAATCGGCATAATGCAGCCGCAGCCCGTGCGATTCATAATAGCGGCTTTGCGGGGCGCTAGCCATTTGCCGGCCGCCGCGCCAGTGCGAGCGACAGGCCGAGGCCGGCGATGAAGACGCCTGAGCCTTGCGTAAGTCGCCGAATCAGATGCGGCCTTCCGATCAGCTGCATGCGCGTCGCTGATGCCATCAGCACCACCACCACATCGACGAGCGTGTTCAAGATCACCGAGATTGAACCGAGCACAATGAATTGCAGCGTGGGGTTCAATCCCGCGGGATCCAGGAATTGCGGAATGAAGGCGAGGAAGAACGCGGCGGTCTTCGGGTTCAGCGCCTCTACCAGCACGCCGTCGCGGAATGCGCGCCGGTCACCGACGGGTTCGCTCTCGAGCGACAGCGTCCGGCCGGCGCTGCGAAACGTCTTGATGCCGAGCCAGATCAGATAGACCGCGCCGACGAACTTCCCGGCGGCGAACAGTTCGGCGCTGGCCAGGATGATCGCGGAGATGCCGAGGCTGCCCGCCACCACATGAACCAGTCCGCCCAGCGCCGTGCCCGCGGTGGATGCAAAACCGCTGATGCGTCCCTCCGACAAGGTCCGTGCCGCGACATAGAAGATGCCGGGGCCGGGAACGGCGGCAATGAGACAAGCGGCGGCCAGGAACAGCCAGAAATTCGTCGTGATCATGCTGTTTTGGTAACGAAGCCTGACGCGATTGCAAGGCCCCTCGTTTAACCCATCCGGCGGAAGATCACGCTGGCATTGACCCCGCCAAAGCCGAAGCCGTTGGAGATGGCGCTCTGCATCGGCATCGGCCGCGCTGCGCCGGAGACGATGTCGATGCCATCAGCGCCAGGATCCGGGTTGTCGAGATTGAGTGTCGGCGGCGCGATCTGGTCGCGCAAAGCGAGCACCGTGAAGATCGCCTCGAGACCGCCGGCGGCGCCGAGCAGATGGCCGGTGGCCGATTTGGTCGCGCTCACCGCGATGCCGCGGCTGCGGCCGAACAGCGCGCCGACTGCACCAAGCTCGCTCTCGTCGCCGGCCGGCGTCGAGGTCGCATGCGCGTTCAGGTGCTGCAAATCTGCGGGCGCAAGGTCCGCCTGCCGAAGCGCGATCTCCATGGCGCGGCGGGCGCCATCGCCATCGGGCGGACCCGACGTCATGTGATAGGCATCCGCCGTCGTGCCGTAGCCGACGATCTCCGCGATCGGCGCCGCGCCGCGCGCCAGCGCATGCTCCAGCGTCTCGATCACCAGGATGCCGGCGCCTTCGCCCATCACAAACCCGTCGCGGTCGCGATCGAACGGGCGCGAGGCGCGCGCGGGCTCGTCGTTGAAGCCGCTCGACAGTGCACGTGCTGCCGCAAAGCCACCGAGGCTGACGATATCGATACAGGCCTCCGCGCCGCCGCAGATCGCAACGTCGGCTTCGCCTGATCGGATCATGCGCGCGGCATCGCCGATCGCCTGCACGCCGGCGGCGCAGGCGGTGACCGGTGTCCCCAGCGCACCCTTGTAGCCGTATTTGATCGAGACGTGACCCGCGGCGAGATTGGCGAGGAACGAGGGGATCGTGAACGGCGAGAGCCGGCGGGCGCCGCGCTGCTCGGTGATGCGCACCGCCTCTGCCATCGCCGGAAAGCCGCCGACGCCGGAGGCGATGATCGTCGCTGTCCGTTCCTGCGCCGCTGCGTCTTGCGGCATCCATTTGGCTTGCGCCACCGCTTCTGCGGTGGCGAGCAGCGCGAACAGGATGAAACGATCCATCTTGCGCTGGTCTTTTGGCGCGGCCGCCTGTGCGGGATCGAAACCGCCTTCCGGATCATCGGCCTTCTCGGGCACGAGCCCTGCAATGCGCGCCGGCAGTGCCTGTGCCCATTCCGGCAGCCGGCGCAGCCCGCTTTGACCGGCGAGCAGCCGGCGCCAGGACAGTTCGACACCGCAGCCAAGCGGCGACACCGCGCCCATTCCGGTCACGACGATACGACGCATGTCAGTCTCCAGCCGGCGCGACGGCCGGGTTCATGGCCTTGAGCGAAGCGAGCCGCGCACGCATCCCGCGGCTGGCGCGGGGACCTGCGATGACGACTGCATTGGTGAGCGTGATCGGATGCATGTCGGCGGCGTCGACGACGACAGGATCGAGCGGGCGAACGTCGCTTCGACTCGCCAGCACGATGGATTCGCCCTTGGGCGCGAGATGCTTGTTGCCCCAGGCGAGCAGCGCCACGATCACGGGGAAGAAATCCCGCGCCTTATCCGTCAGCACATATTCGTAGCGCGGCGGCCGCTCATGATAGCGGCGGCGAACGAACATGCCGCTCTCGGTGAGATGGGCGAGCCGCCGCGACAGGATGTTCGGCGCGATGCCGAGGCTTTGCGAAAATTCGTCGAACTTCGTCGCGCCCTGAAACGCATCGCGCAGGATCAGGATGCTCCACCATTCGCCGACCGTCTCCACGGCTCGGCCAACCGGGCATTCCAGGATGGAGGGGGATTTGGGCTGCATGGCGGGAAGGGTAAGCGCGTAACTTGCAAAATGCAAGTGACTAGGTGAGTGCGCGTGGGGGCCGGTCAGGAAGCGGCGCGACCGCGGGGCTGTGGGGTGAGTTGAAATGCGAGTTGGCGCAAGATGGTCGTGCGCCACACTCCGTCATTGCGAGCGGAGCGAAGCAATCCAGACTATTTCCGCAGAGGGATTCTGGATTGCTTCGCTGCGCTCGCAATGATGGGATGGACGGCCCCCGAACGGCATCGGTGTGCCAGACTGGTGATGTTGAGTCGAACCAGACAAAGGGAGCCGTCCATGACGAAGATTAGCACGATTGGGGTTGATCTGGCGAAGAACGTTTTTCAAGTCCACGGGATTGACGCGTCGGGAGCTGTGGTGGTGAGGCGCCAGCTCAAGCGAGCCTCGGTCGAGAAGTTTTTCGCACAGTTGCCGCCGTGCCTGGTGGGCATGGAGGCTTGCGGCAGCGCTCATCATTGGGCGCGCGTGATCGGCCGGTATGGCCACGAGGTGCGGTTGAT
>NZ_FNCU01000086.1:0-18667 GCF_900099855.1 Bradyrhizobium sp. Rc2d | reverse complement strand
CCGGCGGCATCAACCGCACCTCGTGGCCATACCGGCCGATCACGCGCGCCCAATGATGAGCGCTGCCGCAAGCCTCCATGCCCACCAGGCACGGCGGCAACTGTGCGAAAAACTTCTCGACCGAGGCTCGCTTGAGCTGGCGCCTCACCACCACAGCTCCCGACGCGTCAATCCCGTGGACTTGAAAAACGTTCTTCGCCAGATCAACCCCAATCGTGCTAATCTTCGTCATGGACGGCTCCCTTTGTCTGGTTCGACTCAACATCACCAGTCTGGCACACCGATGCCGTTCGGGGGCCGTCCATCCCATCATTGCGAGCGCAGCGAAGCAATCCAGAATCTCTCAGCGGAGTCTGGATTGCTTCGTCGCATCAGCGCAAAATTGCTTTGCAATTTTGTCGCGAGCTCCTCGCAATGACGGAGTATGTGGATGGCACGATCGCTCCTCTAATACACATCTTCATTGCAGACACACCTTCACATCCTCGCGGCTTGTTCGCCCGAGCTTTGCTTCGTCGCCTCATTCTCATAATCGAAAGAGGGCGCAGGGAAGACCGGGAGCCGGTTGGCTCCTATGGACCGTCGTGCCGAGAGCAGATTGCGTGCGCTTCGATGCATAGCGGGAAACAGGGCAACCGGAGACATCCCGGCCTCCCCTGCGCAGTGGTTGGAACGGCTTATGTCGCGCTCTCCCCGGGGAGCGATGCACCATTGCCCCCGTCGCCTTGCGGATGGCTGATGCCAGCGCCCGGTCAGGCACAGTACATCACCGCAAGACTTGGCGCACAGACCCCGGGCAACTTGCTCACGCGCAAACAGACTGCCGACTTCGTTCCGCTCCGCTGCAATGGAATGTCGATTGGCTTTTCCGGCCGCCTGCGGCTCCCGGTTGACGAATTCGATCCCGATCGAGGGCGGGGCAAAGGGCGTCGCCACTGTGTTTCGGGGTCTAGGCCAGGTCAACGAACGATGTCAGATTTCTGCGGCCAAGCTGACATACCGATGGGCCTGACACATGCCGGCAAATGCCCCATTTGCGGTCAGCGTCGCGTGGTCGATACGAGTCTTGCGGAAAGGCTGTCGACCCCATTGAGCGTTCATCTGCCGTGTTGGCGTCAACCAAAAGTTAACCGCGCGCCACGCGAAAAGCTTGCCGCTCAGGTCGTACAGCTTATAAACGCATGTTACGCGTTCTTGACGCAGACGTTGTAAGCGGCAAAGGCCAGGAAGAACATGTGTGAAAACTGCACTCCAAATCTGCCTCATCCGCTCGCGCCGTCCCGCCGTTCCCTGATGCTGTTCGCAGCTTCGGCGGTTGGCATGCTGGTTGGCGACAGGATAGCTGACGCGAAGGAGGCAAAAGCGCCGCCCAAGCCTGACAACGTGCTCTCGCCGGACGCTTCACTGAAGCGACTAATGGAAGGCAATGCGCGCTATGTCCAGGGCGTGTCGCGACGCCACGATTTCAAGCACGAGCGTGAAGCTTTGATGGGCGGACAAAATCCATATGCCGCTGTCCTAAGCTGCGCCGATTCGCGTATTGCGCCCGAATATGCCTTCGATAGCGGACGCGGCGATCTCTTCGTCTGCCGCGTTGCAGGCAACTTCGCCAATGACGACACGGTCGCCAGCATGGAATACACGGTCGCGATATTGAATACGCCGCTGATTCTGGTGTTGGGGCATGACAACTGCGGGGCGGTCGATGCGACGATCAAGTCCCTCAAGGACGGCAAGAAGCCGCCGGGACACATCCCGTCATTGGTCGCTGCCATTGCACCTGCGGTGAAGGCCTCGGCGCAACAGAGCGGTAATGCGCTGGACAACGCTATCAAGCAAAACGTGGTTGACAACGTCAACAAGCTGAAATCGGCCACGCCAATCCTCAGTGCGGCCGTCGAGCAGAACAAGCTGAAGGTGGTCGGCGGCCTTTACCGGCTCAGCACCGGCAGGGTGGAACTCCTAAATTGAGTCTTTGGACAGTCGGGGAACAGAGCTTGCCCGACTGCTAAAATCCCAACGCGGAGAATCCCGGTGCGGTTCTGGCGTCTGCTTTGCACAGATCGCGATCCTTGCATCGGCACAGCGGATTGATGGGTGCGCTAATTTCACGCTGAACTAGGGCCTATTGGGGCCTGCCTTATTCGGGCGGGCCTTTTTCTTTTTCTTTGTCAGCGTATACCGACCAAGCCTTTGATTTTGGAGGCGCTTTATCCCATTCAAGGCCAGCAAAAAAATCGCTGGACGCCAGGACCACACGATTTGGCCGTACGCGAACCGCACCTGTCGTTGGCGTGACGCTTTCGGTTGCCCGCCCTGCGAAGCCTTTCGCGCCGCCCAACCCGCGTTCGTGACGATCGCGATAGGCCCCTCTTCCTTGGGCCGGGTTGCGGCGACACATACGCCATTTCCGAAGTTCGGCAAAGCGGAATATTTTGGCGATCCGCGTTGACCTGCAATTTGGGTGTTTTGCCGACAGGCAACGCGATATCTTGTAACCCGAGCAATAGGCGGACAGTGCTTCAATGCCGTCATTGCGAGCGCAGCGAAGCAATCTAGAGTCAACTGCGTGCCGCTTGTACTCGTCCGAATACGAGCGTCGCTGCCGTTTCGCCATCTGACACCTCTCACTGCCTAAGCTATAGGTGTCCACCGATTTAGGGGAGGCTCAGAGCTTTTCGCGGCGGCAGTCTGGATTGCTTCGCTGCGCTCGCATGACGGGCGTTTGCTGCAACCCTCAGTGCCTGACCACCAGCACCGAGCATTTGGCGTAGCGCACGACGTGTCCGGCGTTGGAGCCGAGGAAGTAGGTGCGCATCGCCGGTCGGTGCGAGGTCATCACGATCAGGTCGGCTTTCATGTGCGCCGCTTCTTCCAGGATCTCGTGATAGATGCCGCCTTGGCGCACCACGCTGGAGATGCGGGAGGGCTCAATCCCGGACTCGCGCGCGACGATGGCGAGGGCCTCCTCCGAGGTCTGGCGCTGCTGCTCGTCGAAATCGGCCGGCACGTATTCGGCCAGCATCACCGGCGTCATCGGCAGCACGTTGAGCAGGCGTACCGTGCCGCTCCAGGTCTGAGACAACGTCGCCGCGGTTGCGATCGCCGGCTTGGCGAGATCGGTATCGGCGAGGTCGATGGGCACGAGGATGGACTTGAACATCTGCGCCTCCAGTCTTCCAGTCAGCACCTCCTGGGACTGAATCAACCGGTCGAGACCGCGCCCGCGCGTCTCATCCCGATCGAAGCAGCTTGGGGCTGACGAACAGCACCAGTTTGCCGCGGCGGTAGGCCACGTCACCCCAATCCTTGACGTCAAAGTCGAAGATCGCAAGCCCCGCTGTGGGCAGGTTGTGGCCGAGCGCCCTGGCTCCGGCCGGGTCGCCGCTGCCCGTCAGCATCAGCGCGACCTCGTGCATGCCGGGATTGTGGCCGATCAGCAGCAATCGCTTCGGGTTGGCCGGCGCGGTTGCGGTGCGAATGGCTTCCAGGATCTGCGCGGGATCGGCGCCATAGAGTTCCGGCAGGACCTCGACCTGCGGCGCCGCGACGCGGTCCTTCATTGCCTTCCAGGCGATGTCCCAGGTCTGTCGGGCCCGGACGGCATGCGACACCAGCACGGTATCGGGGAAGGGCGGATGGGCGGCGATCCAGTCGCCCATCTGCGCAGCATCCCTGTGGCCACGGTCGTCGAGGCGGCGATCCTGGTCACGGCCGCTCGGCGCGTCGGTCTCGGTCTTGGCGTGACGCAGGAGCATCAAACGGCGCATGGCATTCTCGAATCGTTACGCATCCAGGATAATCTACAGGCGCGGGTTGAGGACAAGGTGACAAGCGCCCGATCGGTCCTTTAAGAAAACGACATGAATGAGACCTTCACAATCGTGCCCCAGGACGAAGCCGGCTTTCACGAGCGGGAGCGGCTGTCGTTCGATCTCGATGCCGACATTTGCGTGATCGGGGCGGGGCTTGCCGGCCTTTCCATCGCGCTGGAGGCGGCCCGGTTCGGGGCCAGCGTCGCGGTGCTCGAGGGCCGCCATGTCGGCTGGAATGCCTCTGGCAATCAGCTTGGCACCGTGATGCCGGGCTTTGCACTGCCGCTCACCGACCTGATCGAGCGCATCGGCTTCGAGGATGCGCGCGAATTGTGGACGCTGTCGAAGGCGGGCGCCGAGTTCGTCCGCGCCAACGCCACTGAAGAGAACATGCCGGGGATCAGCCTCAGCGAGGGCGTGCTGGAAGTCTCCAATGTGGATGCCGGCGACCGGCTGATCAGCCGGTTGCAGATGCTGAACGAGGATTTCGACACCGAGGTCGAGGGCTGGCAGGTCGATCGCGTCCGCGCGGTGCTCAAGACCGACCGCTATTTCCACGGCATCCATTATCCCCGCGCGTTCCAGGTCGACGGCCGCAAATATGTGCATGGCCTTGCCGCACTCGCGCGGCGGGCAGGCGCCCGCATCTTCGAGGATACGCCGGTCGTCAGCATCGATCATTCCGGCATCCGCAAGCGTATCGTCACGCCCTCGGCGCGGCTGCGCGCGACGCATATCGTGCTCGCCGGCAACATCCATCTCGGCGCGCCCTTGCGGCGCCTGTCGGAGACGCTGCTTCCGGTCTGGCGTTATGCCGGGATCACCGCGCCGCTCGGCGAGCGTGTGCATGAGATCATCGCCTTCAAGGGATCGGTGCTGGATTCCGACGGCATCGACCATTTCCGTATCGTCGACGGCGACCGGCTGATGTGGGCGAGCCCGGAAACCACCTGGGCGGCACGTCCGCAGCGCTTCGCCGGCGCCATCAAGCGGCGGATCCGCACGATCTTTCCCCAGCTCGGTGACGTCGAGATCATCGATACATTCGGCGGCGCCACCGGCCAGACCGTGCACGGCATGCCGCAGATCGGCCAGCTGCGCAAAGGCCTGTGGGTGGCGAGCGGGTTCGGCCGCCAGGGCATGAACATTTCGGCCATGGCCGGACAGATGATCGCGCGCAGCATCCTCCGGGGCGACGAGCGCTGGCGCCTGTTTTCGCCGTTCGAGCTGGTCTGGGCGGGAGGCACGACCGGACGGGTCGCGGGCCAGCTGGTCGGGATCTGGGGCAGGGCGAGCTCCGCCGCCGCCGGCTCGCTCGCCCGCTACCGCGAGCGGGCGCGGGTCAAGGACAGGGAACGCGAGGCCCGCCTTGCCGAAGCCAACCGGGCGGCCGGCACCGGTCCGCGCCGTCCGCCGCCCGGTGTCCGGCCACGGCCGGCCCCGCCGCCACGAGCTGCGGCCCAGGACGCGGAACCGGCCTCGCACGAGGACATTGTCTCGCAATAGACCCGAGAAAAATTCCGCCCGGAAGTGTAACGTTGGCCGTTAGAGCCCGTATCTCAGGGCGTGGACACGCTCCCGCACGGAGAATGAGATGTTTGATCGCCGCATCCTGCTATCGACTGCCGCCGGCCTGTTCGGCCTTTCGGCCTTCCGCTGGCTGAGGGCATCCCCGGCGGAGGCTGGTGAGAAGGCCGCGGAAAAGTTCGAAATCACGAAGACGGAGGCCGAATGGCGTGCCCAGCTCACGCCGCAGCAGTATGAAATCCTGCGCAATCATGGCACCGAGCGGCCCGGCTCCAGCCCGCTGCTGAAGGAGCACCGCAAGGGCATCTTCGCCTGCGCCGGCTGCGACCTGCCGCTGTTTGCGTCCGAGACCAAGTTCGAGAGCGGCACCGGCTGGCCGAGCTTCTACCAGCCGATCGAGGGCAATGTCGGCAAGACCGAGGACCGTGCCTACGGCATGGTCCGCACCGAAGTGCATTGCCGCCGCTGCGGCGGCCATCTCGGCCACGTCTTCGACGACGGTCCGAAACCGACCGGCTTGCGCTACTGCATCGACGGCTTCGGGCTGGTTTTCCATCCCGCGGCGGCGTCGGCGACGTGAGGGCTCTTTATTTGACGCGTCTTCGTCGCGCGAGCTGGTGACGCGTCGCTCGAAAACTCATGACGTCCCGGCAATTGTTGCCGGCCCGGCAATTGTGCCCCGGTCATCCGACCGGGGCATGTCTATTTAAGTCGTTGATTTCCTGAAGATACCCGCATTGGCATGGCCTTTGCGACTGTCTCTCCCGATTGCGGCCTCGGGTCGGCGCCGCCGAGATCGGATTTGGAGACAAAGTTATGGGTATCTTCGATGCAATGAACACCTCGGTGGGTGGCTTGCAGGCGCAGTCCTTCGCGCTTCAGAACATTTCCGGCAACATCGCGAACTCGTCCACCACCGGTTACAAGGGCATCGGCACCAGCTTCGTCGATCTCATTCCCGACTCATCCGTGCCGAGCAAGCAGGTCGCAGGCGGCGTGACGGCCAACGCGAAGGCCACCATCACGACGCAGGGCACGATCTCATCGTCCACCGTCGCCACCAACATGGCGATCACAGGCGACGGCTTCTTCTCGATCCAGAAAGCGAGCGGCGTCGTCGACAACGTGCCGGTGTTCACCGGGGTCACCTACTACACCAGGCGTGGCGACTTCCAGCTCAATGCCAATGGCAATCTGGTCAACGGCGCCGGCTATTATCTGATGGGCGTCACGGTCGACCCGAAGACGGGCAATCCGCAGGGCAACGTGGCGACCGTCCTGCAATTCCAGAACAATTTCATTCCGGCGCAGGCGACCACCTCGATCCAATACGCCGCAAACCTGCCGACGCAGCCGAACACGGTGGCGAGCACGACGGCGGCGACCGGCACGCTGCTGGCGGCTGGTGGACTGAACCCGTCCGATTTCGCCGCCAACCCGCTACCGGTCGGCACACCGCCCGCACCCTATACCAACGCAAAGGTGTCCGGTGCGGCGGCGACCGGCAACGTCCGTTCAGCCTACACGTCGACGACGGCGACGGGCACGGTTGCGCTTCAGAACAATTCGTCCGCGGTGGCCTCGACCACCACGTCCCTCGACAACACGGTCGGCACGCATCTCGCCTCCAGCATTCTCACCGCGCTGAGCGGCCAGACGCTGACCATCAACGGCAACACGATCACCTTCAACGCCGGCACGACGGTCTCGACGGTCGGCAGCAACACCACGATCGGTCTAGGTGCGGGCACGACGGCTACGGTGGCGGACATCCTGAACGCGATCCAGACCGCCGGCGGCGCCGGCGTCACGGCGTCGCTCTCCGCCAGCGGCAACATCATGATCTCCAGCGGTACCGGCACCGACGTGGCGGTGGGCAGCGGCACGGCAGCCACCGCGCTCGGCATCAGCAGCGTGACGCGCGGCGGAAACGTACTGTCCTCGCCCGCGATCTCGGGCGCGACGGTGCTGAGCGGCACGGCGACCGCCGGCGGCGCCCAAGTGCTCTCGTCGGGTTTTTCGGCAGGCCCGCCCGCCGACACGATCACCGTCAACGGCCAGACGCTGACCTTCGTCGCTTCGGGTGCCTCGGGCCCGAACCAGATCAACATCACAGACAACATCACGACGCTGCTCGGCAAGATCGACGCGCTCTCCGGCGGGTCGGGCTCGTCGGTGAGCAGCGGTGGCGTGATCACGCTGAACACCGGCACCGTCTCCAACCTCACGGTGTCGAGCTCGAACAGCGCTGCCTTTGCCGCGCTCGGCTTCACCTCGACCATCACCAAGAATCGCGACGGCGGCGGCACTGCCGGCACCGGCGGTGTGATCGGCAACGACATCGCCACCTTCACAAAGGAATCGATCAGCGGCGGCGCGGTGACCGCCTACAACGCCGCGGGCACGCCGGTGAACCTGCAATTGCGCTGGGCCAAGACCGACAGCGCCTCGCTGGGCGCGGGCCATTCCGATACCTGGAACCTGTTCTACCAGACCGACCCGAATGCGACCGGCACGACGGTCGGCTGGGTCAATACCGGCCAGGCTTTCACTTTTGCCGCCGACGGCTCGCTGACCTCGCCGAGCGGCTCGGGCATCACCATCAACAATGTCAGCGTGAGCGGTCAATCGCTCGGCTCCGTCGCCTTCAACATCTCCTCGGGCGGGCTGACGCAATATGCCAGCACGAGCGGCGCGGTGACCATCAACACCATCACCCAGAACGGCTATGCCGCCGGTCAGCTCCGCTCGGTTGCCGTCAACAACAATGGCATCGTGGTCGGCACCTTCTCCAATGGCCAGAACCTCAACCTCGCTCAGGTGCAGCTGTCGCATTTCAACGGCACCAACTATCTGAAGGCGCTCGATGGCGGCGCCTATGCCGCGACTGAACAATCGGGAGACGCCATCGACGGCGCTTCGGGCACCATCAGCGGCTCGTCGCTGGAGGGATCCAACACCGACATCGCCGACGAATTCACCAAGCTGATCGTGACCCAGCAGGCCTATTCGGCCAACACCAAGGTGATCACGACCGCGAATTCGATGGTGCAGGACCTCTTGAACGTGTTGCGCTGATCGGCGCGTAACGTAACCAAAGGCGGGTCAGTGATATGGGTTTGAGTTCAGCCCTCGCCAGTGCGATGAGCGGCCTGCGTGCCAACCAGGCCGCGCTGTCGATCGTCTCGTCGAACGTCGCAAATTCGCAGACGCCGGGTTACGTCGTCCAGACGCCGAACCAGATCGAGGTCACCACCGGCGACTTCGGCTCGACGGCGATGACCACCGGCGTCAGCCGCGAGCTCGACAGCTACGTGCTGAACCAGCTGCGGACCGAGACCGGCGGCAGCGGCTACGCCGACCAGATGGCCAACATCCTGAAGCAGCTTCAGAATGTCTATGGCACGCCCGGCAACGACGGCACGCTCGAAAGCGCGCTCAACAAATTCACCACGGCGCTCCAGGCGTTGTCGACCAGCTCGGGCGCCTCGTCGGCCCAGACCGTTGCGCTGGGCGCGGCACAGGCACTGGCACAGCAGCTCAACATCACCACCAAGGGCATCCAGTCGCTGCGCTCCAACGTCGAGCAGGATCTCGGCACTTCGGCGCAGCAGGCCAACGCGGCGATGCAGAAGGTCGCCGACATCAACACCAAGCTTCAGGGCCTGTCAGCCAACGATCCCTCGGCGGCCACGCTGATGGACCAGCGCGACCAGGCCATCAACACGCTGTCGAAATATGTCGACGTCCGCGTCACGACCGACGGCTCGAACCAGGCCAACATCTACACCACGACAGGCATTCAGCTCGTCGGCGCCGGGCTTGCCTCGCAATTCTCTTTTGCGTCCACCGGCGCGCTCTCGGCAACTTCGCTCTATAACATCGATCCGGCCAAGTCCGGTGTCGGGGCGCTCACGATCAAGCTGCCGAATGGCTCGCAGCTCGACGTCGTCGCCAACAACGTGGTGTCCTCCGGCCAGATCGCGGCCGATCTGAAGCTGCGCGACCAGACGCTGGTGCAAGCGCAGACCCAGCTCGATCAGCTCGCCGCGACGATGTCGAGCGCGCTGTCCGACAAGACCACGGCCGGCAGCACGGTCTCGGGCCCACCGGCCGGATTCGATCTCGACCTTGCCGGTGCGCAGCTGGGCAATACCGTCAACATCACCTACATGGACACGGCGACCAACACCCAGCGCCAGATCACGCTCGTCAACGTAACCGATCCGGCGGCGCTGCCGCTGCAGAACGCGACGAATGCCAACCCGATGCGGATCGGCGTCAACTTCTCCGGTGGCATGGGAGCGATCGCGTCTGCGCTCAATACCGCGCTCTCAGGCACGCATCTGTCGTTCGCCGCTGCCCCATCGCCGGCGACAGCCACGACTCTGCGGGTGACCGATGACAACACCGGTCTTGCCAAGGTCATTTCGGCCTCGACCACCAAGACGATCTCGTCGCTGACCTCGGGCAATCCGCAACTGCCGCTGTTCACCGACGGCGGGCAGGCGCTCTACACCGGTGCGATCACCGCGTCGGGCTCGCAGATGACTGGCCTTGCCGGGCGCATCGCCGTGAACACGCAGCTGGTTTCCGATCCGACCCGGCTGTCGGTCTACAACACCTCGCCGGTGACGCCCGCGGGCGACACCACGCGTTCGGACTATCTCTATTCGCAGCTCACCAGTGCGGTGTTCTCCTATTCGCCGCAGACCGGCCTCGGCTCGGCGAACCAGCCCTTCACCGGCAGCGTTTCGAACTACCTGCAGCAGTTCCTGAGCATCCAGGCCAACGCCGCGACCCAGGCGACCCAGCTCCAGCAGGGCCAAAGCGTGGTGGTCTCGACGCTCCAGGCGAAGTTCGACTCGACCTCCAAAGTCAACCTGGACTCGGAGATGTCGAACCTGATCCAGCTCCAGAATGCCTATGCCGCCAACGCTCACGTGATGTCGGTGGTGCAGAGCATGATGAACACGTTGCTCCAGGCTCAAGGGTAACAAGTAACAGGGCTCTGAAAGATGTCGATCAGCAGCATCAACTACTCGTCGTCGGTTCTCGGCGCGCAGATCCGCAACATCAATCAGCAGCTCACGGATCTGTCGACGCAACTCTCGACCGGCAAGCTGTCGCAGAACTATTCCGGCATGGGCACCAACGAGGGCTTTGCGATCGCCGGGCGCGCGCAGCTCTCCAACATCGCCGCCTATACCGACACGATCACCAACGTCAATGTCAGTATCAACCTCGCCAATACCGCGCTGCAGTCGCTGACGAAGATCCGCAACACGGTGCAGACGGGCTCGGCCAGCACCGCGCAAGACCTCAACGTCAACGGCCAGACGGTCGCGCAGAACACCGCCGCCGCCCAGTTCGGCTCGATGGTCGGCGTTCTCAACACGCAGACGGGCAGCCGCTATCTATTCTCCGGAACGGCCGTCAACACCCAGTCGGTTGCGGATGCCGGCGACATCATCAACGGCACCACGACGCAGGCGGGGTTCAAGACCGTCATGGCCGAGCGCCAGGCCGCCGACCTCGGCGCCAACGGCATGGGCCGCCTGGTGCAGACGCAGCCGACGCCGAGCTCGGTGCAGGTGTCGGAGGACGCCGCGGGATCGCCGTTCGGGCTCAAGATCAAGGCGGTCTCTTCGACGCTGACCGGTGCGACTATCACCGGCCCGAGCGGCTCGCCGGTGTCGTTCTCGGTCAATCTCAACGGCGTCAACCCGAACAATGGCGACAAGCTGAGCGTCCAGTTCACGCTGCCGGACGGCACGACCGAGCAGATCGACCTGACCGCGTCGACGGCGACGCCGACCCCGCTCGGCAGCTTCGCGATCGATGCGAGCGTCCCCGTCAACCCGAACAACACCGCCGCGAACCTCAACACGGCGCTGAACACCGCGATCGCCAAGCTCGCCAACACCTCGCTGGTGGCGGCATCCGCGGTCGTCGCCGGCGACAATTTCTTCAACACGGCGAGCTCTGCGATCGGCACGCCCGTCAACAGCCAGGCTGCGCCGCCGGCCCCCGTCACCGGCGCGACGGCACTGTCCGGCGCGAGCCCCTCGGACTCGATCTCGCCGGGCTTCGTCGCCGGCGACACCATCACCATCAACGGCAACACGCTGACCTTCGTCAGCTCAGGCGCGACCGGCAACCAGCTCAACGTCACCGACAGCATCCAGACTCTGCTGAGCAAGATCGACCAGATCACGGGGACGTCGAAGCCCTCGACGGTCCATGGCGGTTCGATCACGATCAACACCGACGATGCGGCGAGCCTCAACATCACGAGCTCGAATACGGGGGCGCTGAGCTCGCTCGGTTTCGGTTCGATGCCCGTCACCGCCACGCAACCGCCGCTGCGCGTCGGTTCGTCCCCGGCGAGCTCGGCAACCACGCTGGTGAACGGCTCGGCCAATACGGTGAAATGGTATTTGGGCAATGACGGGCCGGGCTCGCCGCGCTCGACCGCGATGGCGCGGGTCGACGATGCCGTCACGGTGCAGTATGGCGCCCAGGCGAATGAGGATGCGATCCGCCGGCAGTTGCAGGCGATTGCGGTGTTCGGGACTTTCTCGACCTCGCCGACCGGACAGTATTCGGGCGGGCAGGTTTCGGCGCTGAGCCTGCGGGTGACGCAGGCACTGACCCAGCAGCCCGGTCAGCAGCGCATCGAGGACATCCAGACCGACATCGCGATGGCCCAGAACACGATGCAGGACGCGACCACGCGCCAGACCCAGGCCAAGGCGCAGCTCCAGACCATCATCGACCAGGCCGAATCGGCCTCGCCGGACCAGGTCGCGAGCGAGATCCTCGCGCTCCAGAACGCGCTCCAGGCGTCCTACCAGGTGACCTCGAACCTGGCGCAGCTCTCGCTCGTCAAGTTCTTGTAAGGACGCGTTAAGGCGCCGTTAACCATGCCTCTTTACCTCTTGGTGAGGATTGGAGCGGGGCGGGGCTGCCGATGTCGGACAAGATGCAATTGGTGGTGGCAACGCCATGCTTCGGCGGGCAGGTGTCGAGCATCTATGCGAGCTCGATCTTCGCGCTCCAGCGCGCCGTGCACGGCATGTCCAATCTCGAGCTCAAGGTGCACTTGCGCGACGGCGACGCGCTGATCACGCGCGCGCGGGCCAATCTGGTCGCGATGTTCCTGGACGACCCCAAGGCGACGCATTTCCTGTTCATCGATGCCGACATCGGCTTCAAGCCGGAGCAGGTGTTCCGGCTGATCGAATGCGGCGCCGACGTCGTCGCCGGCTGCTATCCGATCAAGCGGGTCAACTGGGACAAGGCGAAGCGCGCGGTCGAGGCCGGCCGCGCCGATGTGCCGGCGGCCTCGCTCGACTACGTGCTGGAGATCGAGGATCCCGACCGCATCGTGGTCGTCAACGGCTTCACCCGTGTGCGCTATGCCGGCACCGGTTTCCTGATGATCCGGCGCCACGTGCTGGAAGCGATGTGCCGTCACCCGAATTATGCAGTTCTGCAATTCTTCCGCGAGCATTCGCACGATATGCTGGCGGCGAGCCCGAACCGGTTCGCGCTGTTCGAATGCATGATCGATCCGGCGACCGGCACGTATCTTTCCGAGGACTTCGCCTTCTGCAAGCGCTGGACCGACATCGGCGGCGAGATCTGGGCCGACATCCAGAGCTCGCTCGATCACGTCGGACCGTCGGTGTTCCACGGCGACATCGCTTCGCAATTCGCGCCGGCGCCCGCAGCGGCGGCAGCTGATGCGGCGTGAGCCTTTCGGGATGAGCGCCGGCGCATCCCGTCTGTCAGCACCGGAACGCGCATCCGAGGGTGGCTCGCGCTACCGCCTGCGCGATCTCTTCACACCGCTCGACACGCTGCTCGTCTCCGGCGGAGATCCGCGGCTGGCGCTCGACGCCAGGGATCGCGTCAACGCCTATGGCTGCGCGGCCGCGCCCGAGCCGGAGATCTGGAATTTCGCCTCCTCGACCGCATCGACGATCTCGCAGGCGGCCTATGATCGCGCCGCGCTCGCGCGCGAAGAGCTGATGCACAAGTGCCTGTTCGACGAGGTCGAGATCGCCTTCGATGCGCGCTGTGAAAGCATGCGCGACGAGTTGCGCGGCCATTTCCAGCTCTCGCCGCGCGTTGACGTCGTGTTCTCGCCGTCCGGCACGGATTCCCAGCTTCACGCCCTGTTCGTAGCGCGCGTGGTGCTCGGCGCGCCGCCGGTGACGATCGTGGTCGGCGCCGATCAGACCGGCAGCGGGACAACCCATACCGCGCTTGGACATCATTTCAGCTCCATGACGGCGAGTGGCTTGGCGGTCCGCAAGGACGCCGCAGTTGCGGGGCTGGCCGGCGCCAGCATCGCGCAGGGTGCGCCGGTGCTGCTTCAGATCATGGATGCCTCGAAACTCGGCTGGCGCGCACCGAGCGCGGCCTGCCTCGACGAGATCGCGCGGCGCTGGCCGCGCAAGGTTCAGATCGTCGTCGATGCCTGTCAGGCCCGGCTCGGCCGCCGCCGGCTGCGCTCCTATCTCGACCGCGGTTACCTCGTGCTGATCACCGGCTCGAAATTCTTCGGCGGTCCCGCTTTCAGCGGTGCCCTGCTGATGCCGAAAGGCTTTTCGCGGTCGCTCGACCGGGTCGAGGCGATCGCGCCTGGCTTTTTCGATTATGCCGGCCGTTGCGACTGGCCGATGGCCTGGACGATCCTGCGTTCGCGCTTCGAGCGCCGGCCGAATTTCGGTCAATGGTTGCGCTGGGAAGCGGCGCTGGCCGAGATCGGCAGCTACTATGCAGTGCCAGGTGCATTTCGCGCCAGAGCACTGGCGGAGCTCGCGGCCGGTATCGACAGCATGATCGCGCTGTCGCCGTCGCTTCGCCCCGTTCCAGCCGGAATCGGGAAGGTTGGTGTCGACGACGAGGAGTTCGCGCAAACTACGATCTTTCCGTTTCTGCTGCTGCGCGACGGCAAGCCGATCTCGATCGCGGAGACCGGCGCCGTTCATCAGGCGCTGGCGCGTGACATGAACGAAGAGATCGGCGGCAGCACGGCGGACCGGCAGGTCGCCGCGCAGCGCTGCCTGATCGGCCAGCCGGTCCGGCTGGAGCGCCAGGACGAGGCCCCGCTGGCCATATTGCGCCTCTGCGTCGGCGCACGGCTCGTGACCGAGATCTGGTCCCCGGACATGGTGCAGGCGCGACGCAATTTGCAGCACGTGCTCGATCGCGTCGCCGACGTCCTGGTGAAGATCGAGCTGTTGCTTGATCGTGGCGCGGCGGCGCCCGTGCCGGCAAAGTCCGCGTTCGAGGTGTGAGATGCAGCAGCCGGTTTCCGTAGCCAACTTTGCCGACCGTATCGGCTTTGCGCAGTTGACGCGCCAGGCCTTCGAAGGTGTCGATTTGCAGCCGTTGCGCGACCAGCTCGTCGTCCGGATCACGGAGGGAACTGCGCAGGCGGGCGAAGGTCTGGATCTGTCGCTGATCGTCCAGCTCCTTGGCGACAAGGTGGCGGGGCTTGCGATCCAATCGGAGGTGCTGACCTTCCATCAATTGTTTCGTACGCCCAGCGCGGCTCCGAAGCCGGGCTTGCGCGTGCTCGCGCTTGCAGCCGACATCGACATGGGCGGCAACACGCCGATCGATTTTCTGCTCGAAGGCTCCGACATCGAACTGTTGACGCTCTACGTGGTCAAGGGCGTCGGTCTGCCCGAGAACTTGCCCGAGCACGACGTCGCCATCGTCATTGCATCCGATTCCGAGGAATGCCGGGACGCGCTCGCGCTGATCGAGAAGGCCGCACCCGAGTGGCCGCGGCCGCTGCTCAATCGCCCCGATCTCATCGGCAACCTCGATCGCGACAAGCTGTATCGGCTGCTGACGGGTGTGCCCGGCCTCGACATTCCCGCGACCATCCACGCCACGCACGCGCAATTGTCGGATCTCGCGCAGGGGCGGATCGCCTGCGAGTCCATCGCGGACGAATTGCACTTTCCGATGATCGCGCGACCGCGCGGCTCGCATGCCGGCGTCGGGCTCGCGAAGCTCATTGATGCGGCGGCGCTCGCGGCCTATCTCGCCGAACGGAAAGAGCAGGACTTCTTCGTCGCGCGCTTCGTCGACTATGTCAGCCCCGACGGGCTCTACCGCAAATATCGCCTCGCCATGGTCGACGGCAAGCCTTACGCCTGCCACATGGCGATCGCCGATCGCTGGGACATCTGGTATCTTAACGCCTACATGGCATTCAGCGAGGAGAAGCGAGCCGAGGAGGCCGTCTTCATGCTCGACTTCGACCACGCCTTTGCGGCGCGCCACAAGAGCGCGCTCGAGGAGATGAGCAGGCGCGTCGGCCTCGACTATTTCATCGTCGACTGCGCCGAGAACCAGGACGGCGAGCTCCTGGTCTTCGAAGCCGACAACACCGCCGTCGTGCACAACATGGATTCGCCGGTCGTGTTTCCGTACAAGCCGCCGCAGATGCGCAAGATATTTGCCGCGTTCACAGCGATGCTGTCGCGGCATGCGCGAGCGGGCAAGGGAAGTGCAACATGAACGAGATCATCCGCAGCACGCCAAGCTCCGTCACCCACACCTCGCTCGATCCGCAGGACTGGAGCGAATTTCGCGCGCTGGCCCATCGCATGCTGGACGAGGCGATCGACGGCATCGCCAACGTTCGGGCGCGTCCGGTGTGGCAGCCGATTCCCGACGAGGTCCGCGCGGCATTCAGGGCCGACGTGCCGCGCGAGGCGAGCGACCTTGCCGATGTCTATCGTGAATTTGCCGAGCATGTCGCGCCCTATGCGACCGGCAACGTCCACCCGGGCTTCATGGGCTGGGTCCATGGCGGCGGCACCGCGGTCGGCATGCTCGCGGAGATGCTGGCAGCCGGCCTCAATGCCAATCTCGGCGGACGCGACCACATGCCGATCGAGGTCGAGCGCCAGATCGTCGCGTGGATGCGCCGCCTGTTCGCCTTTCCGGAAGACGCGAGCGGCATCTTCGTCACGGGCACGTCGATGGCCAATCTGATGGCGGTGCTGGTGGCACGTACGAACGCGCTCGGCACGCTGGCGCGCCAACACGGTATCGGCAATGACGGCGCACTGCTTACGGCCTATACGTCGCACGCCGCACATGGTTGCATCTCGAGGGCGATGGATATTGCCGGGCTCGGCACGGATGCGCTCCGCAAGATCGGTGTCGATGTCGATCATCGCATCGATGTTGCCGCGCTGCGCGCGCAGATCGCGGTTGATCGCGAGGTCGGCTTCAAGCCGTTCCTGGTGGTCGCGTCTGCCGGCACGGTGGATGTCGGCGCGATCGACGATCTCAGGACAATCGCGGAGCTGTGCCGCGCGGAAGGGATCTGGTTTCACGTCGACGGTGCTTTCGGTGCGCTCGCGATCCTGTCACCCGAGCTCGCGCCGCTGCTCGGCGGCATCGAGCTTGCGGATTCCATTGCGCTCGACTTCCACAAATGGGGACAGGTGCCCTACGATGCCGGCTTCCTGCTGGTGCGCGACGGCGAGCAGCATCGGCAGGCCTTTGCGCAGCCCGCGGCCTATCTGCGCCGCGAGACGAGGGGACTAGCGGCGGGCGCGGTCTGGCCTTGCGATCTCGGCCCGGATCTGTCGCGCGGCTTCCGTGCGCTGAAGACCTGGTTCACGCTCAAGACGTTCGGCACCGATCGGCTTGGTGCAGTGATCGCGCGAAGCTGCGCGCTCGCAAAGTATTTCGAAGCGCGCATTCTGGCCGAGCCACGGCTGGAATTGCTGGCGCCGGTCAATCTCAATATCGTCTGCTTCCGCTACTGCGCCGATGATGCGGTCAATCGCGAGATCGTCGCCGACATTCAGGAGGCCGGCGTCGCGGCCCCATCGAGCACGACGCTGGACGGCAAGTTCGCGATCCGCGCCGCGATCGTCAATCACCGCACCGACGAGACCGACATCGATGCGCTGGTCGCGGCCGTGCTGGAGTTCGGCGGACGAAGGAGTGACGGAGTGGTCGAGGTCGAGGCGCCGCGGCTGGCAGTGCAGTAGCATCGATGCATGCCTGAAACGACAACGGCCCCGGAGATGATCCGGGGCCGTTGTCGTTTGCGCGGCTTTGTCGTTCGCGCGGGCTTGCGCGAACGCGTGTGGTCAGGCGGCGGTGCTGACGTCGTCCTTGCCGGCTTCCGCCTTGGGATGCGTGGCCTCGAACTGATCCCGCAGCTTTTCCTCATAAGCGATCAGCTTGCGGGCGTCCTTCAGCGCCCGGTAGAGGTCGCCGTTGAGGATATTGTTGTTGATGCCTTCGATGATCGGCCAGGCGCTCGGCACCGCGGTGACGATGTCGCGCACCAGGTTGAAATAGGTGCCGTGCTGGGTCTGCGGATCAGGCGAGATGTACATGAGCTGGACCGCCAGATAGACCAGCTTGGCGGGCGTGTTTGCGGTCTCCGGCGTGAGAATGTCGCGCTCGCGCAGGATCGGCACGTTGTCACCGTCGATCAGGAGGCGGGCGCGCTGGTCCGTGTTGGTAATCACGCAGTTACCGACGATGATGCGTTCGTGCGGTCTGAGCTCGACCTTGAGGGACATGCCTGTTCTCCATCAACGCTTTCGTAACCGAGCGTTCGTTGCGGCTCATCAAGGCATGATTCTCGCTCGGAATTAGTTAACGAGCTGTAAATCGCCGGCGTTCGCGCGAAAAAGCACTACATTATCAATGTCATATCCTTGCGGCAGTGCGGCGATGTGCGCAGCTCCCACCCCCGAATCACGCGCGGCCCGGCAAAAGCACGGGTTTCATTTCATGTTTCGTTAGAGGTCTCGACGCCACGGTCCGCCAGTCGCTGGGTCAATCTCGATCTAAGCTGACGCGTAACAGTAGCGTCGTTTACCAGAAAGGTAACAGAGTCATGTCCGGTATCGTTCTCTCCTCGTCGGTTCGTCAGAACCTGCTCTCCCTCCAGTCTACCGCTGATCTTCTCGCCACCACGCAGAGCCGTCTGTCGACCGGCAAGAGCGTCAACTCGGCCCTGGACAATCCCACCAACTTCTTCACGGCCCAGTCGCTCGACAACCGCGCCAGCGACATCAACAATCTGCTCGATGGCATCGCCAACGGCGTGCAGGTGCTGCAGGCTGCCAACACCGGCATCACCTCGCTGCAGAAGCTGATCGACTCTGCGAAGTCGATCGCCAACCAGGCGCTGCAGACGACGGTCGGTTACTCCACCAAGTCCAACGTCTCGACCACGATCTCGGGTGCGACGGCTTCGGATCTGCGCGGCACGACCAGCTACACCAGCGCGGATGCGCTGAGCAACGTGCTCTACA
>NZ_FNCU01000085.1:0-21076 GCF_900099855.1 Bradyrhizobium sp. Rc2d | reverse complement strand
GAAGCCGGCCTCGGCGACGCCGAGCAGGAAGCGCAAAACGTAGAAGCTGGTGACACCGCTGACCAGCGCCATCAGCGCCGAGATGATGCCCCAGGTCACCATGATGCGGGCGATCCAGCGGCTGGCGCCGAATTTTTCCAGCGCGAGGTTGCTCGGCACCTCGAAGATGAAGTAGCCGATGAAGAAGATGCCGGCGCCCCAGGAGAAGATCAGCGGCGTGAACTTCAGCTCCGCGTTCATGGTCAGCGCGGCGAAGCCGAGATTGACGCGGTCGAGATAGGAGAAGAAGTAGGCCAGCACCAGGAACGGAATCAGGCGCCAGGAGATGGCGCGGATGGTCGAGGTCTCGATGGTGCTCTTGCTGGCGTTCCTGGCACCGCCGGCGGAACCGGCATAGGTGGTGGTCTGGCTCATGGCTTCCCCCCGGGTTGTTGCTTTTGTGGGCTGGTTGGCGGTTTTCAGCATCGCGGGCAAAGAGTCAATGGAGCGAGCAATGCACGGAGCGCAGCCGGATAAACCTGTTGCGCTGCTACGGACATCGCTGATCCGCGCCGCCCTCGCGCTCGGGGTGATCGTCAGCGGACTCTCCTTGCGCTGGTACGGCTTTCCGCTCGGGCTGCCCGCCTTCGTCGTGAAGTACGGCGGCTCGCTGTTGTGGGCGACGATGGTGTTTCTGCTGGTCGGCGTCTTGCTGCCGCGGCTTACTCGGACGCAGATCGCGGTGATGATCGCCATCGTGGTCGAGTTCTCCCGACTGGTTCACACGCCGTGGCTCGATGCATTCCGGTCTCATAGGGTGCGGAAAGGCGCCCTAGCACCGTGCCCACCATCCGCATCACCTACGACGATGATGGGCACGCTTCGCTTTGTCCACCCTACGAAACCGACACCGTGGCGAGCAGTGTTCACTCCGCGAGTTGAAACCGCTCGAAGCGATCGAGCTCGTCCTCGATCTTGCGCTTGAGCTCCTTGCGGCGTGCGGTCTTCTTGCCCTCGCCGACCCAGGTCCATTTCTGCATCAAGAGCTTCTTGGCCTGCCGGTCCGTCTTGAGGTCGAGCGCGGCAACGATCTCGTCGCCGACCAGGACCGGCAGCGCGAAATAGCCGAGCTTGCGCTTGGCCTTCGGCACATAGGCTTCGAAGAGATGGTTGTAGCCGAAGATGAGATTGGTGCGCTTGCGCTGGATGATCAGCGGATCGAACGGCGACAGGATATGGACGAGGTCCGGCGATGCCCGCTCACCCAGCTCCAGCGCGCCCGGCGCCGCCCAATGCTCCTGCTTGGCCGCGCCGTCGATCGCGACAGGCACGAGCTCGCCGCGGCGCACGCGCGAGGCGACCAGGCCCGCCACCGCCTTTTTGCGCGGCGCATCGAGATGGCAGATCGAATCCAGGCTCACCACGCCCTGCGAGCGCAGCGCGCGCTCGAGCAGATAGGCCGTGATCTCCTTCGCCGACGCGGGCTTCGGCAGCTTGTCCCAGCCGAAATGCCGCGTCATCAGTTCATAGGTCTTGAGCATGCCCTGACGCGCGCTGATGGTCACGGCGCCGGTGTAGAAGGCGAGCTGCAAGGCCCGCTTCGACGGCTTGCGGCTCTGCCACAAATGCTCCTTCTCGACGAGCACGTCGTCCTCGATGTCGCGGATCGTCAGCGGGCCGGCGCGCAGCAGCCGCATCACCTTGCGCGTGTCGGCCGGCTGCACCGAAGCGAACCATTTGTGGCCCTCGCGCCGGTGCTCACGCATCGCCGGCAGGAAGAAGCGGAAGTCGCTCGCCGGCACGTAGGACAGCGCATGCGTCCAGTATTCGAACACACTTCGCTCGACGCTCTGGGCATGGCGAAGATCGGCGCGGCGGTAGGATGGGATCCGGCTGAACAGGATGTGGTGGTGGCAGCGCTCGATCACGTTGATGGTGTCGATCTGCACATAGCCGAGATGAGCGACCACATCCGCGACGGCCTGCGCGCCGTCGCCGAACGGCGCGCGCCCGTCCAGCCGCTGGGCATGTAGCCAGATCTGCCGGGCCTGTGTCGTGGTGATCGGAAGCGGTTTGGGCGGACGTGACATTGCAGCAGGCAATGTAGCGGGATTCGCGCCGAGGCAAACAAGAGAGGCAAAGAAAACCGCGCTGCCATCTGCTGACAGCGCGGTCTGTCGACGAATGGAGCAAGTTATTTCGCGCTCATCTTCTGCGCCTTCATGTAATGCATGCAGGCGCCGCGCATATTGCCTTTGCTCATCTCGCTGTTGGCTGCGGCCATTTCCTTGGCCATCGCCTGTTTGGCGGGCGAATCCACGGTTCCCATTGCGGTCATCGATTTGCCGATCGCCTCGCCTGTACACGGTTGCATCTTTGCTGCAGAAGCCGGCGAGGCCGCGAACACGGCGAGCACAACAGCCGAAAGCAACATCTTCATCGAATGTCTCCTCCGTAGGACAAAACCGGCGTCATGCCGGCCAACGCAAGAGCCATTCTTCAGCGACAAGTTTTCAGGGAGAAGACATTTTCGTTGCTGCGCCGCAGCGATAACCACTGCTAGCGTGCGGCTTTTGGGCGCTCCCCGAGGCTACCTGTAGCGGTGTCCGGCTCACAGGACGCCTTGCCGCGCCCCTCCGACTGGCAGCGATAGACGCTGCCGGTCAGACGATCGACCAGCCACATGTGATCCTCGGCCGGCCCTTCCAGACCGACATAGCGGGAGGTCAGCCCCGTGATCAGCGTCGACAGCAGGATCGCCACCGCGATCATCGCGGCGCCAATATAAATAGGCATCGAATTCAGGGACACTGTCCGATCCGGCGGGCCGCTGCGATAGAACTGGTAGTCACGCTGGTAATCGCTCGGCCTCGGCACTGGATGGAACTCGGCTCACTCGCGGACGATTTGTTGAATGATCAAAGCCTGCTAGGCGCGCATCTGGACGAATTCTTGTTCGTGGGCGGGCCGTGGGGCGACGCCTTTGCGACGATCGGTGAACGCGGATTTCCGGGAATGGTCGGTGAGCTGGTTCGGCGCAACCCGCGAACGAACACAATGGCCTCCGGCTCGTGGCTTCGAATGTGACAAGGATCACATCCGGGCCTTTGAACCTTCCCTAAGCTCGCAACATCAAATCGCCATCAGGCGTAACAGCGAGGATACGACAATGACCCGTTTTGATAAATTTTTCGGACTGAAGGCGATTACCCTCTCCGCGGCCCTCTCGATGACGGCGAGCCTTGCCCTGGCCGGCGACAACAACGTCTCCGCGGGCCAGATCCTGGATGCACTGAAGCCGAAGCCGGTAACTCGTGGCCTGTCCGTTGGGCCGCAGGTCGATACCGCCGCGCAGGCCAAGGAATCGACCTTCCTCAACACCGTGCGCAACCGCTCGACCCGGTCGCTATCGACGGGCGAACGCGAGCAGATCGCAGAGCTCGCGGCGACCAAGCCGAAGATCGATCTGGAGATTCAGTTCGACTACAACTCGGCTGAGATTGCCAAGACGTCGGTGGCATCGGTGCAAGCGCTCGGCAAGGCGCTGTCCGATCCGGCGCTCAAAGGTTCGACCTTCGTGGTCGCCGGCCACACCGACACGATCGGCGGCGAACAGTACAACCAGGGCCTCTCCGAACGGCGCGCCGACACCATCAAGAAGTACCTGGTGCAGAACTACGGCCTGAACAGCGCCGATCTCGTCACCGTCGGTTACGGCGAGACCAAGCTGAAGGACGCCGCCAACGGCGCCGACCCGATCAACCGCCGCGTCCAGGTCGTAAACATGGACACCAAGACCGCGTCGAAGTGATCTCCAAGTTACGCCTGACGAAACGCGCCGCCTGCTCTAATCCGGCAGGCGGCGATGTCATATCCAGCTCTGGAACAACATCAGCCGGCCGAAGGTTCGCATAGAGGTGCCGACAAAGGCCGCGGAGATCGGCAGCAGAAGCGCAAAGCCGGCCGCGGCGACGCCGACATAGGCCCACAGCAGCCAGCGCGGCAGCCCCTCCCGGCGCAGCACATAGACCAGCGCAAGCGACGCCGCGGTCGCGGCCGGCAGATAGTAATAGATGAAACCCAGCGTGCGCGGCAGCAACGCCCAGGCGAGCCAGGGACCGAAATAGAACGCCGCGATCAGGAATGCATCCCAGCGCCGCGCCACGATGAAATCGCGCAGCACCACGGCGAGCGCGAGCAGCGCCGGCCACAACACAAGCGGATTGCCGAGGAAGACGATCGCGGCGATGTTGTCCTCCGCCGTCTTGTCGAACAGGAACCAGACCGGGCGGGCGAGCAACGGCCAGGATGGCCACGCGCTCATATAGGTGTGGCCGGCGATCGCGGTCGTGGTGTTGTCGGCGAAGATCCGCCGCTGTGCTTCGATCAAATCCGGCAACGACAATCCGTAGAGCGGAACGAAAGCGGCAAGATACGTCGTCGCCGGCAGGACGGCGAAGCAGAGCGCGGCATGCTGCGCCCGAAAACCGGCCCAGAGATCGGGCCGATACCAGTCGATCGGCCTGGCGTCGGCAAACTGCGTGCGCCAGCCCTGCATCAGGCGGATCACCGCAACGATGGCGATGCAGACGCCCAGTGGAAACAGGCCGCTCCATTTGCAGGCCACAGCACAGCCGAACAGGCTGCCCGTGAGCGCGAACAGCGCATGCGGCCGCTCTTTTCGAAAACCATGCATGAAGGCGGCGGTCGCGAGCAGGCCGAAGCCGAGCGCAAAGATGTCGAGCATGGCGATACGCGCCTGCACGTAGAGCATCTGGTTGCTGCCAGCGATGAGCGCGGCTGCGATCGCGGGCCCTTGCGCAGAGAACACCGCGAGGCCGCACAGATAGATCGCGACGACCGCGAGTGCGCCGAACAAGGTCGCCGGATAGCGCCAACCAAACGCGTTGTCGCCAAAGGCTGCGATCGATGCCGCGATCAGCTCCTTGCCCAGCGGCGGGTGCATTGGATTGAGCATCGGCCCCGACATCACGGGCGTCAGCATCTGCCGCGCCGCCGGCACATAATGCACCTCGTCGAAGACGAACTTCCCCGGTGTCGCGAGACCGATCAGCAGCGCGAGATGAGCAACCAGGAAAATCGCGACGGCAATCACTGCGCTCCGCGACATCTTTGGAACCGCGGATAATTCGAGCGTCGGCTGTGGAGATGTTTTGCGTGGCAAATTGGCGTCACCGCGGACAAAAAGGAGATCGCGGTTTTCATTGAACGCATTCTGCCGCGACTGTCACTAAGCATAACGCACGTCCCGCGCCGCTTGTGATAATTCCGCCACATCGCAAGTGCGCGCGATCCGGTACGATCAGGGACATATCGATCGGTTGCGAAATGAATTTGCGTTTCTGGCTTTTCCCCTCTCTGTTGTCGGCCGCATTGTGCGCAGGCCCTTGCGCGCAGGCGCAGACGCGCGTCGGCGAAGCCGTCGTGATCCAGAACGAAGTGGTGCGCGTGGCCGCGACCGCCACGCCGATCAATGTCGGCGACAGCATGCTGCGCGACGAGACCGTGCGCACCGGCGCCGACAGCGCGGCGCGCTTCGTCATGGCCGACAGCACCAACCTGTCGCTGGGCCCGAGCGCCACGCTGAAGCTCGACCGCACCGTGTTCAACGACGAACACAGCTATCGCGACGTCGCGATCCGCATGACCACCGGCGCCTTCCGCTTCGTCACCGGGCACTCCGAGAAGACGGCCTACAAGATCACGACCCCGCTAGCGACCATCGGAGTGCGCGGCACCACGCTCGACATCCTCTCGCAGCGCGGCCGCTCCGTCGTCGTGCTTCAGGAGGGCGCGGCCAGCGTCTGCACGAAGAGCTCCCAGTGCGTGCAGCTCACCCAGCCCGGCGACACTGCGATCATCACCTCGACCGGTGGCAAGGTCGGCATCACCAAGACCAACACGCCGCCCTGGACGTTCGCCGCCAACTGCGCAGCGAGCGCGGGGCTTTGCGCCGTCAACCAATATGCCGCCGCCTCGCCGACCATCACGCCTGCCGTCCAAGACGACGGCATGCTGTGCGGGCGGTGACAATGGTGAAACTCCGCTTGGAGCGCTGGGTTCTCGCTGGCGCGCTGGCCGCCTTGGCTGCGCTTGCATTTGCGCCGGATATTCGACCGGCGGCAGCCCAGGCGACGTGCGGATCCGAATGCGGTGAGCCGACGCCTGACCCGACCTATTCGCCGTCCCCAACGCCGACCTATTCTCCATCACCCTCCCCCTCGCCGAGCCCCTCTCCGTCGCCCTCGCCGACCCCGGATCCTGCGTCCGCGCCGAGCCCGGATCCATCGCCAAGCCCGACGCCGACCGGCGCGGATTCCAGCGGCAATTCGATCGGCGGCCTTGCCAATCAGCGCTTCAACCAGATGATCACCAACCGCGTGCTCGGCACGGTGCTGCTCGGCGTCAACGAGCAGATCAATTGCAGCGACTGCATCAGCGCGTTCGGCTCGGCCGGCTCGTTCTCCGCCGGCATCCACGGCCGCAAGGAGCTGACCAACAATCTGTCGCTGCTCGCCGGCATCGCCTACACGCACTACAACGAGGGCGGCTACAAGATCACGAGCGCACCGATCGGGGCCTTCGCGCTGCGTTATGACTTCACCGACTGGGGCTCGTCGCGCCCGTTCTTCGACGTCGGCACGATCCTGACGCCGTGGGAGAAGGCGCGCTACACACGCAGCTACGATACCAGCCTCGGCCCTGTGAGCGTGACCGGCTCGACCAACGCCTCGAACTACGCCGTGTACGGCCGCGCCGGCTGGATCAGCCGCCTGTCGCCGCGCGACGAGGTCGCGGCCTCCGTCGAGGTCTGGCAGCTCTGGCAGCGCGTGTCGGGCTACACCGACAGCGCAGTGGCCTTTAATCCGTTCGATGCCACGATTGCGACCGGTACTGACCGCACCAGCCTGGTCAAGATCGGCGGCCAGTGGACGCATCTCTACGGCAGCAATATCGAGGCCAATATCAACGGCGGCTGGGTGCAGTCGTTTGCTGGGCACAGCGGCATCGTGGCGACCGTGACCGGCAATGGCGTCCTGGTCCCGACCATGGGCAACCAGGGCTGGTTCGAATATGGCGGCCGCCTCGGCTTCCGCCTGCAAAAAGGCTGGATCGTGGATCTCTTCGCCAACGGCACGCTGGGCCCGCAGCCGGTCGGCAACACCATCCACGGCGGCGTGGGGCTGCGGATTAATTATTAGGGCGATGGCTTGCCGCACATTCAGCTGTCATGCCCCGCGAAGGCGGGGCATCCAGTACGCCGCGGCCCATCATTGAACCACGACCGTCTCGGAGTACTGGATCGCCCGGTCAAAGCCGGGCGATGACAGTGAGTGTGTGGCGTGGCCATGCCGCGGCTCACGCCGCCGACTTGCCCTCGAACGCGCGACGCAACGCGTCGACATCCAGCTTGACCATCTTCATCATAGCCTGCATCGCGCGCGCGGCCGCGGCCTTGTCCGGGCTCGACAGGAATTCGAACATCACTTTCGGCACCACCTGCCAGGCCACCCCCCAGCGATCCCTGAGCCAGCCGCATTGCTCTTCCTTGCCGCCATGCGCGAGGAAAGCATTCCAGACGCTGTCGACCTGGGTCTGGTCGTCGCAATTGATCATCAGCGACAGCGCGTGGGTGTACTCCATCTTCATTCCGCCATTCAGCGCGACCAGGCGCTGCCCGCCGAGCGCGAACTCGACGACCAGCACCGAACCCTGCTTGCCGGAGGGGCCATCGGAGACGTTGCGCTGGACGTGCACGATCTTGGAGTCGGGCAGCAGGGAGACGTAGAAGTTGGCGGCTTGTTCAGCGTCGCCGTTGAACCACAGGCAGGGCGTGACCTTGGACATTTGAATGCTCCTGTTCTGGGCCGCGATCAGACGTTCGCCATCTCGGGCTGCAGAGGGGTCGCCGCGAGATCCATCCAGTTCACACCCCACATATGACCGTCGGGATCTTCGAAGCTGCGGCCGTACATGAAGCTGTATTCGTCCTTCGGACTGGGATCGGCCACCCCGCCCGCAGCCTCGGCCTTGCCGATAATATCGTCTACATCGCTGCGGCTGTCCGCGGACAGGCAGAACAGCACCTGGTTCGAGGTCTTGGCATCCGCGATCGGCTTCGGCGTGAACTGACGGAATTTGTCGTGGGTCAGCAGCATGGCGAAAATGGTCTCGGAAAAGACCATGCAGCTCGCCGTGTCGTCACTGAATTGCGGATTCTTGACCGCGCCAATCGCCTCGTAGAAGGCAGTGGCGCGCTTGAGGTCGGTCACCGGCAGGTTGACGAAGATCATCTTGGGCATCGGAAGCTCCTTGGCGGGGGTCCTGCCCAAGGACGGACCAGCCAGCGGCCATCCGACACGGCTTCCGAATATTTTTTTGACCTTCCCCGCGAGGTTCTGCCGCACCGAACCTCGCCCCCTCTCGGACGGCCTTACTATTTCTCGTTGGGATCGCGGTGCACGGGGTCGATCCACAGCACGGTCTCGGGCTTCTCGACCGGCTCGATATCGAGATTGATCGCGACCGCCTCGCCGTCGCTGCGCACCAGCACGCATTCCAGCACCTCGTCGGGGCTGGCGTTGATCTCCTGATGCGGGACGTAGGGCGGGACGAAAATGAAATCGCCGGGCCCGGCCTCCGCGGTGAATTGCAGACGCTCGCCCCAGCGCATCCGCGCCTTACCCTTCACCACATAGATGACGCTTTCGAGATGGCCGTGGTGATGCGCGCCGGTCTTGGCGTCGGGCTTGATGCTGACCGTGCCCGCCCACAATTTCTGGGCGCCGACGCGCGCGAAATTGATCGCGGCCGCGCGGTCCATGCCTGCCGTCGACGGCACGTTCGTATCGAGCTGGTTGCCGGGAATGACGCGCACGCCGTCATGTTTCCAGCGATCGTCGTGATCGTGTGCATGGTGCGAATGCGTGTGGTCATGGCCGGTCATGGGACTTGCTTTCTGTTGGTTCCTTGGGCGGCAAACTAACCCAAAGCCGCGCCCACGAGCCACAGCAAAATCGGAGCCCTCGTAGTCACGAGACGTTGCTTTCGCGAGCAAACCCGTATGGCTCAGTCATCCCGGGGCGATGCGCAGCACGAACCCGGGATGACGGCGCAAACTATTTCACCGCGAGCAATTCCACGTCGAACATCAGCGTCGCGTTCGGCGGGATCACGCCGCCGGCACCGCGGGCGCCGTAGCCCAGCTGCGGCGGGATGATCAGCGTACGCTTGCCGCCGACCTTCATCGAGGCAACGCCCTCGTCCCAGCCGGCGATGACGCGGCCCTTGCCGATCGGGAATTCGAACGGCTCGTTGCGGTCGACGGACGAGTCGAATTTCTTGCCCTTCTGGCCGTTCTCGTAGAGCCAGCCGGTGTAGTGCATCACGCAGATCTGGCCCGGCTTTGGCGAAGCGCCAGTGCCGGCGACACTGTCGATGATCTGCAAGCCTGAAGCTGTGGTCATGGTCTTTCCTGCAGTCTGGGCCGAGGCCGTGGTGGAAACGAAATGCGACACGCCGGCGATCACGGTGATCGCGAGTGCCGACATCAGGGCGAGGAGTGCGCGCTGGAAACGCTGCATTAGGCACCTTCCGTTTGAAGCGGGAGGTGTCTAGCGCAATGCGGGTGAGGTTTCCACCCCTCACACCTCGATATTTTCCAGCCGGACTGGCAGCTTGCGGATGCGCTGGCCCGTGGCGTGATAGATCGCATTGCAGACCGCCGCATTGGTGCCGACATTGGCAAGCTCGCCGAGGCCCTTCGCACCTGCCGGATTGATGTGATCGTCCTGCTCGGAGAGCATGATGACCTCGACGCTGGGCACGTCCGCATTCACGGGCACGAGGTAGTCCGCGAAGTTGTCGTTGACGTAGCGCGCATTGCGTTCGTCGATCTCGGTGGCCTCCAACAGCGCCGACGACATGCCCCAGATCAGCCCGCCCATCAGCTGGCTGCGCGCGGTGCGCGGATTCATGATGCGGCCTGCCGCGAACGCGCCGACCAGACGAGGACAGCGGATCTCATGCGTGAAGCGGTTGACGCGGACCTCGACGAACTCCGCACCGAAGGCATAGGCGATCTGGTCTTTCATGGCGTGGCCACCGACCAGCCGCACCTGCCCGCTGTGCATGGCGCGGAAGGAATCCAGCGGCGCGTCTTCCGGCTTCCACTCGCCATATTCCTCGACGACGCCGACACCAAGCGCGTCGAAGGCTTTCTCCAGGTCGAGCGCGCGGTCGCCCTTCGCCGCCTGCGTGGCCGGTGTCTGGCCGATACCCACGGTCTCCTTGGCCTTGTCCGTCAGGCTTTGGCTCGGCATCACCGCCTTGAACAGGCGCTGCCGGATCTGGTCGCACACCATCATCACCACGGAGCAGGTGCTGGCCGTCGAATTCGAGCCTCCGGCAACCGGCGCCGGTGGCAGATCGCTGTCGCCGATGAAGACGGCGACCTTCTCGAGCGGCACGCCGAGCCGCTCAGCGGCTGTCTGGGCGATGACGGTGTAGGCGCCGGTCCCGATCTCGTGGCCGGCGATCTCCACACGGGTGCGGCCGTCACGCTGGAGGCGCACGCGCGCGGCGGACGGCCCCATGTGCGTCGGATAGCAGGTGGTGGCACAGCCATAACCGATCAGCCAGTCGCCATCCGACATCGATTTCGGCTGAGGCGAACGCTGCGCCCAGCCGAACGCCTTGGCGGCCTCGTCGAAGCAGGCCATCAGCGAGCGCGACGTATAGGGCTTGCCGCTGATCGGCTCAACGGTGGTGTCGTTGATGCGGCGGAGCTCGATCGGATCCATGTTCAGCTTCACCGCCAGCTCGTCCATCGCGCTCTCCAGCGCGAACAGATACGGCACCTCCGGTGGCGAGCGCATGAAGCCGGGCGTGTTGCGATCGGCGCGCACGATCGAGACGAGGCTGTCGACATTCGGACAGGCATAGAGCCGCGTCGTCGTCTTGGTGCCGCCGACGCAATAGGGATCGGGGCGCGAAGAGACCTCGGCGCCTTCGTGCCTGAGCGCGACCAACTTGCCGTCGCGACGCGCACCAAGCTTGATCTCGTGGCGGGTCTCGGCGCGATAGGTGGCGATGGTAAAGCCCTGGTCGCGGGTCGGGACCAGCTTGATTGGCCGGTTCAGGCGCTTTGCGATAGCGGCGATGATGGCGGTGCGCGGCGTCATCGAGCCACGCGAGCCGAAGCCGCCGCCGACATAGGGGTTGACCACGCGGACCTTGTCGGCGTCGATGCCGAGCTGTTCGGCGACGCCGTTCTTCAGGCCGTAGACGAACTGGCTCGGCTCGTAGATGACGAGGTTGTCGCCCATCCAGGCGCAGCTCGTCGAGAACAGCTCCATCGGATTGTGATGCTGCGTCGGCGTGTCGTAGGATGCGGTCAGCTTGACCTCGGCTTCGTCGAACGCCTTGGCGAAATCGCCGACCTTCGGGTCTTCCTTGAACTGGGCATTCTGCCCCTTCGCTGCCGCCATGGTCGTTCCGGGCGAGTCGAAGGTCGCGCTCGGCGCGGTGGCCGTGTAGCTGACCTTGACGCGGTTTGCGGCCTCGCGGGCCGCCTCGTAGCTCTCGGCAACGACCACCGCAATGATCTGGCCGTCATGGGCAATGTCGGCCGATTTCAACGGCTGGATCGTCGTGCCGGCATAGCCGCCATTGCTGAAGAGCTTCGAGTCCTTCAGCTTCGGTGCGTTTTCGTGGGTGACGATGTCGATCACGCCGCGCACACGTCCGGCCTCATCGAGATCGAAACGATCGACCCGTCCCTTGGCGATGGCGCTGGTGACGAGGAACGCATAGGCGGGGTCGGCGAGCGGCATGTCGGACGCATAGGTCGCGCGTCCAGTCACCTTTACGGCCGCGTCATAGCGCGGCACGGGCTGGCCCATGTTCGTCTTCGGCCCGGGAGCAGCAGCGGTCATGATCAGATCTCCATCGTTACGGCCTGCTGGAGCGCGCGTGCCACCACGCGCTTGCCGAGCGCGATCTTGAAGCTGTTGTGCCGCCGCCCCCTGGCATCTGCGAAAGCGGCATCGGCGACGCGCTGCGCCAGGGCTTCGTCGAACTTTTGCCCCTTGAGCAGCGCCTCCGCCTCGCGCGCCCGCCAGGGCACGGTGGCGACACCGCCGAGCGCGACACGTGCGTCCCTGATCGTGCCGTCCTGCACGTCGAGCGCGACCGCAGCCGAGGACAGCGCGAACTCATAGGATTGCCGGTCGCGCGCCTTGAGATACACCGAGCGCGGCCAGCGTCCTGGCACCGCGAAGGCCGAGATCAGCTCACCGGGCTGAAGCGTGGTTTCGATGTCGGGCGTACTGCCCGGCGTCTTGTGAAGCTGGGCAAACGGCATGCTGCGCGTGCCGGCCTTGCCCGTGATCTCGACCATGGCATCGAGAGCGATCAGCGCCTGGGCGAAATCGCCTGGATAGGTCGCGATGCACTGGTCGGAGACGCCGAGCACGGCATGCATGCGGTTGACGCCGTCCATCGCGGCGCAACCGGAGCCGGGATGGCGCTTGTTGCAGTTCTCATAGGAAACATCGCGGAAATAGCTGCAACGCGTTCGCTGCATCACGTTGCCGCCGAGCGTCGCCATGTTGCGCAGCTGGGCGCTCGCCGCGAGCTTCAGCGAATTGGCGATCACCGGATAGTTGCGCTGGATGCCGTCATGCGCGGCGACGTCGGACATCTTCGCGAGCGCGCCGAGCCGCAGGCCGTCATCCTTCGGCTCGATCGCCGACCAGCCGCCCGCGAGCGGATTGATATCGACGATCGCGGCCGGCCGCATCACATCCAGCTTCATCAGATCGATCAGCGTGGTGCCGCCGGCGAGCGGCTGCGCAGGGGCCTGTGTCAGCGGATTGTTCGCGGCCGCGGCGGCGCTGAGCGCCTGCACGGCCATGTCAGGGTCTGTTGCCCTCTGATACGAAAACGGTCGCATGCGCCTAGCCTTTCATGATCTCGGGCGCGGCCTGCTTCACGGCGGCGACGATGTTGGGATAGGCGGCACAGCGGCAGATATTGCCGCTCATATATTCGCGGATGTCCGCCTCGTTGTTTGCATGCCCCTCCTTGACGCAGGCCACAGCGGACATGATCTGGCCGGGCGTGCAATAGCCGCACTGGAATGCGTCGTTGTCGATGAAAGCCTGCTGCATCGGATGCAGGCGGTCGTTGGTGGCGAGGCCTTCGATCGTCGTGATCTCCTGGCCTTCGGCCGCAAGCGCGAGCGTCAGGCACGACACCACGCGCCGGTCGCCGATCAGCACCGTGCAGGCGCCGCACTGGCCGTGATCGCATCCCTTCTTGCTGCCGGTGAGCTTGAGCTGTTCGCGCAGCGCGTCGAGCACAGTGGTTCGCGCATCGATGCTCAGGCGCTTGTCCTTGCCGTTCACGTGGAGGGTGACCTCGACAGGAAGCGCCGGATCTTGTGCGACCGGCGCATTCGCGTCCTGCGTGGCGGCACGCGCCGTCATCGGTACGAGCGCGCTCCCAGCGACGCCGGCCATGAAGGCGCGCCGATCGAATGCGGATGCTCTGGAACTTGATTTATCGGACATGGACGGTCTCCACTGCTTCAAACCAAGCAGCGCACGCCTGCACCGCTCATCGCCCCTTAACCTGAAGCAATGGGCTCCGTTCCGAACGAGAAAGGGCGACGCAGCAAATGCCGCGTCGCCCTTCGTCAACTTTTCCTGATCTTGCGCGGGGAACCGCGCGGGCGCTCAATAGCCCAGCGCGCAGCCGTCCTTGCGCGGATCGGAACCGCCGGTGAGCGTACCCTTTTCCCAGTCGATCCAGATCGCCTGGGCGCCGCCGAGCGGACCGACCACGCTGGTGGTCTTGTGGCCGAGCTTCTTCAGGCCCTCGACGATCGCGGCGGGCACGCTGTCCTCGAGCTGATACTGGCCCTCGTAATGCAGGCCGCGCGGCATATCGATCGCCTCCTGCACGTCGCAGCCATAGTCGAGGATGTTGGTCAGCACATGCGTCTGGCCGGTCGGTTGATACTGTCCGCCCATCACGGCGAACGGCATCACGGAACGGCCACCCTTGGTGAGCAGGCTCGGCATGATCGTGTGCAGCGGGCGCTTGCCGCCTGCGATGCAGTTGGGATGGCCCGGCTGGATGCGGAATCCGCCGGCTCGGTTCTGGAACAGGACGCCGGTCTTGTTGGAGACTATCGCCGAACCGAAGGAATGGGCGATCGAGTTGATGAACGAGCAGACGTTGCGGTCCTTGTCCACCACCGTGATGTAGATGGTCGACGGATTCATCGGCGGCGCGACATTCGGCAGCTCGAGCATGCCGTCCATCCGGATCTTGCTGATGTACTCGTCGGCAAAGCCCTTGGCGAGCATCTCGGCGACGTTGATCTTCATATGATCGGGGGCAGCGACATGCATCTCGCGATTCATGTAGGCGATGCGCGCGGCCTCCGCCTCGAGGTGGAAGCGCTCGACGCTGAGCGGTGCGAACTTGGTCAGATCGAACCGCGACAGGATGTTCAGCATCAGCAGCATGGTGACGCCGGGTCCGTTCGGCGGGCACTGCCAGACGTCGTAACCCTTGTACATGGTGCCGATCGGCGTGGTCACTTCCGTCGTGTGCGCGGCGAAATCATCGAGCGTGTGCAGGCCGCCGATCCCGCGCAGGGTCTCGACCATGTCCTCCGCGATCGGGCCTTTGTAGAAGGCGTCGCGGCCGTCCTTGGCGATCGCGCGCAGGGTCTTGCCGAGCTCCGCCTGGCGAATGACGTCACCGGCCACCGGCGGCTTGCCGCCCGGCAGCAGGTAACGCACGGTGTTGGTGCCGCCCTTCAGCTTCTCGAACTGGTTCTTCCAATCGAAGGCGACGCGCGGCGCGACGACGTAGCCCTCTTCCGCCGCCTTGATCGCGGGCTGCAGCAGCCGGTCGAAGCCGAACTTGCCGTGATCGCGCAGCACGGTGGCGAAGGCGTCGACCACACCGGGAATCGACACCGCATGCGCCGAGGTCAGCGGTACCGAGTTGATCTTGCGCTCGAGATACCAGTCGGCGTTCGCCGCCTTCGGCGCGCGGCCGGAGCCATTATAGGCGATGATCTTGCCCTCGCCCCTCGGCTGGATCAGCGCAAAACAGTCGCCGCCGATGCCGGTCGATTGCGGCTCGATCACGCCGAGCACGGCCGAGCCGGCGACCGCTGCGTCCACCGCCGTGCCGCCCTCGCGCAGCACCTCGATCGCGGCGAGCGATGCCTGCGGATGCGAGGTCGCCACCATCGCATTGGTGGCATGGACGGTGGACCTGCCGGGGAAATGGAAGTTTCTCATGCGATTCTTGCTTTCTTGGACATCCGGCGCGACGGCGCGCCATCTCGGAAAAACCCGGCCTACATGACATATTCCGGCCAGCCGGAGCAATGCTGGCATACCAATGAAATGGCTGCCATCCGCTGGGCGTATGGACCACTCGCGGCTTTCAGCCATGCGGGTTTTCCGGGCGCCGGCGGCCTGCTAAACGAGCCGCCATGTCTGACAACAATTCGGCCACCAAGGTCGCCGCCTTCTACCAATTCGCCGCCCTCCCGGATTACCGCGAACTGCGCGAGCCGCTGCGCGCGCTCTGCGCTGGCCTGGCGCTGAAGGGGAGCGTGCTGCTGGCCCAGGAGGGCATCAACGGCACTGTCGCGGGCATCCCGGAGGCGATCGGCGCCTTCGCTCACGAGCTCGCGCACGGCGACATATTCGGCGGCAGGCTGGACAATCTCGAACTCAAATTCTCGACCGCCGCGGCGATGCCGTTCGGCCGGCTCAAGGTGCGGCTGAAGAAGGAGATCGTCACGCTCGGCGATGCGGCCGCCGATCCGACAAAGCAGGTCGGCACCTATGTCGACGCCTTCGAATGGAATGCGCTGATCGCGGCACCCGACACGCTGCTGCTCGACACCCGCAATGCCTTCGAGGTGGCGATGGGCACGTTCGAGGGCGCGGTTGATCCGGGCATCAAGAGTTTTGGCCAGTTCAAGGATTTTGCCGCCGCGCAGCTCGATCCGGCAAAGCACCGCAGGATCGCGATGTTCTGCACCGGCGGCATCCGCTGCGAGAAGGCCAGCGCGCATCTGCTCGCGCGCGGCTTTGCCGAGATCTATCACCTCAAGGGCGGCATCCTCAAATATCTGGAACAGGTGCCGGAGACGCAGAGCCGCTGGCGCGGCGAATGCTTCGTGTTCGACGAGCGCGTCGCGCTCGGCCATGGATTGCGAGAACTTGGCTTGCGCGAATTGGACAAGGGGCACGGCCGTGACGAATGAGATCAAGACGCTGAGCGAGCGCATCGACACGCTGGAGATGCGCCTTGCCTATCAGGACGACACGATCGAGACGCTGAACCAGACCATCACGGCGCAGTGGAAGCAGATCGATGCGCTGACGCGGCAGATCGCACAGCTGAGCGAACGGCTCCAGGAGGCCGAGGCGAATGCGCCGGGCCCTGCCAACGAGCGCCCGCCGCATTATTGAAAAAGATGAGCTACTGACCGGACGCCTTGAGCATCAGGCTGGCCACTTCGCCCGACATCATCAATCGGTTGCGCCCGGCTTCCTTCGCGGCGTAGAGCGCCTGATCGGCCGCCTCGACGAGCGAGGCCACGCCCGCCGTGCGCTCCAGCACCGGCCGGCACGCCGCGCCTCCGAGCGAAGCAGTGACGCAACCGGTCGCATGGTTGGTGGTGTGGACCAGGCCCGCCTCGCGGATCGCCCGCCTGATCTGGTCGCCGACCCGGGCGCAGCCTTCGGCATCGGTGTTCGGCAGCAGCATGGCGAACTCCTCGCCGCCATAGCGCGCCGCGAGGTCACCGGGACGCTGCATCTCGGCCGCGATGATCTGCGCCACCAGGCGGAGGCAGGCGTCGCCCGCGGGATGGCCATATTCGTCATTGTAGGCCTTGAAGTGGTCGACGTCGATCATCAGCAAGGCGAGGCTGGAGCGGTCGCGATAGGCACGCGCCCACTCCTCCTTGAGTCGTTCGTCGAAGCGGCGGCGGTTGGCAAGGCCCGTGAGGCTGTCCTCGATCGCCAGCGTCTCGAGCCTGGTCTCCAGCTTCTTGTGCTCGGTGATGTCGCGCGAGATCGCCACCACGCCGTCGACGCGGCCATTGTCCTTGCGCGTCACCCGCATGGTCGATTCGAGCCAGACTTCGCCGTTCTCCCGGTGCGCGTTGCGATAGACGAGGCGCGCCTCCTCCGTCTCGCCGCGCTTCATGGCGTCGACGATCGCCTGGACCTGCGGCAGATCCTCCGGATTGATGCCTGCGAGCGCAGGCGTGCCGATCAGTTGATTGGCGCGCCAGCCGACGAGGCGCACCGACGCGGGCGAGACATAACGCAGCCGCTCGTCGAGCCCGATGCGGGTCACCATGTCGCTGGAGCCTTCCGCGAGCAGGCGGAAGTGAGCCTCCTTCTCGATCAGGGCCGCGGCCATGCGCTGGCCCCGCTGCAACTGCCGCACCAGCATGGCACCGATGATCGCGATCAGCATCACCAGGGCGACCACGTAGAGCATGCGGGAGATTGCGGCTGCGCGCCAGGGCGCCAGCAACTCGTCCTTGTCGACGGTGGCGAGCAGGACCAGCGGGTAGCGGCTGCTGCGCTTGAAGAAGCTGACGCGCTGGGCGCCGTCCAGCGGCGACTTGAAATGATAGGCGCCGCCCGGCCGCTGCAGGCTGGCGTCGCGGAACAGCGGCTTGTCGGCAACACTGTGTCCGACGAACTTTTCGTTGTTCGGGTTGCGCGCGACGATCAGGCCGTCGCCATGCGTCAGCGCCACCGAGCTGTTGCGGCCGATCTCGAACTGCTCGTAGAAATGCGAAAGATATTTCGAGCTGATGGTCGCGAGCACCACACCGCCGAAGCTGCCGTCCGCCTTGTTGAAGCGGCGCGACAGGGTGACGACCCATTCGCCGTCCAGGAGGCTTTTCACGGGACGGCCGACATGGGGCTCACGTTTCGGAGAGAGCTGGTGATGACGGAAGAACGCGTCGTCGCTGAAGGTCGAGCCGATCGTGCCGGGCAAGGTCAGCCAATTGCCCTGATCGTCGATGATGCCGAGGCTGTGAATGCGCTCGATGGCCTTCTTGCGCGCTTCCAGCAGGGTACGCAGCTTCGCGATCGTGGCAGAGCCGGCGCCGTCCATCTCCAGCCGGCTGACGACGCCGACGACGCCGGAATCCAGAAGATCGAGGCTGTCCTCTGCATGCTGTGTCAGCGAACGGGCAACGTTCGCCATCTCGGTCTCGGCACCCTTGAGCACGGCATCGCGCGCAGCCCATTCGCGCCAGGCGCTGACCCCAAGGATGGTCGCGCAGGTGAGCACGACGAACGCGGCCGCGCGCAGCGGCAGACGGCTCCATCCGGCTCTTTGGGTCGCAGCACTCATGCGGCAGAATTCTCCGATCGTTCGGAAACTCTGCCGCTTCTGTTATTGAACTCTGAAATTACCGCAGCAATGCGCGGCGATCCCGTAGTCGTACGGACGCAAGCATCGGCCCATCGCTAACAGAACATTAGCGTGCTTATCGGAATCCGGCTCCCGCCGGCTAGCTGAAGATGGCCTTAACTTTGTTCCAGAGCGAGGGATGCTCGGCATCCGCATCCGCCTTCGAGGGTGTCGGTTGCGCGGCGCTCACGGGATCGGAGGCCGGGAACGTATCCTTCAGACCGTCATCGAGCTTGGCGTTGCGATCGGCGGCGAGCGCTTCGCGCAGGTCGTCGGCGTGCTTGTCGTGCGGCGCAGGGTTGAATGTCTGAGCCATGAGATCCTCCTCGATTGGCTGGTCAACGCGGCGCATTTGCGCCGGTTCCCCTGTTCCGCTCGGGCCTCTCACGGTGTATCAGGAACCTCAATCTGCATCAGGACAGCTCGTGCCCCAGTCTGCGACAAAGCCCTTCATCGACGTGCTCTCCGGCCAGCGCCAGGCCATCCCGCCCATGTGGATGATGCGGCAGGCCGGCCGCTACCTGCCGGAATATCGCGAGGTGCGCGCCAAGGCAGGCGGCTTCCTCGATCTCTGCTTCACCCCGGAGCTTGCCGCCGAGGTGACGCTGCAACCGATCCGAAGGTTCGGCTTCAATGCTGCGATCATCTTCTCGGACATTCTGGTGATCCCCTATGCGCTCGGCCGCTCCGTGCGCTTCGAGGTCGGCGAAGGCCCGCGGCTCGAACCGCTGGATGATCCGGCGAAGGTTGCGACGCTGGCCGCGCGCGCCGACTTCTCCAAGCTCGCGCCGGTGTTCGAGGCGCTGCGGATCGTGCGCGGCGCGCTCGCTCCCGAGGTGACGCTGATCGGCTTCTGCGGCGCGCCGTGGACGGTGGCGACCTACATGGTCGCCGGCCAGGGCACGCCCGACCAGGCGCCGGCGCGGATGATGGCCTACCGGCATCCGGAGGCCTTCGCGCAAATCATCGACGTGCTGGTCGACAACTCGGTCGAATATCTGCTGGCGCAGCTCGCCGCCGGCGCCGACGCCTTGCAGATCTTCGACACCTGGGCTGGCGTGCTGCCGCCCACCGAGTTCGCGCGCTGGTCGATCGAGCCGACGCGGCGCATCGTCGAAGGCGTGCGCGCGAAGGTGCCAGATGCGAAGATCATCGGCTTCCCACGCGGTGCCGGCGCGCAGCTGCCGGCCTATGTCGAGGCAACCGGCGTCAACGCGGTGAGCATCGACTGGACCGCGGAGCCGGCCTTCATCCGCGAGCGCGTGCAGAGCAAGGTCGCCGTGCAGGGTAATCTCGACCCGCTGGTGTTGATCACTGGTGGCGCAGCGCTCGACCGCGCCGTCGACGACGTGCTGGCGAATTTTGCGCAAGGACGCCTGATCTTCAATCTCGGCCACGGCATCCAGCCGGAAACGCCGATCGTCCATGTCGAGCAGATGCTGAGGCGCGTGCGGGGCTGATTTATTTCGCCCAAGGGGGCACGGCAAAACAAAAGCTGCGAAAACAACCCCATGCACAGTAGACAAGTCATTGAAAAATCTAGAGCATGTTGGGCTCGAATTGAATCGCAGGGATTCCCAAAGGGAGCGAACCGTGATTCATCCTTGAGGCCGGGAGGAGGCCGGCAGGGATGGCGCATGGAGAGGCTCTTCGCATTCGGGTGATCAAGGCCGTCGTTGAGGATGGCCTTTCGCGGAACGAGGCGGCCCGGATATTCCGGGTCGGGATCGCGAGCGCGATCCGCTGGGTGAAGGCGTTCGAGGAAACGCAGCGCACGGCGGCTTTGCCGACCGGCGGTGATCGGCGTTCTGTGCTGAAGCCGCATCGGGACTGGCTCTTGGAACTTCGGCGCAAAGAGAACGATCTGACGCTCGATGCGATCGCCGAGCGACTGCTTCGCAGGCATGGCGTCGAAGCCGACAAGTCGATGCTGTCGCGCTTCTTTGCCGGTGAGGGCATTAGCTTCAAAAAAAACCGTGCACGCCAGCGAACAGGATCGTCCCGACGTCGTTGAGCGCCGACAAGCGTGGCGGTGCGCGCAAACCAGCCTTGGCGGTCGGCTCATCTTCCTCGACGAGACCTGGACGACGACGGCGATGACGCGTCGTTACGCCTGGGCCAATGTCGGCACACGCGCCTTGGGCCATGCGCCGCACGGACATTGGAAGACGACGACGTTCCTTGCCGGCCTGACCTGCGAGGGGCTGATAGCGCCGTTTGTGCTCGACGGGCCGATCAACGCCGAGTGCTTCTTCGCCTATGTCGAGCAAATCCTCGTCCCCACCCTGCGCGAAGGCGACACGGTGATCCTCGACAATTTGTCGAGCCATAAGAATGAAGCGGCCGCGCGTCTCATCGCCGGTGCCGGTGCGCGGCTTCTGTTCCTGCCGCCCTACAGCCCCGATCTCAATCCGATCGAGATGGCCTTCGCCAAACTCAAGGAACTGTTGCGACAAGCCCAAGCTCGAACCGTCGATGCCCTCTGGGACCTCATCGGCCGCACTCTCAGCCTCTTTACCCCTGTCGAATGCGCCAACTACATCCGTCATTGCGGGTATAATCCGCTTTGATCGCAACTCGCTCTAGG
>NZ_FNCU01000083.1:0-22189 GCF_900099855.1 Bradyrhizobium sp. Rc2d | reverse complement strand
TGACGCGCAAGCTGACGGCGTTGCGCCAGGACGCCTGGCGGCTCATGCACGCGCCACTGGCTACGCAGCACGAGTGGTTCGCCGCCGTTCTGCGCGGGCACTATGGCTACTATGGCAGGCCGCACAATTATCCAGCGCTCAACGGCTTCTACCGCGAAGTGCGTCGCACGTGGATGCGCTGTCTGAGACGGCGCAGCCAGAAAAGTCGGCCCATGGGCTGGTCGGAGTTCGAGACCCTGACGGCACGCTTCCGTCTGCCCGTTCCACGCATCACTCGCACTTGGGCGCAGGCGCGGATATGACGCGGGTTTACCCTCGTGAGGAGCCGGGTGCGGGAAATCCGCCCGCCCGGATCTGTGAGGGCGAAAGCCAAATGGCTGAGCTACTCGACCACGATCGAGCTCGACCATTGAATGCAGAACACAGCGAACTTCGCGGCAGAGAGATTCATTCGGTATGAACAGACCGAAACGGGGATAGCTCAAACCGGTTGTCGTCGCATTACTCCGGGGCGAAGGCGAAGAGCGTACGATCGGGCGGAGGGCGAATATTGATGCCTTCAATGCTCGAAGCATCAAATAAAATCTGGTCGTCAAATATGCTCAAAATGCACGCGAGCGGTCATGATGGTCACATGGCCATGTTGTTCAGGGCCGCGAAATTGCGGAATACCCGCAATTTCAAGAGCTCCGTTGCCTTAATCCTTCAGCCGGCGAAAGAAGATGGCCTCGGTGGCCAAAGGATAGTCCAGGGAAGGGCTGGATCGCCTCGGTATTCCAAGAGTTTTGGCCCGGATAACACGCCGCGCATGGAAATTGGTAAATTCGGCATTAGCGATGGCCCAATCAAAGCCGCACTTGACGAGTTTGATCTTGTCTGAAGGGCAGGGCGGCCATGCGGCCACCACATGAGACCGTCGATCCAGTTGTCGTTGCAGCACAGATCATCGTCGGCTCCCAAACAGTCTCTCGCTACATCAAACCAATTTGAGGCGCGCTCGTGATCTCCGTCACCAGGTTCAACAGCGCTGAGGCCTGCAATATCATTCCGATCACGTCGCACGCCGACAGTGACATGCCGCCGCGGCAAGGCATTCGTTCAAACCTGAAGTCTGAGCCAGTCAATCCAACGCCTCTTAGACTCCGACTCCTCACTTGCTCAGTCCTAAGCCCTCACCCAGGTTCGTGATCGCAGTTTCCACGAGCGTATGAACTCGTCCGTTAAGAAACCAGATTGAGCTGGGCTGGACAGGCGAGCGTTCGCCATAGCAGCCGCAGGAAAAGGCCCCAGAGTTCTCTGAGCCAGGCGAGAATGCGCCGGAGTTGTGGCCCGCGACTGAAAGGAGACGTTGGCGGCGTCTCCTGCGCGGCCTTTGACAGTTTGCGCCAACAGCTTGACCCCGTGCTTGACGCACGAGGCCGGCGCTTTTACGAGGACCTCGAGCCCGTGACGATCGATACCACGGTGCAACTGAAGGCCATCAACTTCCAGACCGACGCCAAACTGCTGCATGCCGCGATCCGTCCTGGCCAGGCGGTTCAGCCACGGCAGGCCCTCCGCCAACAACCGCTCCAGCCTGTCGCTGAGCCTCTTGCGCCAATGGCTAAGGTCGCAACGCTCGTGCGGGAAGACGTGCCGGGAGAACTCTTCGCCACTGAAGAACTGGAAATAAGGGGCGTGGCCCCAGCGCTCGCACACTCACTCATCGGACAGCCCGTAAATGTGCTTGAGCAACAACAGTTGTCGCGACGGTGTCGCTCGATCGGCTTTTCATCCATTAAAGCCATTAGCGTGCTGCCCTAACGATCCAGCTGGAGTTTACGACGACGATCTTCCAGTCCCATCGTTCTGCGCACCCGCGCTACGACTTCCGAAGCCAGGCATTTGGAGCACAAGTAACATTGGTTCCAAACGCGTCGGTGTAATAAGTATCGACCAAAAAGCCTGACTGCTCCACTAACTGCAAGCCATCAATAACCGCTCTGTTTGCGTCTATCGGAACGTCTTCAATAACATAATAATCTCCCGAAACCAGAAGGTCCCTCAAGTAAGAAAATAGCGAAAATACTTTCACGTGCGCGTCGTCGATTACAAGCCAAGGATGAGGTAGCTCCATCAGCAGGCTTTTATCTAAGTTCTCAACCTCCGAAAGGTCAACCCGATGAAAGGTAACAAGTGAATGTTTTGCATTTTCATGAATGCATTCTGTGTGCAAATCAAACGAGTGAACTTCACCGGGAGTCTCGCAAAGCACCGACATATGATCAGCAAACCATAGTGCGCTGCCACCCTGATAGGAACCAAATTCTAGAATCGTCCTTGGCTGAAGTTCCCAAAGAAGCCTTGTGTACAGAGCCAGGTCAAAAGCGGTTTTGATATGTATCAGCCCCTTGTACGTTAACGCCAACGCCCCAACTTTCGTCGTCTTGTTGGTAAAGCTCTTTGGGTGAATAGCCGACATCCATCCGCGTTCTGACGGCTTTGCAAAGCGGTCACAATCGTCAGCATTCAGCACCGTGCTTATTGCGATCCCCATATCAAGAAGTCCGCCCGAGCTTATTTGATCGGGGTAGTTGTCATGGGCCGTCTTCCAAAAGGCTTTGTATCCAGAAGCGAGCTTCATAGCTTTATCTCCGTACTGCGCCTGTCATTGTTTCACGAAACCTCAGGCGTGATCACCTTCACCGCAATGGTGCGGATTGGACGATGTGGCTGTAAAATTGCTTTGCAACGCTCAACACGACCTCGTGCCCAATCTTATGGTTGAACGACGCGTTAGCAGGGCCGGTTCGGCAAAGTTCGAACGACGGCCGACGTTCACTGCTCCTCCACTTCCAGGCCCGAGAACTATTGCTATTGCATTAACTAGGATCAATCGGGAAAGTCTCATCGGGAGCTGCTGTGATGGGCCGCTACGACCGGTTTTGGCCGGCGGCTCGTGCTCCTCATCCCAGCAATCGGTGTGCCACTCGCTGGATGGTGCTCGCTCGATTACCGAGACCAAAACACTGTACAGATGCAGCGCCACCCGCTGGAATGGTCGAGACGCTTCGTCCGGTTCGCGGCATCGGTGTCGCAAACTGGACGGATTGTATGACAATCGAGGTTATAACCTTTTCACGCTCGAACGAGAGCGAGTTGGTCGAGCTCTCTCGCATCGACGCTGAAAGGTCTTTGTGAATGAGGCTGGCAGTTCCATTCCTGTTGCTATCGTGAAAATCGCCGTGAAACTTGGCCTTTTGTGCGCAAACGACCGCTGATGCTTGGCCCGTTTCTGACGGCCGTATGATCAAAATACCGACCGCGCCCTGAGGATTGCGAACAACTTTTCCAAGTCAATCAGAGGCTTCAAAGCGGTTGGATGCGGCTGGCACGACCGTTGCTATTGAGAGGCGGCAACCCTGAATGAGGGACGGCCGAATGCCTTCAGAAACTGATCAGATCGTCGCCGCGTCCAAGAAGACAAATGCGTTACACGAGGGATGCTCCGGCACCCTTAATCAAGCGTTCACTTCTAAGAAAGAGGTGCGAGCGCGCAGCAGCGCTATATTGATGATCGGTTCATCGAGAGAAACATGTCGTGGTGAGAAATCAATGCTTATGTGAAAGGTAGCAGCGACAATGCGAACTCCTCCCGGCCCACGCGGAGTGAATCTCGACGAGGCACCAATGAATTTCGCTCAGAGAATTCGATGTATCTTGCACTAACAAAAGAACAGCAGGCTTTTCGCGAAGAAGTGCGGCAGTTCCTCCGCGATAACGTGCCGCCGGAGACGCGACGCAAGATGATCGAGGGGCGCCACCTGTCGAAGGAGGAAATGGTCACGTGGTGGCGCATCCTAAACAAGAAGGGCTGGAGCGTAAGCCAGTGGCCGAAGGAATATGGCGGCACAGGGTGGACCTCGGTGCAGCACTACATTTTCAAAGAAGAGGTGCAGATGTATCCGGCGCCGGTGCCGCTGGCCTTCGGCGTATCCATGGTCGGCCCTGTGATCTATACCTTCGGCAACGATGCGCAGAAGAAATACTACTTACCGCGCATTGCCAACGTCGACCATTGGTGGTGTCAGGGCTTTTCTGAGCCTGGCTCCGGGTCCGACCTCGCATCCCTGAAGACCAAGGCCGAGCGCAGGGGTGACAAATACGTTATCAATGGACAGAAGGCCTGGACCACGTTCGCGCAATATGCCGACATGATCTTCTGCCTCTGCCGCACCGATCCGGCTGCGAAGAAGCAGGCCGGCATCTCCTTCATCCTGGTCGACATGAGAAACAAGGGCATCACCGTGCGTCCGATCCAGACCATCGATGGTGGCCATGAGGTGAATGAAGTGTTTTTTGACGACGTCGAGGTTCCTGTCGAAAATCTCGTTGGTGAAGAGAACAAGGGCTGGGATTACGCCAAATTCCTGCTCGGCAATGAGCGCACCGGCATTGCACGTGTCGGCGTCTCCAAAGAGCGAATCCGCCGCATCAGGGAGCTCGCCTCGAAAACTCAGTCCGGAGGCCGGCCTTTGATAGAGGACCCCGCTTTTCGCGAAAAGTTGGCTATCTGTGAGATTGAGCTGAAGGCGTTGGAGCTGACGCAGCTGCGCGTCGTCGCGGATGAAGGCAAGCACGGCATGGGCAAGCTCAACCCAGCGTCCTCGGTGCTCAAGATCAAGGGCTCGGAGATCCAGCAGACCACCACCGAGCTTCTGATGGAGGTGATCGGGCCGTTCGCCGCGGCGTATGATGAGCATTCCGATTCGTCAAAGGAAGCGATGGAGTGGAGCGCGCAGATCGCGCCGGGCTATTTCAACAACCGCAAAGTCTCGATCTACGGGGGCTCGAACGAGATCCAGCGCAACATCATCAGCAAGACGGTACTGGGGCTTTAGCGTCACACCGGGCGCACGTGAGCGCGAAATCGAAATCTCGTGCCGCAACTTCCTGATTCCGGGTTTGCTCGCATGCACGCCCTCAAATGACCGAATGAAATTGGATCGGTACAAGGAAATAGAACATGGATTTTGATTTATCCGAGGAGCAACGGTTGCTCAAGGAAAGCGTCGATGGGCTTCTCACCGACGCCTATGATTTCGAGAAGCGCAAGAAATACATGAAGGAGGAGGGTGGCTGGAGTAAGGCCATTTGGGGCCGGCTCGCCGAGCAGGGCCTGCTCGGCTTGCCGTTCGAGGAACTCGATGGCGGCTTTGGCGCGGGCGCGCTGGAGACCATGATCGTGATGGAGGCCTTGGGCCGCGCGCTGGCGCTTGAGCCCTATCTGGCGACAGTCGTGATCACCGGCGGCTTCCTGCGTCATGGTGGCTCGGCCACCCAGAAAGCCGCGTATATTCCCTCGATCATAGATGGCTCAAAAACCTTTGCATTCGCCCAGCTCGAGAAGAATTCACGCTATGACCTTCACGACGTCACCACGTCGGCGAAGAGGATGGGCGATGGCTGGATTATCGACGGCAAAAAATTCGTCGTCATCAATGGCAAGAACGCGGACACGCTCGTCGTCACTGCACGGACCGAGGGCGCTCAGCGCGATAAAAGTGGCATCGGTGTGTTCCTCGTTCCCGCTAATGCCAAGCGCGTTGCTAAGAAGTCCTACCCGACCCAGGATGGGCTGCACGCGGCGGACATCACCCTCACTGATGTTGAGGTCGGCAGCGACGCTGCAATTGGCGATTCTGAAAACGGCCTGCCGCTGATCGAGCGAGTGGTCGATGAAGCCCGGACTGCCCTCTGCGCGGAGGCGGTCGGCGCCATGGATGAATCGCTGAAGACCACGGTCGAATATCTGAAAACGAGAAAACAGTTCGGCGTTGCGATCGGCAGCTTCCAAAGTCTACAGCACCGCGCCGCCGACATGTTCGTCGCGCTGGAACAGGCGCGCTCGATGTCGATGTTCGCGAGTATGGCCGCAGATTTCGGCGATGCGACCGAACGTACGAACGCAGTTGCCGCAGCCAAGGTAATGATCGGCAGGTCGAGCAAATTCATTGGCCAGCAGTCGATCCAGCTCCACGGCGGCATTGGCATGACTATGGAGGCAAAGATCGGCCACTATTTCAAGCGGCTGACCATGATCGAAAACACCTTTGGCGATGTCGATTATCATCTCTGTCGGGTCAGCGAGAGCGGCGGGCTGGTGTAATCTGTGCTCATAAGGCATTGCCACGCAATGATCGCCATGCCAGGGCCACGTCCGCCTTGGCTAAAGCAGCAGCGGGACGACCGCTACAGTCCGCCGAACACGGGTGGCGGGCAACTACGTCGGGGCCGCAACAAAAAGGAGCGAGAATGGCCGCGGCCAGCTGCCATGACGGTCGGGAGTGTGAATCGAAAGATGAGTAAGGGAGCGCGTGATGTGAACATCGCGGGGATGGTCGAGAGAACGTCCGTACGGACGGCCAAGCCTCGATGGGTTCATCGAGCGGTGATTTGTGGTTGTGGCCACGATGCCGAGTGACGAGCTGACCTTTAGTAGGCCGGGGTGATTAACCCGCAAAGCTCCGTGCAGCTGATCGGCAATGCGAAAACGGCACTCTGCAGCGCTTGCCTGAGCTTTGGACCCTTAGGCGGAGCCGCGGTCCCTGGGCGCGGCAAAATACATGGAGCGAGAAGCATGTCCGAGAGACTGGAAATCGATTCAGGAACGAGTGAATTGCTGGTAGAAATCTGCGACCGTGTCGCCATTGTCACGCTCAATCGGCCGGAGGTCCTGAACGCTCTTTCCGATCGCCTCATTGCGGCGTTGCGCAAATTGATCAAACGCGTCGGTGACGATCCGGAAGTGGGTTCGATCCTCATCACCGGCGCGGGAGCCGCCTTCTGTGCGGGCGGCGATGTAAAAAGTATGAACCGGCGCTCGGCAAAGATCGAGACGACTTTCGAACAGCGGCTCACCGATTTGCGCGTCGAACAGCGAATGGTGACCGGAGCGCTGGTCGCGGTGAGAAAGCCAACTGTTGCGGCTATCTCGGGGCCGGCAGCGGGCGCGGGCCTTGCGCTCGCGCTGGCTTGCGACCTCCGCATTGCCGCTCGGTCAGCCATTCTGACAACCGCATATGCGCGGATCGGCTTGTCTGGCGACTACGGAGTCACTTGGCTGCTGACGCGATTGGCAGGATTCTCCCGCGCGCGCGAACTGATGTTTCTGTCCGAACGGATTGATGCGCAGCGCGCGGAAGTGCTTGGGCTCGTCAACCGCGTGGTGCCGGATGGGCATTTGCGCGAAATGGCGTTCGAACTCGCGGCCTCGCTCGCAGAGGGGCCCCCGATCGCGTTCGGCCTCATGAAGGATAACTTGGACCATGCCGTGACCTCCACGTTCCTGGAGTCGCTGGACTATGAGGCTGAGAGGTATACTAGGACGGAGCAGACTCGTGACCACAGAGAGGGCATGCGCGCCTTCGTGGAAAAGCGAAAGCCAGTTTTCAAAGGACGTTAAGAACTGATTTTTTGCCAGGAGCGCCCTATACAAGAGACGAATGAACAACCCACTTGCGCAGGCGAGTTCGTGTCGCGCGATCTGGACCTGTGGGCCTATCAGCGCGGCGTCACGCTGGACTTCTCACGGCCCGGCAAGCCGACCGACAACGTGTTCATCGAGGCCTTCAATGGCCGCTTCCGGGCCGAATGCCTCAACACCCACTAGTTCCTCAGCCTTGCGGACACCCAGGAAAAAGTGGAGACTTGGCGCAGATACTACAATGAAGAACGGCCCCACGGCGCGATCGGCAATCGACCGCCGATTGTGCTGCAAAACCACGTCGGCGCAACCAGCCCGTCAACGTGATCAGAGGCGCAAAACTCTAGTTCTGAGTGGTCCAAACTTCGGTCTCGCTGCAAAAAACCCTGAGGCTCTAACTGCCGCTGGATGAAAATGCAGTGGCAGGTCACTCTCCGCCGACGCATGATCGAGGACATGACGGTCCGCAATTTGTCGCAGGCGACGCAACGATCATGTCTCAACGCGGTATCGAAGTTCAGCCGATATTTTGGCCGATCGCCCGACCATTTGGGCTTGAAGGACGTTCACGCGTTCCAGGTTCATCTAGTGGCGACGGGGATCTCGTGGCCTGCACTCAACCAGACCGTCTGTGCGTTGCGATTCTTCTACGGGGTGACGCTCGACCACAGCACGATCGCGGAGCGCATCGCCTACGCGCGGGAGCCACGCAAGCTGCCGGTCGTGCTGAGTGCCGACGAGGTGGTGAGCTTCCTCTAGGCGATCCCGAGCCTAAAGAGCCGCATAGCGTTGACGACAGTCTATGCCACCGGATTACGCGTGTCGGAGGTGGTTTTCCTCAAGGTCGCGGATGTCGACGAGCCAGCGGATGGTGATCCGAGTCGAACAAGGCAAAGGCGGCAGGGACCGTTACGTCATGCTCTCGCCGCAGCTCCTGAAGATTCTAAGGGCCTATTGCCGGCTAACCCGACCGACGTGCTGGCTATTTCCCGGCCGCGAATTCGTGTCATCCAGGTGCTGCTCGGCCATGCCAGCCTGCAAAGCACGGCGCGCTACGCCCAGGTTGCCACCAAAACGATCAGCCAGACCCCGAGTCCGCTTGACCGACTGCGATTGGAGATCGTTCCATCCGGCTGATCGGGCATCATGGGCCCGGCTTTGGAGGTGGCGGACATATTCCGCCGCCACGGCGAAGCTTTTCGACAGGCGTATGCCGGTCATCTCGGTGGCGTCGAGCGACGCGTGATGGGCGCCACCACGGCGTGTCGGACGGCCGTGCTCGGTGGCCACGTCGAGCAATGCGACGACTGCGGTGCGACGCGCATCGCCTACAACTCCTGTCGCAATCGGCACTGTCCGAAGTGCCAGGGCGCGGCAGCCGAACGGCAAGCCGAACTCCTTCCCGTGCCGTATTTCCACGTGGTCTTCACCTTGCCGGTCCCGGCCGGAGAGATTGCTTCCAGAACAAGGCGGTGGTCTACGCCATCCTGTTCCGCTCCGCGGCCGAGACGCTCACCGCCATCGCGGCCGACCCCAAGCATCTTGGCGCCCAGCTCGGCGTGACCGCCGTCCTCCATACCTGGGGCCAGACCCTGCAACACCATCCGCATGTCCACTGTGTCGTGCCTGGTGATGGACCTTCGCCCGACGGCACACGCTGCAGGGGAATCGCATATGGATTTCGGCTGGCTATTGCATTGAAGTGCACGAAGGATTCTGAAGACGGCTCCCGGATTTTGGAGGGAGTCGGATGCGGAAGTTCAGGAAGGCCTTTGGGCGCTTGCCGGACCCGCGCGCAGGCAATGCAAGCCACGAGCTGCTGGAGGTTCCCTTCATCGCACTGGCGGCCGTTTTGTGCGGCGCCGGCAGTTGCGCGGAGATGGAGGAGTTTGGACGGTCGAAGGAAGGGTCGTTCCGCCTCTTCCTGAAGCTGGAGCACGGCATCCCCAGCCACGATACGTTCAGCCGGGTGTTCCGGCTGCTCGAACCACAAGCCTTGAGCTTGCCTTCCGCCGCTTCATGGAGGCCTTTGCCAAGGCCAATGGCCTCGAGCTCACGGGCATAATCGCCATCGACGGCAAGCCCTTGCGGCGCGCCTACGAACGCGGCAGACGAGCCACGCCACTGCATCTGGTCAAACGTCTTCGCAGTCGAAGCGCGCATGGCCTTGGCACAACAGAAAGCTCCGGGGCGGCCATTTTGTTCTGACGATCAAGGCAAACCGCGGCCCCTTGTTCAAGGCGGTGACGCAGTAGTTTGCGCGATCGGGTCAGCGCAGCACCGTCCAGCAGACCGACCGTTCGGGTCGTGTCCCCAGTGATGGTGTAGCTCGGTAGAGCAAAGCCGTCCGCACGCGCGCCCTCAAATAGCGCCGTAGCGGGCGGACGGCTTTGCGGTGGTCACCGGCGATTCGCCGGTAGGGTCGGGTTGCTGACACCAACCTGATTCGAGGAACCACCGATGACCGACGAGATGATGAACCTGCGAACGCTCGTGGAGAAGACCCCCGATGCGGATTTGCTGCGCGAGATGATCGGCTTTGCCGCCCAGCGTCTGATGGAGCTGGAAGTGGAAAGCCAGACCGGGGCCGCCTATGGCGCGAAGAGCTCCGAACGCCTGGCCCAGCGCAACGGCTACCGCGACCGGATTTGGGAGACTCGCGCCGGCGCGGTCGAACTGCGCATCCCCAAGCTGCGCAAGGGCTCCTACTTCCCCGGCTTCCTGGAGCCCCGCCGCATGGCCGAGAAGGCGCTCACCGCCGTGGTGCAGGAAGCCTACGTGCAGGGCGTCTCGACCCGCTCGGTCGACGATCTCGTGCAGGCCATGGGCATGAGCGGGATCTCCAACAGCCAGGTGAGCCGGCTGTGTGCCGAGATCGATGACAAGGTGAAGGCCTTCCTCGCCCGTCCGATCGAGGGCGACTGGCCGTATCTGTGGATCGACGCCACCTACGTGAAGGTGCGCCAGCAGGGCCGCATCGTCTCGGTCGCGGTGATTGTCGCGGTCGGCGTCAACAGTGATGGCCGGCGCGAAGTGCTCGGCATGGATATTGGTCCGTCTGAGGCCGAGACGTTCTGGACGGCGTTCCTGCGCAAGCGCGCGCGCCGCGGCCTGCGCGGCGTCAAGCTGGTCGTGTCTGATGCCCATGAGGGCATCAAGGCCACTGTCGCCAAGGTGCTCAACGCCTCCTGGCAGCGCTGCCGCGTGCACTTCATGCGCAACGCGCTCGCGCATGCCGGCAAGAGCGGGCGGCGTATCGTCTCCGCCTTCATCGCCACCGCCTTTGCCCAGGACGATGCCGAGGCCGCAAAGACCCAATGGCGAAAGGTCGCCGACCAGCTCCGCCCCAAGCTCCCCAAGCTCGCCGGCTTCCTCGACGAAGCGGAGACCGATGTACTCGCCTACATGACCTTCCCGCCCCAGCACCGGACCAAGCTGCACTCGACCAACCCGATCGAGCGCCTCAACGGCGAGATCAAGCGGCGCACCGAGGTGGTCGGAATCTTCCCCAATGAGGACGCCATCGTTCGCCTCGTTGGTGCGATCCTGCTCGAGCAGAACGATGAATGGGCCGTCCAGCGCGCCCGCTACATGACGCTGGAAACCATCGCGCCGTTGAGCGATGATCCCGCCGTCAGCTTCCCGGCAATCGCCAGCTGACCTGTCCGGCCCATGCCGGCGAACGTGGTGAACTCCGCTTAGCTACACCACGCCGGGGGACACGATCGACCGTTCGGCCCACGATCGCAGCGAAGCGCGACGTGCCACCGTCATGCGCAATACGTCTCTGGATGAACGCTTCCCCGGCGTAGCAGCCGTGGGCCGAGTCACCTCGCGCAGGCGCCTGCGTGGCCAACGCGCCGATCCGCCGGTCGTGCGGCACAACCTGTTGTCCGGATATATCTCTCTCAAGCGGCTGCTCGACGTTACCCGCAGTCACTGGGCCATTGAGAACCGGCTTCATTGGGTGCTCGACGTCCATTTTGCCGAGGACGGCAACCGTGCCTGCAAGGACAATGCCCCGGACAATCTCGCCATTCTCCGCCGCCTTGCCCTCAACGTGCTGAGAGCTCACCCCGACCGCAAGTCCATCAACCTCAAGATCAAGCGCGCCGGCTGGGACGAAATCTTCGTCATGCAGGTCCTCAGTCATATGCGATAGCCCTGGCACACGCTGGGTGGCTTGCCGGCCCGGCTTCTTCCTGCCGGTGCGCGTCCTCTCTCGGCTGTTCCGCCGCCTGTTTCTGCAAGAGCTGCAAGCTGCCTTCGCGGCTGGCCAGTTGGGCTTTTTTGGCGATCTCGCCCATCTCGCTGATCCCGCCGCATTCAGACAGCGGCTCGATCAGCTCCGACGGACCGACTGGGTCGTCTACGCCAGCCGCCATTCGGAGGACCCGAACAGGTGCTGGCTTATCTCGGCCGTATACGCATCGCGTCGCCATCGCCAACAGTCGGCTGATCTCACTCGCCGATCGTAAGGTGAGCTTTTCCTGGAAGGACTATCGGCAGAATCGCAAAGCCAAGGTGATGACGCTCGATGCCGGTGAGTTCATGCGTCGCTTTCTCCTGCACACCCTGCCGGACGGCTTTCACCGCATCCGCCACTATGGCTTCCTCGCCAATGGTGGACCCAACGATAAATCGCCCTTTGCCGTCAACTCCTTGCTGTCCGCAACGCTCCGGCTGATCAAGAAGCCGGCGGCGATCCCCTCGTCAAATGCGAGATCCCCGTCTGCCCACATTGCGGCGGCTCCATGCGGCGCGTCGAAGTCGTCCCGCGAGCCGGCGCGCGCGACCATCCGTTTCGTTGTGATACGTCATGACCCATGCCTGCACCATTCCCCTTCCGTGATCACTTTCTCGGTGGCAACGTCCGATGTCGCCGTGGCCGCGTTCGTCACCAAATATCCCGCCAATCGTTCGGCCACGCATCCCAGCGCAGCAAATCCCTCGCTTGATCGGCCCCATTGCCCGATCAATGGGCCGCTCGCATCAGCTGAATGTCTCGCCGACGCGCTACGACCACAGGCGCGCCTTCTCGGCAGCCGCACTGGCTGCACTATCCCACAGCGCCCACAACTCCGCGGCTTCGTTCAATCCGGCTTCTATGAGGTCGCACGCTACGACAGAGCGCGGCTGGCCTTTGCCCCGCGACCTCACAGAACCCTCAAGATTCCCGAATCGATTTTTCAATGATTCATAGGGGATCGGCTTTTGGGGGGCCGACCATGGGGAACGCGACGTCGGATTGGGAAGACCAGCTCGAGCGTTGGCTGAAGCCATTCCTGGATCGCCTGGGTCACAAGGCCCGGCGGCGGATGTGTCCGCATTACATCGCGGGGCTGATCGGCCCTGGTGAGCGCAAGAGCATTCAACCGATGGCGGAGCGCTTTGCAGCGGGCGGTTACGATCAGCTGCACCACTTCATCGCAGATGGCGTCTGGGATGCGACACCGCTGGAAACAGAGCTGCTCGAGGAGGCCGACCGGCTCGTCGGCGGCGATGATGCGGGGCTAGTTATCGATGACACCGCGGTGCCGAAGAAAGGGGGAGCACTCGGTCGGTGTCGCGGCTCAATATGCCTCGGCTCTTGGCAAGACGGCAAATTGCCAAACGTTGGTGTCGCTGACGCTTGCGCGCGGTGAAGTGCCGGTGATGATCGCATTGCGTCTCTTCCTACCCGAGAGTTGGACGAGCGATGCCTCACGGTTGAAGCGCGCCGGCGTACCGGTCGACGCCACGATCCAAGCCAGAGATCGCTTTGGCGGAGATTGATCGCGCGATGGCAGCCGGCGTGCGCTTCGGTTGTGTAATCTGGCCGGTTGCGATGCGCGGGCGTCCCCGCAAGCGGTCCATTCCTGTCGCGCCGGGCCGAAGACATGTTCGCCGATTCCAAGTGGCAAAATGTGAGCTGGCGCAGCGGGACCAAAGGCGATTGAATGCCCGGTTTGCCGCGGTTCGGGTGCGGATCGCCGATGGACCTCCCCAGCGGATCAAGGACAAGGGCCAGCAGCATCTTCCCGGCGAGGAGGCTTGGCTGATCGGCGAACACAGGACGTCAGGGGAAAAGAAGTACTATCTCGCCAACCTGCCCGCCGCGATGGATCTGCGCACATTAGCCGCCACCATCAAGGCACGATGGATTTGCGAACAGGCGCATCAGCAGTTGAAAGGGGAGCTCGGGCTTGATCACTTTGAGGGACGATCCTGGCAGGGCCTTCATCGTCACGCGCTGATGACCATGATCGCCTACGCCTTCCTGCAACACCGTCGCCTCGCACAAGCGGGGCGGAAAAAAAGAATCAAGGGACCTCCGCCTCAGCCTAGCTTGCCGGCGGTACGCCACGCGATCGTCGGTCTCATCCTTCGACCGCCAGCTCTGTGATGCCCATACTGCCGAAAACGAATCCGTGAAAAGCTGCAAATCAATCTGCCAAAGTAGTGCTAGTCATCCGGAACGCAAGTTCGTCACATTAGTTGATAGCTGAATCTCGAGAGAGGAGAGCGCTTGTGGCGAATGCAGGTGGGAAAGGCCGGCCGATCGCGCCCTTGGTGCTGAGTCCGCAGGAGCGGGCGTACTTGGAGAGGCAAGTTCGTCGTCATCGTGCTGCGCGGTCGCTATCTGAGCGATGCCGCGCGATCCTGCGGTGTGCGGATGGCTTGCCAAGAAAGTCTGTGGCTGCCGAACTCGGCCTCCACGAATACACCGTTGGTAAGTGGCGCCGCCGATTTTTGAGGGATCGCTGTGATGGCCTGCTTGACGAGGCCCGCCCTGGCCGCCCTCGCACCATCAACGACGATCAAGTTGCCGCCGTGATCGAGCGCACGCTGCGTACGACGCCGGCCGACGCGACGCACTGGTCGATCCGATCGATGGCTGCGGAAACTGGCTTTTCCCACACCACGATCCGCCGAATGTGGGCGGCGTTCGGCTTGCAGCCGGACCGCAGCCAGACATTCAAGCTGTCGAGCGATCCGCTGTTCGTCGACAAGGTCCGCGATATCGTCGGCCTTTACCTGTCCCCACCGAACCGAGCCCTTGTCCTCAGCATCGATGAGAAAAGCCAGATTCAGGCACTCGATCGCGAGCAACCGGTCTTGCCGAAGATGCCTGGCGTGCCGGAACGTCGCACGCACAGCTATTGCGGCATGGTACGACCTCGCTATTTGCCGCGCTCGATGTCGCCTCGGGGGTCGTCATCGGCAAATGCTACAAGCGCCACCGGGCAGTCGAGTTCTTGAAGTTTTTAAAAGAAATCGATGGCCCAGGTCTCTGAAGGCCTCGATGTCCATTCGTCATGGACAACTACGCCACCCACAAGACACCCAAGATCAAAGTGTGGCTCGCCCGCCGGCCTCACTATCATGTCCACTTCACGCCGACTTCCGCCTCATGGATCAATCAGGTCGAGCGCTGGTTCGCTGAACTCACCAGAAAGCAGATCCAGCGAGGTGTGCACACCTCCGTCAGGCAGCTCGAGGCCGACATCCGCACCTTCATCGACCTGCACAACAAAAACCCGAAGCCCTTCAAAGACCAAGTCCGCAGACCAGATTTTGGCTTCCGTCAAACGCTTTTGCCACAAAGCCCAGCAGACTTTATGTGGCGAACTTTAGATTCACGTGACTAGTGCCCCGATTCACAAGTTCGCAATCATAGATCCGCAGTAGATTCGCGTCGCTGTGCCATGAAGGCAAACAGTGATGGAGTCTGCAATGACGGTCCAGCAACTTGTCCCCCTGATATTGAGCGATAAGTGAGCTAACCGCTCCGGATCCCTCAGCCCGGAAGTCGCTTTTTGGCAGGAAAACAGACGACACCCGCGTCGGCCTGGCAGGCGAATACTGCTAAACTCATGCCATGATATCCACGCGTGAACGAAATGATATTCTGACGTCCGTGACCTTGCGCGCGAGATTTAACGCGGCTTCAATAGCATTAGCACCGGTTGGCCCCGTGAAATCAGCGTCATTCGGAGCCGCCTTGTAGGGCGTTCCAGACAGCCATGAGCTGCGCGCGGCCCTCGGTCACGATTATGGCGCGGAAACGGCTGCCCGATGGCACGGTGGACTACAGCGATCCGAAGGTCAGCGACAGCGGCGGCCAACTCACATTGCAGATCTTCAAGTGCCTTAAACCCGTAATTGCCGCGGTGAATGGGCCGGCCGTCGGTATGGGCGTTACCATGCAGCTCGCGATGGACATCCGCATCGCGTCTGAGGCTGCCCGTTCCGGCTTTGTGTTCTCTCAGCGTGGCCTCGTGCCGGAGGGGGCATCGAGCTGGTTCTTGTGCAATAGAAAGCCCGCTGACACGCACGCCACGTTCTGCTCACTATGTTCACAGCTCGCGCAGTCTGGGAGAAACGTAGCTTTTGCGCAAACCAGGCGCATGCTAGGCGCGGATGATCCTATGGAAGCATGTGACCCAGCGAAAGCTGGGCATGTATGATGAGAGACGATCATAGTCGAAAGAGGATTGGGCGGCACCAAAACCGGAGCCTGATGTTTCGGGAAGAGTATGCGGTAACCCAATTATCGGCCATGCGGTGTCCGTGTGCAGGAAGCGTGACTCTCATTCTGGCCTTGGTAAGCAGGCGGCTATAACCGCGAGATCGAAAGTGTCGGTGCGCGGGAAAGCGGGCTGTTTCGTATTAGCAAAGAGGTGAGGTGGTGGGACAGGTCATCGCGATTTGATCGGGTCAACGAGCAATGGAGGAACTCAGATCAGGCGTGGGAAATTGGACGACAGACGCCGGCAAGAATAAGCAAGTCGCGCTTGTGGACGCTGCTCGACTAGATGAGGTTTCGCAGAGCGACATGAGCCTTGTTGATCGTCAGGACAGAACAGAACAAGCTTCAGCTCCATGATTGTCGCCTCATGACCATGCGGTACACATCGAAAACTGCGAAGCGGCTATTGCAACCCCCAGCGCACGAGGTGCCGTCTCGACGCGGCGTCGCTGCCGCCGCGTCGTTGGACACTCCCGAGCGATATGTCGGGAATTCGCGACACAGAACGGCTCTTAGCGGATCTGTTCACTCCCTATCTTTAGGGCTAGGTAAGCATCATCGTGCTCGGATAACCTCGATCGCACTCCAGAGCCGCCCCCAAATCCACAGGCTCCTATCGCGGGATACGCGAGCGTGCTCGATGAAATAGCGTTGCTCCGCTTTAACGATGTTGAAAGCGTACGCAGGCTGCTCACACATCATGCGCCCAGGCTTGCCACGGTGGTTTTGGATCCCATGCCAAGCCGCGGTGGTCTGATTGCGCTGAACCCCAGATTCCTTGCTGCGGTTCAGAAAACCGCTCGTGATAATGGCATTCTCGTGAATGCGGATGAAGTCACGAATCTCAGACAGAGCTTCCGATGTGCGTCTGCCCGCTATCGCCTTGTTCCGAACCTCTTAAGCATGGGCAAGATTATCGGCGGCGGTTTGCTGATTGGACCAATAGAGGGACGCAACGACGTGATGGAAGTATTCGATGCTTCGGTTGGCCGGCCATTGCTTCCTCAACGCAGCCATTTTTTCCGCTAATCCCTATCAATGACAATGGGGCTCGTCGCAATGCGGCATCTAGACCATGCGGCTCTTGCCGATCTGGAGACACTTGGAAACCTTGCCCGGGGCGGGATTAGTCGGGCCATCCCCTTGCGTGTGACCGGAGCAGCTTCGCTCCTTCTTATCCATCCGATAGCACAAATTCAAAAGACGTATCCCGCGCCGGCCGCTGCAATTCTAATGATGCAGCTTACGCCTTTCTTTGCGGTGAACGGGATCATTCTGCCGCATGGCGCTGCTGCTTCGATCTCGGTATCCATGACCCACGCTGACGCCGAGTTCATCGCCGATGTGTTCGCAAGCTTTATCGACAGCCATCGCGACGTGCTCGGCACGATACAGGTGCGCAAGTGAACGAGGGTCGTCGAAATTCGCCGGAACGCGCTACCGACCGTGCCGCTACATCCTTGCGCTCGTGGTCGTACAGTCGGCCATGATCGACCGGTGAGAAACCGCACGGCTCATTGCCATCAACAATCTCACCAAAGCACCGGAGGCGATCGCTTTGTAAGCTTCGGCGAGAGCGGCAACAGCAAGATTTTGGGAGTTTCCTCTGAGCTCAAACCACCGCGGTCCGTCCAAACACACACGCAAAATGCTAGCATCCGTGTGAGACGCTAAGATTGGATTTTCGCCCAGAGCATATTGTCCAATCCTGGTAGCGAGCGTTGGGTGCAGCAACTCGCGTAGTCTCAGGAAAGCATAACCGGTGCGATTACGGGTGGCAATGCCGGCGCCCGGGTTGGTCGAATCCATCCCGCAACTGCCAGCGCAGGCCATCGCAGCGCTCCAGCGCGTGAAGCTTGGCGATCCGGTCAACTATCATCGCTGGTGGTTGAGTTACACAATAGAAGCATGTCACTTACCGGTTGGTGATTGGCGGGCCGGTTGATAGTCACCTGCAAGGAGTTCGACGTGCAACATCAGTCACAATGGGACGTTGCCAACGGTCCTGGACAATGGGGGGCTTCTCGTGCAGAGATCCTGCGCGCTCAGGTCTGCTCCAATCGTGACCCCTCGTTTCTCATGGCAGCACAGAACGGGCTCACTGGCGCGATCGGTGAGCGCGCATGTCAAACTGCTCTTGGCATCCATCTTGTTAATTGCGCGCTCTCTCTGCTATCGCGATGCGTCGACGTGCTCGACCCCATGGAAGACTCGAACGAATTGCCAGCGCGTTCTCCTTGGGAGTTGCGCTAATGCATGCGCTGTCGGAGCGATCTTCAAAGGGCGCTGTCATCGAAATCTCTGGTGATTGCCTAGAGTCGAGCGATGAAGCACCTTGCCGTCACACGATCCACCGGCTGACCGCGGTGCGTGTGAGGATAGTCAACTTCAAAGGGAGATAAAGTATGCGGCGTAACGATGAAATAAAGCTCGGATTGTTTCTCACTCAAGCCGGATATAACGAAGGTGCATGGCGCGATCCGAGCGTGCCAGCGAATGGCGGAATTGATGTCGAGCATTATGCTCATCTGGCATCTCTTGCCGAAAGTGCCGCATTTCACTTCTTATTTCTTGCTGATAGCCCAAGCGTGTTCGAACAAGATCACGCAAGCATAGCTCGTGTAAGCCGAAACGATGGGTTTGAGCCAATCACGCTGTTGTCGGCGCTTTCGTCAAGAACCCACAAGATCGGTCTTGTCGCGACAGCGACGACGACTTACCATCAGCCTTATCATCTTGCACGCATGTTCGCTTCACTTGACCACCTATCGCGAGGACGTGCGGCCTGGAACATTGTCACCTCGGTAGGCAGGTTCGAGGCTGCGAACTTCGGCGAGAGGGAACTTCCCGATCATGACACGCGATACGCTCGTGCAAGAGAATTCGTAGAAGTTGTCAAGGGACTTTGGGACTCTTGGGAAGACGACGCTTTCGTTCGCGACAAGAAAAGTGGTATTTTCGCTGACACCAAGAAGTTGCATTTGCTTAATCATCGCGGCGATTGCTTATCAGTCAGAGGCCCGCTGAACATCGCAAGGCCGCCGCAGGGGTATCCCGTGTTGGTTCAGGCTGGTGCATCCGATATCGGACTACAGTTCGCTGCAGAGATCGGCGAGGTCGTGTTCACGGCACAACCTTCTTTAGAAGACGGTAAACGACATTACGCAACTCTCAAAGAGAAAGCGCGCGCACTCGGGCGGGAAGACAACCAGGTGCTAGCCATGCCGGGCATCATGCCGATCGTTGGGAGAACGACGCAAGAGGCGTCTGAGAAGCTTCAGAGACTGCAATCGTATACGCCCATGGATGTTTTAATCGGGGCTGCCGATCGTTGGCTTGGGTTTGTCACTGATCTCCGCTCGATGGATCTCGACTCACTGGTCCCGGACACTTTACCGCAGACGAATTTCTTCCAGAGTCGTCAAAAGGTTCTCCTCGACATAGCCGCTCAGCACAAATTCACGTGGAGACAGTTGATCCGCTTGGTGGCGGACAGCCGTGGCCATCTAATGGTTGTTGGAACTCCAGATGAAATCGCCGACGTCATGGTGGATACATTTGATCAGCATGCGGCTGACGGGTTCAACGTAATGCCGGCGATTGTTCCTAGCGGGCTCAAGGATTTTGTTGAGCTCGTCGTTCCCGAATTGCGCCGAAGAGGCAAATACAGGTCCGGATACTCCGGACAAACCCTGAGAGAGAACCTCGGTCTCAGGCGGCCGCTCAATCGGTTCACGCATGCAATGTAAGCAGCCGGCCCGGCCGTAAACAAGTTCGGAAGCCGGTTTGGCTTTTACACGCTATGGTGGGCTTGAGATTGCAAGCCTACGGCTGCCGGAGGCTCGAATGCTTGCGATTGCATGTTTCCTGCCCGCGCCATCCTATAGCGGAGATAACGAAGTTAGGCCTAGATAAACTACCAACGCTAGTAGTTGGTTCAGACAGCAGAAGGATGTCATCTGTCGCCTCATAAGCATTGGGCCGGTCATTCACGAGCATTGGCCGGTCAAACGTCACCCGCGAGGAATGCAGCATGCAACATCAACGACAATGTGATGCCGCCAACGGCCCTGATCAATGCGCGGGCTCGTCACGTGCCGAAATCTAGCGCGCTCAGATCTGCTCCAATCATGACCTCTCATGGAAGCAAATAGTGGGCCCTTCGGCGCGATCGGTGAGCGCGGTGTCAAACGGCTCTTGCTTCCCGGCCTACTCGCGACCTCGCTCGCGTAGGGGTGCTCGATTGCATTCGGCGTGACGGAAAACAATTTGGACCACGCCATGACCTCGTGTCATTGGAGTAGGAGGCAGAGAATTTGACCAGGACGGAACCGACTATCGAGCGCGTTCGTGGAGAAGCGCAAACCCATTCTCGAGCCACGCTTGAGACCTCATCTCGCTGCGCCGACGTACTGAACAATGCAATCCGGGTTGCTAATGATCAAAACCCGAGCTGCGTAGAACGAGCAGTCTCTTGCAATCGTAGCCAATCAAACTTCAGGACTCTACCAGATGCACGATACGAAATTCTGCGAGCGCGGGGCTTGGCGTGCTTCAGAAATCGGCGGGCTGCTGCCACATCTGCACAGTACGGAAAGCCACGGAGTCCAAGCGCGATCTCCCTAGTGCTGAGCTCAGCGAGGATTGGCTTGCCGATCGTACCGGCGCCCCATCTATTTGGAATCCTGCGCAGCGCTCTAAAAAACGCTGAATTTCTGCGCTGCTTCGCAAGCTTACACCCGACCTTCCAATGATGGAATCCTATAAAAGTGCACAGAGCACGCACTATCGAACTGCATCGCAGCGCTGTGAACTGCGAGAGAGTTACTTTAGGGATGTTCAATACGGAGAGTCAGGGATCTCAGGGGAATCATGCCGCTCGACCTCAACTTAACTCGATGGGTCTAATCCTTTTGCTGGATGGCCAGCGAGCCACTGACGATGCCGCCGATCCTCGGACCCATATACCGGAACATCCGTGGGGGTGGGCTCAAGAGAATCCATGTGCCCGGCATCGACGGCTTCGGTGTCTCTTTCCAACAATGTCGGTCAGCTGCAATAGGATGGAGCGGGGCCTAGTGATCGATGTGTGCGTAGCCGCCGCGTTCGCCCGTGCCGATCTCTCTTCTTGTCGCAGACGATTTCAAAGAGGCCTCGCGAACTACATCTTCAAAGAGGCCTCGCGAACTACATCGTTCCGGTGCCGCTGGCGTCCTCGTGGGCGACACAAAAGTGCAGGAGTTGGGAGGTCATTATCAGGTCGTAACGGGACGCAGGCCTGATGCAAACTAACATCGCCGATCTCGCTGCGCTCCGGAAACCGGGATGCAACCATTACCGCGACTGCCCTCGCGCGGGCGGGGTCCCGCAGAGGGGAGCGCACGAAGCTGACTAACCGCGCGGGTCGAGCTCGACTTTCGCAATTTAGAACTAACAAAATGTGCTGCGGAGAAGGCAATGACTATCAGCAAAGGACCGCAACTTTCCGAGAAGCAAATATATGCCCAGACTGGCCGCGGTGAAATCGGAAATGGCACGGCGCGATATCGAAGCGCTGATCATAAACAACCCGTCCAACCTTGCGTATCTTACAGGCCACACCGGCGGCCCAACCACAATTCCCCAAAGACTCGTTGTTTCCTCTCACAAAGAGGAGCCAACGTTCGTCGTACGTAAGATGGATGCGCCGGCAGCTCTCCACCAGACGTTCCTGCAGCACTCTAGCGTGATCGGTTATCCGGAAAAACCTCATCGGCAATCCTGCCGCGGACGGCTACGACGTAGTGATCGATTTGCTCAATGAACTCGGCGTTGCAAATCGAGGTTTGGGGCTCGAACTGGGTGCTCTAGCGGCGCAGGCGGCACAAAAGTTCAGGGCACGGCATGCTTCAATGATTTTGACCTGAGAGCTTATTCAATTCGGGGAGGGTCTATCCGGCCATTCCAACACGCACTACATCCGATCGGCTGCTAAGAGGCGTACTTCATGACAAAAACGACCGAGAGATTGGCGCGATGGGTGTCGTCGCTCAGGTATGAATCGCTGCCTTCGGAAGTGATCGGTAAGGCCAAGTTGTGTTTGGCTGATTCAATTTCCTGCATGGTAGGCGGCGCCGATTTAGTCCCTTCGAAAACCCTGTTAAAGGTTCTCTGCAGGAGCGGTCAGGGTTCTGTAGCCGTTCCCGGAGTCTCAGCCAGACTTGGATTGCTCG
>NZ_FNCU01000081.1:0-26306 GCF_900099855.1 Bradyrhizobium sp. Rc2d | reverse complement strand
CGCCCGCTGATCGACTGGCTGGACTACAACGGCTACACCGTCGTCACCAAGGCGACCAAGGAATTCATCGACGCCTCCGGCCGCCGCAAGGTCAAGGGCAACATGGACATCGAGCTTGCCGTCGACGCCATGGAGCTCGCCGAGCATATCGACCAGATGGTGCTGTTCTCGGGTGACGGCGACTTCCGTTCCCTTGTCGAGGCCGTCCAGCGCCGCGGCGTGCGGGTCACCGTGGTCTCCACCATCGCCAGCCAACCACCGATGATCGCCGACGAGCTGCGCCGCCAGGCCGACGTCTTCACCGACCTCGTCGAGCTGCAATCCAAGCTCGGCCGCGACCCGTCCGAACGCCCCGCCCCGCGTGATCGCGAGCCGCGGGGCCGCCTGCCGAAGTTCTTACAAGAGCCGAAAGGGAATGACCCACCGGAATGAATCGGTGCCGCTGCGTCGGGTCACATGTGCGAAGGATTTGGACGGGCCTCTGCTTGTTCACTCCTCAATTCTGGACTCTACCAGTCAACGTGGTCCCAAAACATGATCAACCTGTCAGGTGCACCATCACGAGCTAATCCCGCTACCGGGCAGTAGTAGTTCAACTCAGGACACTTCGAAAATTGGACTAAGTGGCCGAGGTTCGGATACGATTACCCGCCTTGCGAGAACCGGCCCATCGCCCAACGCCTGTCAGACGATAGGCCGTCCCGGGTGGATGGCGGGACCTTAAGCCGGGTATCGCCACAGACCGGCTTCTCAATGTCCGTGTCGGAGAGTCGTTCCTATCAGGTGTGTGGCGGCCAACTGCCGCGGCCACTGCGTGATCGGAGGGCCGGGCGCCTTCGGCATGACGATTAAAGATCGCGAAAAATTCCAGGAAGCGATCCGGACCAAGCTTGTTCGCGAAGTTGCGGGCCTCACGCTAGAGAGCGGGATCGTCCCAGCCGCCGACAAAGAGCCCCGGGTGCCCTGTCTGATCGGCGAAAGAAAATCGCAGGAGCGCGGCCGGCGGTGAGTGTTGAGACAATCATTCAGAGCCGCCGGGCGAACAAACTTTAGACAGCACTATCTTATTGTCGTCGCCCCACCCGCCGGGGCATTGGAGGTGCTAACGTCCGTTCGTGGCCCACACCGACGAATTCCCGCGCACGTCCAAATGGCGGCTGTTAAGGGGCGACCGGAAATGGGTGACGTATGGCCAAAGCGACGCGACTGGCGAACAGGTTTTGGAAACTGTGCCCCAACAGGCCGTCGTCAGCATATACTGGGGCACCAGGAGGTGCGATATGGCGACAGCAGCTACCCGAGTTGTTTTTGATACGCCGGCGGCGCTGTTCCAGCTTCCGGCCACCGACGGCAAGACTTACGCACTGGACGACGTTGCAGGCGAAAAAGGCACGGTCGTCGTCTTCATCTGCAACCATTGCCCCTATGTTAAAGCGGTGATCGACCGCATGGTTTCGGACGCCCGCGTGCTGATGTCGGAGAGCATAGGCTTTGCGGCGATTTGCTCGAACGATGCGGCGAGCTATCCCGAAGACTCATTTGAGAATATGAAGCGATTCGCGAAGGCTCATGATTTCCCGTTTCCATATCTCCACGACGAGACCCAGACAGTCGCTCGGGCGTATGGGGCGGTCTGTACGCCGGAGTTCTTCGGTTACAATGCCGACCGCAAGCTCAAATATCGCGGCCGGCTCGACGAAGGGCGCACAACTCCGCCTCGCGCGGGGGCGCCCCGAGAGCTTGTCGAGGCCATGCGCGCGATTGCGACCACCGGTCTGGCGCCGGCTGACCAAAAGGCGTCTATTGGCTGCTCGATCAAATGGAAGGACGAATGAAGCCGATCCCTGTCAGCAGGTTTCGTATCTGAGACCGCCGCGTGCGGCAGCCTTTGCCGCACATGTGCGATTTGACTAGCGGCATCACGAGGGCCCTGCGGCTGCTGCCGGGGTCGCATTCGCCCCCTTCTCCTTCAGGTCTGCTTCCGGGGCAACACGGACATCAACCGGCGAGATAACCGGCTAAGTCGGTCGAAAATGACCTAACCCGGACATATCTTGCACCGGGACAAGTAGCCCTTGGTGTCCGGTGAGGCTGCCGCCTCACCGGACCGATTAAGCTTCGACCGCTTTAGTTGAATGTTTGCAGCCTCAATTTGAGCGATCCATCGGCTTGGCGTTCGAATACGTGCATCGCCAAACCACCCAACGGAGATGGCTTGCCCTCCTTGTCCTTACCCGTGGCACTCCACTTTGCTGTGCCGAATACAACCTTGTCGTCTCCGCCGGCGTCGATCATCTCCAACTTGTGACCCGTCACACCGTTCGCGAAGAGTCCGGCAAAGAAACTCTCGATCTCATCCGGACCTGACGCCACCTGATGTGTGGGCGGCATCAATTTTGCCGTCGCGACATAGGAAGCGCCGATGGCTTTCGCGTCGTGCTTGTTGAATGCGGCATCCCAAGCGGCGTAAGCCTTCTGCACGTCCCCCTTGGCGTCCGCGGCCAACGAAATTCCCGGCGCGGCGAGCAGACAAATGACTAGTGCTGATATTTGAGCCAACTTCATAGGATACTCCTCTGTTGGATAACGCCTTTCCCGATTGATCAGATCATCAGTTCAGTCGTCTGCCGCGTCTGCGCGCCCGCCAGCATGACGACACCGTCGCCGGTCGCGCTGTCGCCGGCCATTGGTTCATTAGGGAAGAGGTGCAGGCGATGGTAACTTCAACGGCGCCGTTCACCTCGGAAGTCCATATCGCGCGCCATGACACCGCTAATGCAGCCGGTCACACATGCGCCGAACTTCACCACCACGACCAGTTTTGCGAAGACACGTTCATCATGGCTGGTGCCGGAAGACTCCATCCAATAGTTTGCGCAACAGCAATTCCGGGCAATTACCGTCAACCACGTTGACAAATGGGAGAGAGCGACGGCGCACATATTGCCTGGGGCGGAAATCCCTGCGCTTATCACCGGAGTAATTCGCCTTTCGGCCCGTGGCTGACCTCAGCCCAGAGCGCGGGGATGTCCGCTTCATAGAGGTGACCCGACCAAGGCCATGCTGACTGCCTAAGGCAGTCTTTGACCCTTAGGAGACGCGTGATCGATATACATTTTCAGGGTCGGCATTCATGTCCGTCACGGGACCACTTGGTCCGCGCGCTTGAGTACCTCGGGTGGGATGGTGACGCCGATGTCCCGCGCCGTCTTGAGGTTAACAATCAGCTCGTAGGGCGTAACCCTCTCCACCGAGAGCTCGCCCGGCTTGGCTCCCTTCAAAACTCTGTCCACGTACACCCCCATGCGGCGGATAGACTCAACTTGGCTCGTTCCATAGGCGAGCAGGCCTCCCGCGCCGACTCGCGACGGTGCAAAGATGGTGGGAAGCCGATCCCTGGCTGCCAGCTCAGCGATCCTCGTTGCATGAACAATTAACCCCGAACTGCAACCGATATCCAACTCAAGTCTTTCGGGATCGGATCCGACGAGTGATGGCGTGGCAGACGGAGAACGCCTCCACCGTCGCCAACGGCCGCCGACAGCAACTAATGGCCCGTGTGCGAAGTCCGGACGGGCTGCCAAACAGTCTGCTTGTCGGGGTAGACCGGAAACGGCAATCCTCCCGCCACGGTGCATTTGGCCCGCCTCGGACCTCTGGTGAGGTCGGCTATCGCGCCGCTATCAGGGGTATAGCGGACCTCACCGCATACGCCCATGTTGTCGACCGCCGTGCGCAGATGTTTGACGCGCTTCTCTGGCTCGCTGAAGACGTACCGAATTTGAAGACGAATCAATTCCTCAACGTCGCCAAGGCACGCTGAAAGCGAAGTCCATCGACCATTGCGAACCGGTTTGTTGCCGGTGGGACCTAGGGCGCGCGGAACTTTGCATGGTCTATTCGATTGTCGAACAGGGACCCTCATGGCCGAAGCCGATGAGCTTCGAGTGAACTATTATGGCCAAGGAGATCACTGGATCGATAGAGACGATCGCTGCGGCCGCTGAGCCGAACACCAAATGCCAATTCTCAAGCGGCGTTGGCCGGGCGACTTTGCGGATATGCGTTCACTTCGATTTCAACGACGTCCTTCGATCGCCGTCGAAGGTGGTAAAATGTAAGTTCATGTTCGAGCATTGGGCAGTGGAAACTAACGAGCGCTGTATCTGGCAATCGGCAGAGTTCATCGATGAGATCGCCCACAGTAATGATCGGGGGATTCGTGGTCGCATTGCGGATAGCTTTACTCATGGCGCTACTCCTTGCGCTAACCTGCCCTAATCGTCCCAGACCAACCTTGTGCAAGCCCGCACTCGAGGACGCGGACGGTCTTGCGGTGTACAGTATGAAGGAGAGTTTGGAGGAGCCGGAGCGGACTGGGGATATCGCCGATCGTCCGCTGGATTGACTTCCGGAGAGAAAAAATCGACCACCATGGCCGCTCCTTTGCGTGCCTTCCGTTTCACAAAGTTAGCGAGGTTCGGTTTGGTTCCGTCTCCGCACACGTTCTGCTTTGATTCGTCGAAGAGAGTGCAATGCCGCAAAGCCTCAGGATTCGTTCTCGTGCCCCGACCGCTTGTTGCGTCGCCCGACAGATGAAATGGATCTTGCCGCAGGCCGGGCATTCACCATCACGAACGAGTCCCGCGCCGCACTTGGGTCATCATCAACCCAGTGCTGCACGAATTGATGCGTAGAGGGACAGCGGAACATAATCCCGGTCATTGGCACAGCATCGATCATTCGCTCGCGGCGATGATGACGCAGATCAATGCTGGGATGCTATCTCTCGGGTGACTTCAGAGGACTTTCGATCCAGCCGCGAACGATGGCAAATTTCATCGGATCGCTTTCGTCGCAAGGGGCGCAGCGATACTCCACCTCCTCCGACACTGACGGCGCAGCTTCCATCGGCCTATCGCAAATCGGACAGGTTTTCTGTCTCAAACATAGGAATGGCATTGCTTCCTCAGCCCGCAGCAATGTCAGCCTAGTCTGGAATGCTATCTATTCAAAGCATTTAGCGGGGCACTCGGTTCATGTGCGTCGGTAGTAGGAGACCCCACCCGGTCCCAAGGCTTGGTCTTCGACTTGAAAACAGACTTGAAAAGAGCGGCGCGCCGGTCAAGCTGCCACAACTCGACATCCTGTCCGTCCAGCAACAAGCGTCTAGGCTCATAGAATCGATGTCGGCCAACCGGGAATCTTGTGATCGGTTCGAGTATTACCGCCCGTGATCCTAAGCCGACCGTTCACTGTTCAGTTTTTGTCAGTTGCTCCGCGGAAACAGAAGACGCCCGTCAGAGACCGCCATCTCCAGCCCTCGCACACCTTCACCTCTTCTCCTGCAACTCCACGTATCGCGCGAAGTTGTCGAGGATTGCCTGCCAACCGCCCTGCTGCTGCTCGACTGAGTGGGTCGGTTCGCTATCGAAGACAACGCGGACGAGAACGCCCTTCGGGCCGGGCAGGAACTCGACTTCGGCCTTTCGATCGCCGAACGCATATTCGATCCGCTCGTGTTCAGCGATCTTCGTATAGGTACCGGCGAAGTCGAAGCCCATGCTGCCGTCCTTGGCCTCCATGCGGGACGAGAAGGCGCCGCCATCCCGCAAGTCGACCGTAGCCTCGGTCGTATGCCAGTCGTCCGACGCTGCGTTCCACTTCACGATGTCGGCCGGCGTCGTATACGCACGCCAGACCTGATCGATCGGGGCTGCTACATTGGCTTTGACGGTGATTCTCATGGGTATTGCTCCAGTTCAATTTCAACGGCTCGAGGTAACGACACATCCGGGAAGTCCATCCAAGGACGATCGAGACCCATCCATGCCGACACGGTCCAGTCGTTAATGCGTAAGAATTTGAAAGCGTATTGTTAGTAGGTCCTTTTAGCCATCCACGAGCGACCGCAAGCCAATTGGAGGTCGCCCCCTGCGGAGAGTCCCGATGCGGCCCTTCGCGACCATTCGCGCGGCGCGGGGAAACGTCCGAAGTGGAGGTGAGACCAGAAGTTAGCCGCTAACGCTCAAACCGACACTCATGACCCGTTTCAGACATCGGAGCTTGTCAGCGCCTGAGCTGAGAGCCATGGATAGTTGCCCCAGCATCTGGGCTGCGATAGGGATTTCGCGAGGCCTTTTTTTTCAGCAGGGTTAAGATGAGACGACGTGATTTCGTTGCCGGCCTTGGCGCCGCAGCGTTGCCTTTGCCAGCGTGTGCTCAATCGAAGAACGATCATATCGCCCGCGTCGCCTATTTGGGCGTTGGGAGCCCGGGCGCCTTCGATCCTCGGCAGATCGAAGGGTTCAAACGAGGTCTGCTCGAGAATGGCCTTGTAGAGGGCAGAACGATCGAGGTTGATTACCTGTGGGGCGAAGGCGATCCAAACCGCATCAAACAACTGGCAGCAGATCTCGGACAGCGCGATCTCGATGTCATCATCACCGCCGGCTCCGAGACGACACTTGCGCTCATAGCCACTGGAACCAAAACGCCCATTGTATTTGCAATCATCAGTGATCCGATTGGGACAGGAGTTGTTAAGAGCCTCAGCCGACCCGGCGGTAATGTCACCGGTTTGGCGATGTCTGGCACAGATTTGGAAGCCAAACGCGTGGAAGTGCTGAAAGAGGCTGTACCAGCAACGACGAGGATCATGGTCCTGCATGACCCGAAGGTAGGGCAGGCCGGAGTGGCTGAGGTACAGGCGACTGCGCGTGCGCTCAAGCTTGACCCACTGATTGTACAGGCCGCTGATCCCAGTGAATTTGACGGTGCATTCGCGCACGCGAAGGAACAGGGCGCGGATGCGCTTGTAACTATGGCATCTCCGTTCCTGAACTATAATCGCAAGCGACTTGTCGAGTTGGCGGGACGCTATCGATTAGCATCGATTTGGTATGGTGCCGCTTTTGTCAGAGAGGGAGGGCTGCTATCGTATGGTCCGAGCTTTCCGGATATGTACCGCCGGTCGGCCGGTTACGTAGCCAAAATTATAGGGGGCGCGAAGCCCGCCGACATCCCGGTTGAACAACCTGTAAGGTTTGAGATGGTAATAAATCTCAAGACCTCAAAGACGCTCGGGCTCGAAATTCCAGCGATGCTGATCGCTCGCGCCGATGAGGTGATCGAATAGCAGGCCACGTCGGCAATTGGCCCCGTAGCTGACGATCCTATCGCCATCCTGGATGCCGGCTCTTTGAGGTAAAGCGGACAAAAGTCCCGATCGATCGACGCTTGTCCTTGGACGGATAATCTGAAATACGTAAAGCCCGCCATCGCTGGCGGGGCTTTACGTATTTCAGATTAACTGCACCGTCGCGATGCAGTTCAAATGTTCAGGAGAATCCCGGTGGACGCGTGGCGGCCTCGTGGTCCGGGTCCTCTTCGGGCTCGTCCCTGGCGTCGCTTTTCAGATTCCGCAGCATGTCGCGGCAATAGCCGGCGATGTAGTCCGAGATTTTCTGGTAGGCCGGCGACTTCTTCAACGCGTTCAACTCTTCGACGACGGACGGCAGCGCATCGAGGACAGCCTGAGACAATTCGGCGACGCGGCGCCTTACCTGCGCGCCGGAAAGCTGGTTTTCCTCCGCCATCCGATCCCAATGTCGGGCGTAGATGTAGTGACCGCGGTTCTTGCCAGCGATCTTCATCGCCAGGTTTCGCGTGACGTCCGGATAGATGTCGTCGGTCATGACGTCGTAGAGCGGTGCCATGAAGACGGCGCCGCCCGACTGCAGCAGCAGCGAATAGTTCTTCGAGTGCGCATCGACGTTTCCGCAGAGAACGTTGAAGACAAAGAAATCGACGAAGCGGGCGGCGTTGAAGGCACCTGCCTGGGTGTTCCGCAGGACGTCGAAGCAGTCTTTCAGGGTCGGCCCACGCAGCTTGGTCGCCGGATTGGATTCGTATTTGGTCGACGGGATGTGCCCCGTGGCCTGGCAGAATCCTCCTGATGAATTCTGCGGAGGCTACGCCCGTGGGGCTCGCGGTCGTAGCGCTTCACCAGCAGGTAATCGAGACCCTCCGCATTTCCGATCGTGCATTCGGCGACGGGCAGCTTCACCTTGGCCGCCAAGCGAAGGCAGAAGGCCTCGTTCTCGACGGCGTTGCAGAAATGCTTGTTGGCCGGCTTGAGGATATGCGTCGTCGGCGCGCCGTCGAGCGCGAGGCCGATGTCGCCGTCCGGATACTGGACCACAGGAAGCTTGTCCTGCGCGCCGGCCACAGACATGTGGATGCCCTCCTCCCCAACGAGAAGTGGCTTCTCGGAAGACGAAGGATGGCCGCGGCGAGTTCGGCTTCCGTCAGTCGCTTATAGCGCGGCGTGCGCTTCGGCCGCTGGTCCGCGGGGCGATGGACTTCGAGCGCGCCCGGAAGGTCCTCTCCCAACTCCTCGAGGAGCGCGAACACGTTCGCCTCCGGAATCTTGAGAATGGTGCCCACCGTCCGCAGCATCCGGCCTTCTGGCAGCAGGTTCAAAAATCATCGGTACACGACGTCCGGCTCGTGAACGCCTTGCGCGAGCGGCATGCGGGTCGAGACGGCGAACGCGTGGGGGTCCTTCGCCCACGCTTCATCGTAGACGAACTCGATGTCCTGGATCTCTTCTGAACGCCGGCGCAGCAGCCCGACGAGCTTGTTGCCGTACCGGACTTCCAGGGTCTCGCCAGTGCCGCCGGCTTTTGACTTGCTGGTTATGGCGACGGCGTGAAGTTGTCGGGGTCGAAAGTTTGGGATTCCTCGCTGGCCGGCCGAGCCGCTGGCACTGGGCTCATTTCCGCCGTCAGCCGGACGCCGAGCGCCTGCAGCAGGCGGAGGACCAAACCGAGCTGGCTTGTCTCCTTGCCATTCTCGACGTCGACGATAAAGCGGACGCCGACGTTTGCCGCCAAGGCAAGATCCTGCTGCCGAAGACCTAAGGAGGTCCGCCGGTTCCGAATCGTCGCGCCGAGCTCTGAGGTGGTCGTGATGGCCATGTCGATTTTCCCGAACGGGAATGTTAACCTGAAAAGTACCCCAAAAAAGCAAGTTAATTTCCCGAGCGGGAAAATCAATGGTCAGAAACGGTTTCCTGGCAATGGAATTTCCCAATCGGGAAAATATCTCCGCTCAGGAACACCCCGATGGTCAAGTTTACTCTCGGGAAATCCGGTCCGCGGTCACCAACAACTCAAGGAAGCGGCTGACCGCCGCGATCATCGGAGTATCGCGCATCTTGCGTGATGATCTTGATCACGCGCCTGTGCTTTTCTTCACCCATCCGGACCTCTCGCCGTTCACTGAGCCGGCGCACTGAACAGTTTACCAGCGGGCCAAGGTCAGCCGTAGCGGCCGGAAATTGAGGAGCCGAGAAGAAATCACGCGCTCCGGCGGGTTTCTTGATCATCTACTATGCCTGAAATCGCGGATTGTCTGTTGAAACTCTGCGATGTCGCGTCTTGCGCAACTGCCCCTCCATAGTTGCGCAAAACAAAGAACCCGGCCGTCGCCGGCGCGGTCTGAGCTCTACGGCACTACCTACTTTGAAGCGATTAGGGGACCGACTTGTAGGGGACCAACACTGCCCATGGCCGCAGTCACCTCAAGCGCAAACGGCGATGCGCGCGGTCTAACGTGTGTCATAGACGTCCTTCCAAAGGCAAAGCGGAACTTACCCGAATCGAGCATGATCGGCGGCTTGTGACCCTGTCTGTTTGAAAATGAGGCGCTTCGTTGAAGAGGCGGATCGTGGGGCAGCGGACGCTGTTGCCCGAATGCCTCTATGATTTCATTGACGAGAGCAACCCCGTTCGCGTGATCGACGCGTTTGTCGAGGCACTCGATTTGGCTGATGAGCTTTGAGGGTGTGCGGAGCCGGCGGTGAACCGGACAGCCCGGAATACGGATGAGGCCCTGCATGGCCGGTCCTCGGGTCTGGATGGCAACATTGATGTGCTGCGCTGTTCGGACGGACAGCCGCTCCGATCGGAAATCGATCCTCTGCCATTGATCGCGATCTGCTGAAGCGTGACCCATGTACCGAGGTCCTGTCGCCGGATCGATGGCGGCTTGGATCGGCAAGGTCATCGCCGGTGCGACGAGAAGGAGGCCGGCAATCACCTGTATGCTCTGACGAGACCAGAATCGCGCGCGAGGACTGTCGATTCGCAGATCTTCGCAACAACATCGCTTTGGCCGTTTCACACACGCCTCTTGAGCCCGATCCATCAACAAGTGGATCGCTGCCCCGTTGACTGCACCAGCTTTGTCGGCGCCTTGAGCTACTTCAATCGGAGGATTTCCACATTGGGAGGCGAGAGCTTCCAAGCCGACGCATTTCCCAGCCTGATTGCGATAGGCGGTCTCGTGACAATCCGTTTCGGGCTAATGCGGTCTCTGGTTGTTCTCAGCAAGCCGGACCTTCTCTCTCAGCCCCTCAAGGTCCTCCATTGCTTTAAGCAATCTCACCAGATCGGAGACCATGTGTGTCAGAGTGGGCTTGCGCGGCGTTGGGACTCGAGATTTCTGTTTCATCGCGAAACGGCTCCCTGCCAGGATCGACGGAAGATACGCTGGATTGGCAAGGACCGTGCCAGCGGAGTGCACCCGGAATTTCATGCCAGAGAGCGCCGGAGGACGAGCGCAAGGGCTACCGGCCAGCGACCGCCTCCATCCATAAAAACTGACGCGGGATTTGGCCCCAAGCTTTTGAGAGAAGGAGCGCAGATAGCTCGTAAGTAGCACCTGTATCCGCTCAAAGCGATGTTTGGGGGCTGCATCAACTAGACCTAACTCCACCAGCCGCGCGACGAGTTCGTGACGAACATTGGAGTGCTGATCCACGGTTCGGAAGACAGCTGCTTTAAGAACGCGCGCTCGATCTCGATTAGATCCACGTTCGCTTCTCTAGGAACAACTCTACGGGCATAGTGCCGTTCCGCTTCAGGAAGGGGACGAACCCATCAGGTGGGACCGAAAGCGCTTACAAGCCCGATCACTATGGGGACAAGCCCGACGACGATCCATAGGACAGGTGAGCCGGAGGACAGGCCGGCAGCAATGATCCAGACGCCGAAGAGGACGATGAATATCGAGATCGCATAAGCAACCGCTCTGTTCATAGGCGAACCGCGGGTTTAGTCGCCATTCGACGCCGGGCGGGGCTAAACGTTCCTGGGCGAGCGCCTCCCGAGGGACTACAGCGGGCCCGCAAATGTGAACCGGCACCTCTCGGAGTGACCCGAGAAGCTCCAAGCGATCGGAACGGCATCCGGAAATGCAACGGCCCCAGCGAACGACGCCGGGGCCGTTTTATTTAGTCGGCAAGCGGAACGACTTTCCCGATGCCGAGTCGAATCTAAGCTCCCGACCAGTCCCCAAGTCAAAAGCCCCCGTCGGGAGCAAACCTTCCCCAAGGTTGGCGACCTCGGACCCCAAACCGAGGTCGTTTGTGCGGATACCAATAGAAAAAGGCCGCCCGAAGGCGACCGTCCACCAAAGTACTTGCGATGCTGCGGCTGGCGTTCTTTCCTGCAAGCCGTCAATGAACACAGGTGGGCCGCCTCTTGCTCCCTTTGCCTTCCCCCGCCGCACTAAGCCTGGTGCCGGTTGCCGCATCGGCAGATGCGATGGCGGGGCCTCGGCGCGATCTGACCACACGTCCAGCGGGCAATCAGGAAAGTTCATCTGTTTACTCGAAAAAGGCCAACGAACGGCGCTCAAGCAAACAGACCGCGAAGGCAGCTCGGGAAACGGTCGGCGCCGGCCATCACGCCCCTCGACATAGCAAGCAGCGCACAGCCTGGGCGTTTCGCAAATGCAAACGGGGGTATGTCCACATCGCCGCGCTGCTTCATAGGTGCGCGCCAGGATCATTTACTATTATCGCAAGGTCAGCGTCGAGGTGCTCCTGCCTGGCGCCGTGACTCGGCAACGCGCGACAATGGTTCTGCGTCTTTCTTATTATCCGGCCAAGATCAGCTCGGGGCCTTATGTCCGAAAGTTCGCGACCGCAACTTCTCCTCTTGAACCACCACAGCATCAGTCGGATACTTAGTCAGGTCCCTGGCCCTCAGCATTCCGAGGAGGAAGATCATGGCAATCCAGATCGTGATGGACCGTACCGGCGACAGCCATCACCCATTCAATCCTGACGACGCACGAGAGCTGGCGAACGCGCAGCGGCGCTTCTACGCGCTCACAGATGGCGGTTTCACGGCGGCGGTCCGGACGGGCCCGGGTCAGGTCACGCAGATCCGCTCATTCGATCCGACCGCTGAGGAAACCGTCTTCTTCCCTAGACTGGTCGGGGGTTGATCACCCCGCGCTATGTTGGGCTTCAGCCCATCTCGCCCGCGTGAACGCTCGCGCAAGAGAGCTATCCGCGCGCTCTTCATCCGATTGGGCGCCGAAAGAACGCCGGAGGGCCGCTCGCTGCGGCTCTTGCGCGAGTGGCTATCGCCGGCGCAATCGGCGCAGTTCGCGGCACAAGGCTATTTCGAGGTGATCGGCGGGGACACCGGCAAGCAGTACAGGATCTACGCGGGCAGAGGGACGAATGTCTGCGAGGTCGACGAAAGGGGAGGTCCGACGGTCGGGCTGTGTTTCCTGCCGCGGGGCGAACTGCCAATCGGAGACGTCATGCTCTCCCAGAAGATTGCGCTGGAAAGCTGCGAAAGCCGCGCCCTTGAGGTCTCCAGAAAATTCGTTCCGACTGGTTTTATGTTCCGGCGGAATCGCCTTCTGGGTTGAGCTGCGAACGTGATCGGGCTTGGATAAATCAGCTGAATCACGGGCAATCGCGCCTGCTCAGCTATGTCAACCATCCCGGAAATCTCGAGCCCCGCTGGACGCTCGCAGTCATCGCGCTATCGCAACGAATACCGCAATCGGACCGCCTGTCTGTGGGGCCCCGATCGCGATGCAAGCCGAGAGCACGCTCGGATCTAAGGCGTCACACTTCGTGTGACGCAACACAGCAAACCATGGATCGCCCCCTGTGCGTATTCGTGCACCACTAGCAGATCGGTTTCTCCTCGCTGTCGCAATGATAATGCGGCTTGTTTCTGGACCGCTCGTTGCAATGCTGGCGGATTTGCTCGGGTCATTTCGCCTCGTGCTCGCAGGCCGCGCTGCCTTGGCGGCTTCGGCAGCCGTCGCACTGTTTGGCGCTGAAGCGTTCTGGTTGTTGCTGGTTGTTACCCTCATTCAGGCTGCCGCTACCACCTCGATAGCTGGTGCGTTGTCGGTCAATACGGCGAGGCCCTGAAGACAATTCGAGTATGGGTGGATCCGCGGTTCCGCCGCCGCGGCATTCGTATTGGGGACATTGACTGCTGGACAGCTGATAAGCCCCACGGATCTCTCGCCGATTATCTGGATGAATGCTGTCTTCCTGATCGCCGCCGCTGGCGCCACAGCACTGCTGCCCCGGGCTGGTCAAGCCGCATTGCAAACCGCGCCATTCTTTCCTGCGTCAGAGCTGCAAGCTCTACTCAGGATCTCGCGGTTTCGAATCGTTCTTGTCGTCACAGCTTTTGTCTATGGCAGCCATGCTGTGCACGATGCGTTTGCTGTGATCAGGCGGAGCCAAGCCGACATTAGCACTTCCGCGATTAGCTTCCTTTGGTCGGAGGCGGTACTTGCTGAGGTGTTGGTGTTCATGCTCGCCGGTTGAGAGCTCCTCGATCGGCTTGGGGTGCGTAGTGCGGCCGTTTTGGCGGCTACGGCGGGAGTCATTCGCTGGTCTGTAGCCGGCGCAACCACCTCGGTGTTGCTGCTCTCACTAATACAGCCGTTACACGGGTTGACATTCGCTTCGCTTCACCTCGCTTGCATGCGGATGATGACAACCTTGGTCGCACCAAGTGTCGTCGCAACTGCACACGCTCTTTATGCATTTGGCTCGGGCGTGGTCACGGCGGCACTCACCTTCGCGTCTGGTGCACTCTACGTCTCGTGGGCCGGAGCCGCGTTCTTTCCCATGGCAGCCCTCTGCGCCGCAGCGCTCCCATTCGCCTGGTTTGGCTTCGCCAACGGGAGAGATTGATCCGTCGCTCGTGCGAGCGCAGACAGGACTTACGAACGCCGCCTACTTCCCCTGGCTGCTCCCCGCCTCTCGCAGATTGCCGGTGATATGCGTGCGGCGTCCGGTCCGTTACAGCTGCGTCTTCACGACCTCGTCGGCGCCCGGCGCCACCGCTGCCGGGAACGAGCGGCAAGATGCCGCGTTGCATCGCCGTGCGCGGATCAACGCGCGATCCCTTGTTGGCGCGCGCCGATGCCGCCCGCCTCGAAGCCGACCGGGCCATTTGCGCCCATGCCAGGCAAATCCGCGCGCTGCAAACCGGCCTGCTGCCGACAGTCGCGATCGCGACGACGGTCAGCGCTCGTCCTCCGGCGAAGAGCTGGGCTCGCCGGGGAAAGGCTCGTGGGTCCTGCGGCCCAGAAACGTGTCCGGCACCGGCTGCTTCAGGATCTCGCACGATCGCGCGACGAGGTCGCGAATGTATGCACTCTGCCTCGCGATAGCGGCAGCCTCGTCGTGAATGCGGCGCGTATGATTGTCGTTTGCCGTGCTCCCTTGCTTTGCAGGCGGGAGCGCGCTCGGTCTCTCAGCCACCGACGCCCACGGACAGAGCCTTGGCCGGTGATGAGGGTCAACGACCTGAGGCTGCCTTTGTTCAAAACTGGACATTACAAATTGCCTGCACTCAAGATGAGTAAGTGGCACAAACGGCTGAAATTGCACCCGAAAATTAGCTCTCGCAGCATATCAAAAGATACAGACTCTCCGCAGATGGAGGCGTAGGGTTAACCTATCACCGCACGGTCCGTGGCATTTATCGGTGATGAGAACGCCCTGATTGCGCTCCCGCCCCACTTAGACAAAGGGAGATGCGCCATGCTGAAGCGGCGACGCTTCAAACAAACCAAGACACTTTCCGAACGGCTGGCAGACGAGGCCGCGCGCTGTCGCGACGAAGCCCGCGTGTTGGCGCCGGGACGCCGCCGCGAACTGCTGCTGCGCAAGGCGCGGCAGGATGAGACCGCCATGCAGATCGACGCCTGGCTGCATTCGTCGGGGCTGAGGACTCCGACATGAGCGATCACTGCCATCAATATCGCGCTTACCTCGTCGGCGATGATGGCGTCTTCCGCTCCGCCGAGGCGTTCGAGGCGGCGTCCGACGCCTCCGCCCTCACCTTCGCACGGCAGTTCACCCGCCACGGCAAGGTCGAGGTCTGGCAGCTCGGCCGCAAGATCGCCGTGCTGGAGCCCGAGCAGCCGCCGCCGAACTTGCTCACGCCTCAATGATCGCGCGCGCGATCGCGTCTTGAGATTCTCGATCTCAAACCAGAATGTCACCTGCATCACGGGACCGCCGTCGTCGCGCAGGTCGATCGCCTCGTCTGCCTGCCCCTCCAAGGCCCGCTCATTCCTCCGTCAGCTTTCGTGCAATGTAGGCGTCCACCGTCTCCGCGAACGAGCGCTGCACGCCGACCGCGGCCCCGTGCTGGTCGCGTGCGTCGCGCTGGAGCTCGCACAGGCCGCGCCCACGCGCGCTGGCCGGCGTGATGGCCAGATACTGATCGATGGCATTTTCGGCGAGCGGGATCGCATGGGGATCTCCCCTCGCGATCAAAAGACGCAGGAGGCTCTGGCAATCGGCCAAACCCGACATGCGATTCGCGCCTCACCCGCGCGAGGATTTCGGCTTCGGCTTCCTGACCGGCTGAGTGTGGGTGCCGAACAGCGCCAAAAGCAACGCGACTTCTTCCTTCGAACCGATCTGAATCATGATTGTCTCTCCTTTTCGATCCGTTGGTCGGGGCCCGCGGCTGAGGAGTTCAGGACAATCGGGTTTCAGGATTGTTTCAGCCGTGTTTCGCGAGCCGTGAAAGTGCCCGAGCAGGATCGCGCCCGCCTCGATGCGCTGCTCGATGAGATGTCCGTGAACCTTCGAGACCGCAGCTCGGCCTGGCAGAAGGCCGGCTGGACCGACTTCGACGCCGCAAGCCCGCCGCTCGCTCCCGACGACATCCGCCGCGAGCGCGAGCTATACGGAGTAGGCACGCGGCGATAGGCCGGGTCGGACCCAACAAGACAAAGGCCCCGCGATGCGGGGCCTTTTTTGATATTGGAGGATCGAACCGACCAAGTCATGTACTCATTGAGCGAGCGGCAGACCGATGTCCCGTCACCCCCCGACATCGGACGAAGAGCGGACATTCTCCGAGGTCACAGATGGGCCAGGAGGCGACTCTCGCGGCACTGAACCAAGCAGTGCAGTTGCAGTTTCGAACGATCTCAGCTTGCAATCGTGTTTAGCTGCTTTAGCTTCTAAGTGGGTTAGGCTTGACGGTGTTTCGTTGCCAAAGATTGTACCAGCAAAAGGTCCGCGAAAGTGGGGCGGTGTCGGCTTACTGTTGATTGCGACCAATATCGCAAGCCCTGCGCGATCGGCTTCTGGCGATGAAGTAATGCTGAACGGCGCTGAGGCACTCAAGTTTCTCGTCGGGAAGACTCTGAGATCAGTCGGAAATGGGAAATCGGCTCCTGATCGCCGCTACTTTCTAACCGAAACCGTCGAGTACTATTGTCGGGGGTGGAATCCCTCCGAAGTGCCTCCCAAAGACCGAACGCGCTTAGCCGAGGCTGCGGGGTGTGACCTTTTGCTCGTGTCCATCAAAGAAAGTCGGCTCTGCCAAAGCGCTCAGTACGAGCAGTGTGCAGATCGCTCATTTTCTCTGATCTTTACCCCGCGCTCCAGTTCGGCGTCGGCGAGAGACGGCCAGATCCTTGGCAGGGCCAAGCTCGATCCTGACCCGCTCGATTCTAGGACGAACGAGTTCGATCTGGTCCAAGGTAACACAATCTTTCCGACATTTGATCCCGCCTCACAGCCCCAACTCCTTCAGCCGGATGTCGGGCAACACGCGGCAGAAACACATTATTGTGGGACGACATTGACAGATGCGGAAGCAACTGCGCGGCTGATCGGTGCACCTTGACAGCAAGGGTGAAGCCGACGGTCGCTCAGGCGAGTTTTTCAGCCCAGATGGTCGTGTCGTCGTGATCACAATCCCGACGCACGTACAGGGCGCGGATCTCCAACTTCCTTCAGCCGAAACCGCAGGTGCAATCTTCATCAACCGTTGGAGGATCGAAGATTCAAAACTGTGCCGGACCGAGAATGATGACCCGACAACATGTCTGTGCGTGTCCTCAGTACGTCTCCAGTGCTCTGAGGCCACCGACAGTTCGGGCGCGGTGCGGTACGCCGTGGGGCATAGCGCCCTAGGCGCGCCCGCCGCTATCGCCAAGGGAAATCCCCTGGGCGTCACCTTTGTCACGCCTAAACGACGGTAGTCCCAGCTCGCCGCATTCCATGCGAAAACCTACGACGTGCACACCGATCATCCAACTGGAACTATCTGGTCAGCGACATCTCAACACGAACCAGAGCTTTGTCTGATTAGGATCAAAAACGGCGGTTGATCCAGTTGCAAGCTGCTTCCGGTTCACCCTCAGCAGCAGACCGTTTGATAGACACGGGGAAGTCACCTACGGGTCACAAGCAGCGCTCGTCGCAAGCGCAGCGCTACGCCCGGTTTACGGCCGAGATCCGACAAGCATCGAGCTTGCCGTTCAACGGCGAGGGCCGGCCTCAGGCAGGGAGCCCACCCGTAAATTTCCCAAGTGTCTGTCATTACGCTCGCTGGTTAACTGGTGCGGATCGAGCGCCGCACCATGAAAACGCCAAAGCCAAAGCAATGGGCCGAGCAGGAGGTCCGCCGATTAATTAGGCTCGCGCGGCAGGGAGTTGGCGCATCGAGAATAGCCGCCGAACTGGGCCGCCACGCCGGATCGGTTAGGCGAATGGCGCGAACCATCGGAGTACTGTTGAAGAAGTAGCCGTTGGGAGCGCCGAAAACGACTGGGCCGTTGAGCCTTTTGGTCTAGCCGTTGTTAGTCGAAAATACCGGCGAAGCAGCTCCCCGCCGTGACGGCCATGGCTCGCAAGCAATTCCATCCCCGTCGCGGTCGTGGTGTTTCCAATAGCCGGGCTCCCCCCGCCTCGCGGGTGCCAAGCCGACTAAGCGGGCAAACTCACAGTTGGGGGCGGACGCAATATGTCTGAGCGGTGTCGTGATCGGCCAAGAACTCGAAACAAGGAGCCAAATAGCCGGATAGGCAACCAAAATGGCAGCGATTGCGATCAATGCCATCATAGCCCACCGCAGCTTAGTAGTACGATCATGGCGCGCCGATACCGCACGCTGCAATTCACGCAGTCGCTGTTCAGGACCAGGACCGGGACGAACGGGCTTGGGGTTCGGAAGGTGCGGCATGGCTAGACCAGGGAAATGCCGAGCAACGCCTGAGACCTACAGCCCAAAGCCTCGGCCAATCTCGTGCATCAGCCTGAGTGCCGCGTCGGTATTGCGGCCATAGAAAAGCGCGCGATCAAGCTGAGAAAAGATGCCCATTCCAAATAGCGCGATAGCGATGCCTCTAAACATGGTTGTGACCGGGTTGAACAATGCTGCGAAAGTTCAAAAACGGCCCCAGCCGCAGGATGGGGTTAAACAGCCGGGGCCGGCATTCCCATTCCAATGTGCCGCAATCGGCGGTAATCGGCACGCGCTTAGCTAGTCACAAGAAAGCTAACGAACTGTTTCGCTTGTCTCTGCGCCGTTGCGTAAGTTCAATGTAAAGCGCAACGAGGACACTCACCATCTGCCGCTATGTTCAGCTGCCGGGCGATTTCTTCCCTGAGGTCTTGCGTCTCCCAGTGCGTGCCGTCGCTCTTGACGATCCTCTTGGCACGCTCAAAGGCGTGGCTGTCGACTGCATCGTCGCATACGCGGACGATGACATCAGCATGGAACGGGCAGACTGCGATTGCACGGGTTGTTTCTAGGGCATAGCGCACGGTTGCGTTGAGATGGTCGGCACAATCTTTGGTGCACATGTCGAGCCTCCAATGATCTCGCCCAAGCAGTCGGTAAGAGCATGAAAACGAGGCCAGGCGTGCCTCGGAGCCCCGGGGCCTCATAACCTCAGCAGCCCGACAACAGGCTGTTCGGCTACGTGTCCAGCCTATCCGGGGACCAGGATCTCGCTTTGATGCTGCGCAAAGCCCCCTCGGACCAGCCTGCCCTCCTTAGGGGCTGGAGGGGCAACAGGGGGCAGGCGGTCCGACGGCTGGCGCGTGAGGAGGTGCGCCATGCAATTGGACGCTAGTCCACTTCGGCGATTTCGCTTGTTCACTTGTGACCTGGAACAAGTATTTGTAACGTTCCCACAAGGGAACATGAGGCCGCAAATGAAAGACATGCAGGCCCAGCTAGAGAAGCTTCGGCGAGACGCCGCTGAGTGCGCCCTTATTCGAGATTTGGCAACCGACCCCAAAAAGCGTGAGTTGTTTGCCAGATTGGCCGAACACCTTGCTGTGCTCGCATCGGCAGTGGAGCAAGCTATCGGAGAAAGCGCCGGTAGCGAAATTACCCCTGATCTGCCGCCAAGGCCGTAGAGCAGGCCGCCAGCTTGTGGCCGGTTGCCCAAGCTCCATCTCGTATTCAGGCGGCAAATGCCTATTTTTCCCGCATGCTTTTATTTGAATTTTGCCTGCCGGGCATAACGGTCCCGGACGGCCCCGATTGGCTTCATGAAGTGAAATACGATGGGTATCGCCTCCGCCTGGAGCGTGATGGCGACCGCGCGCGCCTGATCACGCGCGGCGGCTACAAATTGGACCAGCCGCTACCCCTGGATAGTCGAGGCCGCCCGCAAGGTTCGCCAGAAGCACTTCGTGCTCGATGGCGAGGCGGTCGTACTGGGCGTCGATGGCATCTCAGATTTTAATGCGCTCCACTCGCGCAAGCACGATCACGAAGTGCAGTTCTGCGCCTTCGATATCCTCGCCGAAGGGCGTGACGACCTCCGCATGCTCCCGCTGTCGATGCGAAAGGCGAACTTGGAGCGCCTGCTGGCGCGCCGTCCTGAAGGCGTCTTCGTCAATCCCTTCGAACGTGGCGAGCTTGGGCCTGACCTGTTTCGAGCTGCCTGCAAACTGGGACTTGAAGGGCTGGTGTCGAAGCGGCGGGACCGCCCGTATCAGGCCGGACGGAGTAAGTACTGGGTCAAAGTGAAGAACCGTAGTCACCCAGCGATGAAGCGGGAATTGTAAAGCAGCCGAGTAGAGATCGTAACGCCCAGAACGAGAGTCCGATGCGCCAGGCGAGGTCCGGAGTAGTGCCCGGGCCTCATAACCTCAGCAGCCTGACAAGAGGTCGTTCGGCTACATGGCCAGCCTAGGCGAAGCGTGCCCCCTCGGGCCAACCGGCCTTCGTAGCGGAGAGGGAATGTGGCCGGCGGTCCGATGGGCGGGCGCCGTGGCATGCGCCACGCGGCCAGCATGATAGTCCGGCTGGCCGGAACGTAGTGTTACACGGGGCGGCGGGATGGATTTGTAATGTTCCCGCGACGGAACGAGGACCTACCGCTTTCGAATGCTACCGGCGCGAAAAGCTGGCTCCGGCCATCAATAGTGACATCGCCATGTTCCAAGCATAGCGTCTTGTTTCGAAGGTCTGAGGAGCAAGTCCATGCGACGCCGGAAGCCGACAATGAGAGCGGTGCTACTGGACATCGCCGACAGGGGCTGCCGTGCCGCACGGCTGCTGTTTTCGCGAAATGCACGCACGCATGCGAAAGCCGAACAGGCCGTACCGGGTCCGGAGATTGACAAATGGCTCGCATCGCCGGGACTGAGGCCGCCGATGTAGGGCCGGAAGGGCTCACGCATCCCGCGATCGATAAGCTGGCTGGTTACCGGGTTCTGGTTGTCGAAGATGAATACTTTTTGGCTAGTGATTTGGCCGAGGACTTGAAGGCGCACGGCGCGATAGTAGTCGGCCCTATTGCCGAACTCTCAGAGGCGAACGATCAAGTTGCAAATGGCGGCATTGACGTTGCTGTTCTTGATGTCGATCTGCGCGGAGAGCATCCCCTTTGTCTTTGCGACCGGCTACGGCCCCGAGGTGTTGACCGACCGCTTTCGAAGCGTGCGGTGGTTGGAAAAGCCCGTCGAGCCGTCTGAGCTGATCCGGGAGATCAGACAGTTGTGCGGACGTAAGCGCGACTAGGTTGGAATGGTTTTGCTCTGACCGATATGTCGCGATTTTGGGCGCGCGATCCCTTAGCTTATCGCGAGAGGTCCATAGCTTTTGGCATAGCGAGGCGGCGTGAAAGTGAGGTGATAAGAGTGATGTGGATCCCAAAGTAACGGGTAGGTCTCTCGTTTGTTCGCCGACTTAAACAGAGGAGATTTTTATGCGTCTTATCCAAGCATCAGTATTGGTCATTTGTATGCTCACCGCGCCGGCAATATCGTTCGCCGCCGATGCTAAGAGCGATGTAGAGAAAGCGTACGCGGCATGGGATGCCGCTTTCAACAAGAAAGATGCGAAGGCACTTGCTGCGGACTATGTCTCGACCGCTAAGCTGCTGCCGCCTACACACCAAGTCTCGTCCGGTCCAGCGGAGATCGAGAAGTTCTGGGACGGCCTCTTCGCCGCGGGCGTGACAGGCCATAAGCTGGAGGTCATCGACGCTGGGGGAGACGACAAGGTTATCTTTGCCTCGGCTAAATGGAGCGCCACGGGCAAGGACAAGGAGGGCAAGCCGACACCCTTGAGCGGCATGGCCGTGCACGTATTCGAGCGCCAAGCGGATGGCGCGCTGAAACTAAGGCTTCAGACCTTTAATTGAGTTGGCCTAGGCTGACGGAACTCTGGATGACCGCCTCCACGAGACTCGAAAGGGCCCCGACGCTGGCACGTCGGGGCCCTTCTAGATCATCAGGCCGGTTACATCCGCCGTGCCTTATGATCTTTGGTACCTCGATTAACGCTCGCGATCTGGTGCAGAACGTGGCACGGCGAAGGCATCAGCGTGATCACATGCGGCACGAAAGCGCTCGGCCGCCAGCTCGGCCTTCCGCCAATCGGCCCGGCGCTGCCCCTCCGATGCGCTGCGTGTCTCAACCTCCCCGGTACCAGCAGCGACTCATGGGAGAAGGCGGCCGCCAATGCGGTCGAGCAAGCTGCAAAATCTCTCCGGGATCTTCGCATCGCAGAGGTCGTCAAGCTCGATATGCAACTGGATGACAAAGGAAAGGTTGAGGCCTATCGCGCCAAGCTCAACGTATCGTTCAAGTTCGAGGGCTCCTGAGCCTCAGCACCTCGCCCCTTTGCGGGGCGAGGTGGGTTATTAGAATCGATGCGGTGACAGGCGCGCACATCTGGGCCGACAGGAGCGCGACCTAACGGACGTGTTCGCCCTCTAGGACGAAGTCGCCGTTGCTGTCGTCTCGGCCATTGAGCCGAAATTGCTTCAAACGGAAATTGCGTTGGCGACGCGACGGCGGCCGAACAACCTTACGGCCTATGATTTCTATCTTCAGGCTCTGCCTGTCCGCATCGAGACAAACCCTCGCGCCGGTTCGACTTGGGCTGAACCTGCTCGCCAATTACCGCGCCGCCCTTCGCGAAAGGCACGAACGCCGATGGCTAAAGGCCAACTTGTCCGCCTGGGCGACATGGCGCTCCACGATATCGGTATCTCGCGCGGCGAGATCGACTGCGTCGCCGCGAACCGAGATGTCGATCCACGAGGCGTCCGATCCGCAGGATGACCCCACAACTGATAACGGTGGATGGCTGGCATTGGAGACGCCGGGCCTGTCGTTGCCCTGACGCCAACTTCCGGATCGGGGCATGAGCGTCGGTTTGAGCGTTAGCGGGTGACTTCTGGTCTCACCTCGACTTCGGACTTTTCCCCGTGCCGCGCGATTGGTCGCGAAGGGCCAGATCCGGACCCATGCTGCGAACTTCAAGAAGGTGTGGCGGACCGGCGAGGTATCCACGCTTGCCTCACACGGCATAACGCCGGTAGAGCACGACGATTACAGCGAGTGCCGTCCCGGCATAAATGACCCGCGCTGCGTGATCCAAAATAATAGCGGCGCGCTTTCGGCCGGCGTCTCGAAGTTTTTCATGTTTGTAGCCCGCCAATATCGTCATCAGGCATAGTATGAAGAAAATGTAGAACATCTCTTCGACTACCACCGTGTATCCGACATCGCCGACCTGACTGGCGACCGTCACGAGCAGCACCGCGCTCGCCAGGATCGAGGTCACTGGAATCGTCACGCGTTCACGAAACATGGTTTCGGGAAAGAACAGCGTCGCGAACACGACGAGCACGAGCAGAAACAGCGGCAGCAGGTTCTTCAGCATGTAGATGGCGGAGCTGCGGCGCAGCATGATGGTCGCATCGAAGCCTGCGAATTCCGTCATTGCCTCGGCACCAAACAAAGACGCCTTTCCGAGCGTCGATCCGCTGGACTGAGATTCGGCAAAATAGTTCAGTCCGAGAAATCGCCAGAGCTGAAGTCCGGAATAGGCCCCGTCCTCGGCCCGCGAGCTTCCATCATCGGCGAGGCGCAAGCCGAACCGATCGATGACGTAGGTGATGAGTTCGCGACGCTGTTCCGTATTCTGGAGATGCAGGCGCAGCTGCTGCGTGTCGAATGGATAATCATGGAGATCGAAACGAGCCTTGAAATCGCCGCTGATACGATAGAGCCGATAGCTCAGGCCGTCTTCTCGTCCAGCCTGAATTGGCCGAGCCGGATCGAACGCCCCGCGATCCGCCAAGGCCGGAAATTCGACATGCGTCTGCGCCTCATCGTCGCCGGCGAACCGCATCCAAAGATAGAAGTCGACACTGAACGAATTCAGTTTCACGTCGATCCGATTGACGCGAATAATGTCGATGCCGGTATAAACGACGCGCTGTATCCAGTAGTGTCGGTCGCCGAACGTGACGACATGGCCCTCCTCTCGTTCCGCGGCGAGATCGATTCCTTTGGGCTGATCGATGCGCACGAGTTGCAGCGGCGCAGTGACGAACAAACCGTAACGGAAGAAACCCAGTCGAATCGGGCGCGGAATGTCGCGGTTCCCGTTGAAATAGAGCCGCCCAGTCAGCCCGACGACCGCCGATTTCGGATCGTCGATCGCGGCGAGCGCGACGCGCAGACGGTCGCGATCTGCAACCTTGCTGTCGGATCGTTTCTGAATCCCCTGCCCCATAAACCGGGGATGTACGGCAGCTCGTTTTAGCGCATCGATCATCAGGCGCGCAGCGTCATACGAGCCGCCGGCAACCCAGCTTGGCAAGGTTCCCGCTTTCGCTTTGTAGTCGGCGGCAAAGACCTGCGCTGCCACGCCGGCACTGTCGAACATCAGCGAGGAAGCAGCATACAGATTCTCGCTGAAGAAACCCGGCTGCGCGTTTTCCTCGGGCTCATTGGCGAAATTCTGCAAATAGCTTTCGCGGGCCGCGGCTTGGGATGCAATGATCATTCCCTTGATGCCGCGGCGGCGGAGCGCCTTGACGATGTCTGCGCTAAAATCGGTCGCCGCGCCGACGACAATAACACCGGGCCCGGGCTCCTGCGCGGCAGCGTCCAGCGCCTCATCCGTCGATCCGATCTGACCGGCTGCGACGTCCAGTCCGAACACACGCAACTGCTCCGCCGGATAGGCCGTCGCAAATCCACGCTCAAAACTCTTGCCGTAGGAATCGCGCGTGTGAACGAGACGGACTTTTGGCTCCCTCATCACGGCGCGCAGATGTTCCGCGATCGAGCGCGCCTGCACGGAGACCGGCGACAGCGCGCGAAAATAATATTCACTGTTGTTTGTCAGATCGTCGGCAGCCGAGCTTCCCGTGAGTGCCGGTATCCGCGCATCCTTATATATCGGCGCCGCCGCGAGCGACGCGGAGCTGAGATAATGTCCGAGCACAGCGACGCACGGGCTGTCGGCAATCGCCTGCGCATTCGCGCGCGCCACGGCTGGATTGCTTGCGTCGTCGAACAGAACGAGCTCAATCAGCCGTCCGTTGACACCCCCCTTGGCATTCACCTCGTCGATTGCAAGCTGCGTCGCGACCAGGCTTTCCGCCCCGGCCGGGGCGGACGGGCCAGAGAGCGAATTGGCGAATGCGATGCGAATAGGCTCTGGGCGCGTCCAGAGGATGGCGGCCCAGGCGACAGCAAGCACCAGGACCACGCCCGCAACAACGGCAAGCCACACTGTCGGCCGCTGCTTCATCGTCGATCCTCGTATCGGTCGGCATAAGCCGAGATTCGTCAGATCGAAGCCTCAATCAGGCCGAGATTGCCGCCGCTGACAGCGTTTTTCAAGCCCGCCCCATCGCCACCGGCAGAATCAAGACCACTCAAGGCGGATGAAGGAAAGTGCGTGGTGCCGAAGGTCAGAGCTGTCGGCCGTGGCCTTGTCCACCCTGATGAGCCGACGAGGAGCGGCTTGGCCCGGACTTCGCGTTCGGGCCAAAACCGGACTCGCGGGGCCATGCACATGCGCCGCGCGTCGCCTATTGCTGTGATCTGCTTTCTAGCAGCCGGTCGCGGATCTCCTCCGATACAAAGCGCTCCGCCCGCTGCCATGCCTCGTCATTGTCACCGCGGAACTGGAAGTACTTTCTGAACACGACGCGCTGGGCTGTTGTATCGATGGCGGCAATCCGCGCAATCTGCACCAGCGTGCTTAGCTTGTGAACGATGCCGATAATCAAGATCTGCGCGCCGGCCTGTGACGCCGCGCGCAGCCGATCGCGCAACGCCCGTCCGTCGGTCGGACAATTTGGTGCGCAGGAGGACGGCACGAGCTCAAAGCGGCGGTCTGCCGTGACATCGTCCCGCAGCGCGGTCATGAAAGCCCGCAATCGCTTTTCATGCACGGCCGTCTGATCGGTGGGCTCGTTTGACGTGTCTCTATATTTAAAATCGTCGACGGAGACAGTCAAAGCGTGGTCGGCGGTCGCGGCGGATGCATCTGAGATGAGGCTTAATCCCAAGAATAGACCGGCTGTGGTAACAGCGTGCAAGAGGGAGCCGTGGCGCATGGCGATCACTCGATCTCCCCCTTACTGAGGCCATCTTAGAAGATCGATTCTTTCCGCCTCCTATCGAAGAAATTAATCCTTGGTAATGCTACGCGGCCGCCTATGGCAGCGCAGCGCTAATGTCTGCAGTGGGTCATTCGCGTCGATTTGGCCGTGTCGCCACCACGTCCGGTCTGGCCTCGGCTGCTGACGTGCCGGGCGCCATCGTCATCTTCGCCTGCGGGCCCAGGCTGTGTGAAAAGGCTCTGTTTGCTGTGATTCGGGCGATAAGATTCCCTGCGATTTTGCGGGGCATCTGATGAAGCGCTTTGTTGAAG
>NZ_FNCU01000097.1:0-7844 GCF_900099855.1 Bradyrhizobium sp. Rc2d | reverse complement strand
ACGTAGGGCTTCACATAAGCCGGTGGCATCAACCGCACCTCGTGGCCATACCGGCCGATCACGCGCGCCCAATGATGAGCGCTGCCGCAAGCCTCCATGCCCACCAGGCACGGCGGCAACTGTGCGAAAAACTTCTCGACCGAGGCTCGCTTGAGCTGGCGCCTCACCACCACAGCTCCCGACGCGTCAATCCCGTGGACTTGAAAAACGTTCTTCGCCAGATCAACCCCAATCGTGCTAATCTTCGTCATGGACGGCTCCCTTTGTCTGGTTCGATTCAACATCACCAGTCTGGCACACCGATGCCGTTCGGGGGCCGTCCATCCCATCATTGCGAGCGGAGCGAAGCAATCCAGAGTCTTCCCGCGGAGGGATTCTGGATTGCTTCGCGGAGCCTGTCATCGGGCCGCGCTCCGCGGGGACCCGGTGGCTCGCAATGACGAAGTTTGTTGGTCCGTCATTGCCCGCCATCTGCCCGTCAAGGGCGGCGCGAAGCTGCTTATAGGAAGAAACGGCTCCGCCCGTCAGTGGCGCGGCGACAGACCCGCGATGACGAAATCGATCATCTGGTCGATGGTCGGGCCCGGCTTGGTGGCGCACTGGGCGATCATCTGGGGGTGGAAGAAGCGTATCATCGCGGTGCAGGCGCAGAGCGAGGCGAGCTGCAGGTCGGGCGCCTCGAACTCGCCGGAGGCAACGCCTTGCGCGATCATCTGGCCGATCACGCCCGCAATGCACTCCATGTGGGCGACGCAGACGTCCCAGTCCTCCTCCATCGCGATCGCGACCATCTCGTGCAGCTTGTTGTCACCGACATAGCGCTCGGTGTTCATTCGATGGATGGTGGTGAGCAGCTCGCGGAAGCGCGGAAGTACCGGACCGGGGCCCGCCACGATCCGCTGCGCCTCCAGCTCGACCTCGCCCATCAAGCCCCGCGCCACCGCCTGATGGATCGCCTTCTTCGATTCGAAGAAGCGATAGACATTGGCGGGGCTCATCCGGAGCTCCTTGGCGATGTCCCCGACCGTGGTCTTCTGATAGCCGATTTGGCGGAACAGCCGCTCGGCCACCTCAAGGATACGATCCCGGGTGTCGCCTTCGATATGTTCCGCAACCAGTGTCATCTGTCAGGACTCGTCATTCAGCACTACTTCTCACTTATTCAGCCGCTTCAGCAAGCGGAATTGCGTGCTGGTCATCGCTCCCATGCTGCGGCGCGGCAGGCTGCTCGGGGGTGCCCGCCTCGTCCAGGCTCTTCCTGAACCAGAGCGCATAGAGGCCCGGCAGGTACAAGAGTGTCAGGAAGGTCGCGACGAACAGGCCGCCCATGATGGTGATCGCCATCGGGCCCCAGAAGGCCGAGCGCGACAGCGGGATCATGGCGAGGATCGCGGCCAGCGCCGTCAGCACCACCGGACGGGCGCGGCGGACGGTCGCCTCCACGATCGCCTCGCGCCGGGTCAGACCGTGCGAGACGTCGGTCTCGATCTGGTCGACCAGGATGACGGTGTTGCGCATGATCATGCCGGCAAGCGCGATCAGGCCGAGCAGCGCCACGAAGCCGAACGGGGCATTGGCGACGTTGAGCCCGAGCGAGGCACCGACGATGCCGAGCGGCGCGGTCAGGAACACCAGGATCAGGCGCGAGAAGCTCTGCAGCTGGATCATGAGCAGCGTCAGCATCACCATGACCATCACCGGGAAGAGGATGAAAATCGAGGCGTTACCCTTGGCGGATTCCTCGAACGCGCCGCCCGGCTCGATCCGGTAAGCCGGCTCGAGGTGGTCCTTGATCGCCTTCAGCTTCGGCGTGATCTGGTTGGTGACGTCGGGCGCCTGCACGCCGTCGACCACGTCGGAGCGCACAGTGATCGCCATGTCGCGGTTGCGCCGCCACATGATCGGCTCCTCGTGGGCATATTCGATCTTCGCAATCTGCTGCAGCGGCACGGCCACACCGTTGCGTGAGGTGATGGTGAGATCGCCGACGCCGCCGAGGTCGAGGCGTTCGGACGGGATCGCACGTGCGACCACGCCGACCTTCTCGATGCCGTCACGTACCGTCGTGACCTGCGAACCCGAGATCAGCATCGCCAGCGCCTGCGAGACGTCCTGCGGGGTCAGGCCCATCGCACGAGCACGGTCCTGGTCGACGACGAGCTTCAGGTAAGGCGACTGCTCGTTCCAGTCGAGCTGGACGTCTTTGACGCTCTTGTTCTGGCGCATGACGTCGCGGACCTGGTAGGCGATCTCGCGCACCTTGTTGGCGTCGGGGCCGATCACGCGGAACTGGACGGGGAAGCCGACCGGGGGGCCGAAATTGAAGCGGTCGACGCGGACGCGCGCCTCCGTCAGCACGCCCTCGGCAGCGGCGTTCTCGATCTTGGCCTTGATCCGCTCGCGCGCCTCGACACCCTTGGCGACGATGACGATCTCGGCAAAGGCCTCGTTCGGGAGCTGCGGGTTGAGGCCGAGCCAGAAGCGCGGCGAGCCCTGGCCGACATAGGACGTATAGGTCTCGATGTCCTTGTCGTCCTTCAGCAGCGTCTCGGCCTTCTTCACAGCCTTCTCGGTCACGTTGAAGGCCGTGCCCTCGGGCAGACGCAGCTGGAGGAACAGCTCGGGCCGCTCCGACAGCGGGAAGAACTGCTGCTGGACATGGCCAAAGCCGACGATCGAGGCGACGAAGACGCCGACGGTCGCGACCACCACGGTGATGCGGTGGTTGACACACCATTGCACGATGGCACGCAGGCCGCGGTACATGCGGGTCTCGTACACCGCATGCGGATCGTGGTTGTGGTGGGCCTTCATCTCCGGCAGCAGCTTGACGCCGATATAAGGCGTGAAGATCACCGCCACGAACCAGGAGGCGACCAGCGCGATCGCCACGATCCAGAAGATGCTGCCGGCATATTCGCCGACCGCGGAATTGGCAAAGCCGATGGGGAGGAAGCCGGCGGCCGTGACCAGCGTTCCCGTGAGCATCGGAAACGCAGTTGATTCCCAGGCAAAGGACGCCGCGCGCATGCGGTCCCAGCCCTGCTCCATCTTCACCACCATCATCTCGACCGCGATGATGGCGTCGTCGACGAGCAGGCCGAGCGCGATGATCAGCGCCCCCAGCGTGATGCGGTGCAAGTCGAGCGACATCGTGTTCATGACGACGAAGACGATGCCGAGCACGAGCGGCACCGACAGCGCGACCACGATGCCGGTGCGCCAGCCGAGCGCCAGGAACGAGACGAACAGCACGATGACGAGCGCTTCCATGAAGGAGTGCACGAATTCGCCGACGGCGTGCTCGACCACCTTGGGCTGGTCGGCGATGAGCTTGATGTCGATGCCCTGCGGCACCGCCTTCATGAATTCGCTGGTCGCCTTCTCGACCTCCTTGCCGAGATCGAGGATGTTGGCGCCCTTGGCGGTGACGACGCCGATGCCGATCGCGGGCTTGCCTTCCTGGCGGACGACGAAGCTCGGCGGATCGACATAGCCATGGGTGACGGTGGCGATGTCGCCGAGACGGAAGACGCGGCCATTGCTCTCGACCGGCGTCTCGGCCACGGCCTTGGCGCCATCGAGCGCGCCGGTGACGCGCAACGGCACGCGCTGCGAGGAGGTCTCGACCGTGCCGGCCGGCGTCACGTTGTTCTGCTTGGCGAGCGAATCGAACAGCGCCTGCGGCGTGATGCCGAGGGTGGCGAGCTTGGCGTGGCTGAACTCGACGAAGATGCGTTCGTCCTGATTGCCGTAGACGTCGACCTTGGTGACGCCTGGCACCTTCAACAGGCGCTGACGAAAACCTTCCGAGACCTTCTTGAGCTGGGCATAGTCGGCGCCGTCGCCGGTCATCATGTAGAGGATGGAATCGACGTCGGAGAATTCGTCGTTGACGACAGGTCCCAGGATGCCGGACGGCAGCTGGCCCTGCACGTCGACCAGCTTCTTGCGCAGCAGGTAGAAGAGATAGGGCACGTCCTTCGGCGGGGTGTTGTCGCGGAAGGTCACCTGGAGCGCGGTGAAGGCGGGCTTGGAATAGGTCTGCACCTTCTCGAAATAAGGCAGCTCCTGGATCTTCTTCTCGATGGGATCGGCGACCTGGGTCTGCATCTCCTGCGCGGTCGCGCCCGGCCACATCACGGAGACGTTGACCACCTTCACCGTGAAGAACGGATCCTCGGCACGGCCGAGCTTCTCATAGGAGAAGAAACCGGCGACGCCGAGCACGATCATCAGGAAGAGCACCAGCGTCGGATGGCTGACGGCCCAGGCCGAAAGGTTGAAGCGCTTCATCGCACTCTCCGAAAGACGATCCAATTGCCAAAAACGACAGCCACTCTGTTCAAGGCGTCATCGCGAGGCAGCGAAGCAATCCAGGGGGCTGGGCAGGTTCTGGATCGCTTCGCCGCTTCAGCCTTCGCATTTGCGCTCGGGCCGAAACTCGCCTTGCAACGACGAACTCAAAAACGCTTAGAAAGACAGCGAGGACACGATCCGCACCCTCTGGCTCGGATCGAGCTTCTGCACGCCGAGGGCGACGATCTTGGCGCCCTCTTCCACGCCGCTGGTAATGACCACGTCATTGCTCTCGTAGGACTTCACCGTCACCGGCTTCAGCGTGATCGCGCCGTTGTCGTCGACGACGTAGAACGAGGGCTTGCCGCCTTCATTGAACAGCGCCGACAGCGGCAGCCGCGCGACGCGCTCGGTGGCCGCGTCCGACAGCGTCAGCGTCGCGGTCATGCCGAGCGCGACCTTGTCGTCGGCCTCGGGCAGCGAGAATTTTGCCAGATAGGTGCGGGTGGCCGGATCGGCCGCCGGCGCGATCTCGCGCAGCTTGGCCGTATATTTCTTGTCCGGCTCCGACCAAAGAGTAACGCTGGCGACGCCCGACTTGGCGCGTCCAACCAGCGTCTCAGGGATCGCGACGACCGCTTCCTTCTCGGCAAAGCGGGCGACACGGATCGAAGCCTGGCCCGCGGCGACCACCTGGCCGGGCTCGATCAGCGTTGCGGTGACGACGCCACGAGCGTCGGCAACAAGCGTCGCGTAGGAAAGGGAATTCTTGCTCAATTCGAGCGCGCGTTCGGCGCGGTTCAGGCGGGCGCGGGCTTCATCCGCAGCGGCACGGCTCGAGTCCATCTGCGCGTCCGTGGTCCAGCCCTTGGCTTTGAGGTCCTTGGCGCGCTGCTCGGCGGCGGCAGCCTGGGCCAGCACACCGGTCGCGGCGGTCTGCTCGGCCAGCGCCTGCTCGGCCTGCAGCTTCAAATCGACCTCGTCCAGGGTGGCGAGCGGCTGACCAACCTCTACCGTCTGGCCGACTTCGACCAGGCGCTTTGCGACCTTGCCGGCGACTCGGAAGCCGAGGTCGCTCTCGATCCGCGGGCGGATGGTGCCAACGAAGCTGCGCTCCGGCGTCTCGGCATCATAATGGGCGGCCGCAACCAGAACCGGCCGCGGCGGCTCGGCCTTCTCCGCGACGGTGTCATTGCACCCGGCCAGCGCAGCGGCCATCAGGGCCAGCGAGACACCCGCCAAGAGCCTGGAATAGCTGGACAAAACCGACCGGACGAACATCGAAGGACACTCCTGCATCTCTAATGAGAGGAATGTCAACTAATCACTGATAAAAGTCAATAATCGTCAGTCATCAGGAATCTGTGATCGTTAAGGGATGGTAAGGTCGACCTTCGATTGGCTCGGCGCCTTCTTTTGTGGTAGGGTTACATGTAACCGAAATGAGAGAGACCCCATGCCCTCTTCTTCCAGACCAAAGTCGTCACGGGTGAAGGTACGCGAGCATCGAGAGCGCCTCCGCGCGCAAGGACTTCGGCCGATCCAGATATGGGTACCCGATGTCCGCTCGCCCTCATTCAAGTCAGAAGCACATCGTCAGTCGCTGGCCGTCGCGGCGAGCCCGCACGCATCAGAGGATCAGGCCTTCGTTGATGCGATCTCCGATTGGCCTGACGAGACAGAATAATCTGTGAATAGTGAGACTGGAACACTTTCTCACCCCGCTTCAGCGCAGGCTGGCGTCCTTTGAAACCCGTCCGAGAGCGGACGGATTCCCAGCAGTGGAGCAAGCCTAGGATGGCTGTTCATCAGCGAATGGAGCGCGGCGAAATCTGGACTGTAGCCGGCGGAAAGGACTACGCGGGAAAGCCGCGTCCGGCTGTAATCGTGCAGGACGACAATTTTGACGCAACGGAATCGATCACGGTTTGCCCATTAACGACTGCCGAAACTGAGGCACCTCTCTTCCGATTGCAGATTGAGCCGAACGAACGCAACGGCCTCCGAGCACCATCACGGCTGATGGTCGACAAGATCACCACGGTGGCGAAAGCCAAGATGGGAACGCTTGTCGGGCGGCTCGACGATGAAGACGTCTTGCGCCTCAACCGCGCTATGCTGGTATTTCTGGGGCTGGCAGGCTCGCAAAGAACCGCCGAAGCGGATTAGCGAGCCGTACCGAGCCGTCATTCCGGGATAGCCCGAAGGACTACCCCGGAATGGCGAGGTTAGCGGCCCCCTCACCGCCCCTGTTCAGCAAACTCGTGCTTGCTGTCGTGGCCGCCGACGAAGACCAGGAGGCCGGCGACCAGCGGCAGGACGGCAAGGACGAGCAAACCGGTCGAGGTCTGGCCGGTGGCTTCCTTGACCCAGCCGATCAGATAGGGCCCGCCGAACCCGGCGAGATTGCCGACCGAGTTGATCAGGGCGATGGCGCCGGCCGCCGCCGTGCCGGAGAGCCAGGCGGTCGGCAGGGTCCAGAACACGCCGAAGCAGCAGAACACGCCGATCGCGGCCACCGTCAGCACCACCATCGTGAGGGTGGGATCGGTGAGATAGGAGGAGATGCCGAGCGCGACCGCGGTGAGCAGCAGCGGCGCGCCGACATGCATCACGCGCTCGCGGCTCGCATCCGAATGCCGCGCCCACAGGATCATGGCGATGGTGCCGAACAGATAGGGGATCGCGGTGACGAAGCCGGTCTGCGCGTTGGTGAGGCCGAACGCCTTGACGATCTGCGGCAGCCAGAACTGCATGCCATAGAGCGCGCCGACGAAGCCGAAATAGATCAGGCTGAGCGCGATCACCTTCGGCGACGACAGCGCTTGGCCGAGCGAGGGATGCTTCACCGCCTGCTTGGCGGCGATCTCGGAATCGAGCTTGGCCTTGAGCCAGGCTTTCTGCTCGGCCGAGAGCCAATTCGCCTTCTCCGGTCGGTCGGTGAGATAGAACCAGGTGACGAGGCCGAGCAGCACCGAAGGGATGCCCTCGATGATGAACAGCCACTGCCAACCCTTCAGCCCCATGATGCCGTCGAGCCCGAGCAGGAGGCCCGAGACCGGCGCGCCGATCACGGTCGAGACCGGCACGGCAATGGCGAAGGCCGCCAGGAAGCGGGCGCGGTATTCGGCCGGGTACCAATAGGTCAGATACAGGATGATGCCCGGGAAGAAGCCGGCCTCGGCGACGCCGAGCAGGAAGCGCAAAACGTAGAAGCTGGTGACACCGCTGACCAGCGCCATCAGCGCCGAGATGATGCCCCAGGTCACCATGATGCGGGCGATCCAGCGGCTGGCGCCGAATTTTTCCAGCGCGAGGTTGCTCGGCACCTCGAAGATGAAGTAGCCGATGAAGAAGATGCCGGCGCCCCAGGAGAAGATCAGCGGCGTGAACTTCAGCTCCGCGTTCATGGTCAGCGCGGCGAAGCCGAGATTGACGCGGTCGAGATAGGAGAAGAAGTAGGCCAGCACCAGGAACGGAATCAGGCGCCAGGAGATGGCGCGGATGGTCGAGGTCTCGATGGTGCTCTTGCTGGCGTTCCTGGC
>NZ_FNCU01000110.1:0-1908 GCF_900099855.1 Bradyrhizobium sp. Rc2d | reverse complement strand
TCCAACTACAGCGCGAAACAACTTACCAGTGGATGCAAGCACCGTTGGCTGCAACGTCGTCTGTTAGCCACCAGACCGAAGCAAGAATGGATCGACCGAGGCAGCTAGTCGGTCAGCCACTTGCATATTCGCCGTGGACTGCTTTTCGGTAGGCAGCGAGCCGAGAGAGTTGACGGCCAGCCCGGTACCAGCGGCAAGAACAGCTATCACAATCGCAGAGAGATATTCGATCCTCATGGCGATGATCCTCCATCGCTGACCACGAGACAAGTGTGTTTGCTGAAAATTAGTTCCGTTGGCAGGTCGATGGTTGCGGAGAACGGCGAAAAAGCTCGGCCGGAATTGAGGGGTGCTCCGGCCGAAGCGCCATACGCGGGTCGCTCAGAACATTCCGATCGAGGCGAAAAGCGCAATCTCGATTAGGACAGTGAGGCCCATGATGGCGACTGTGAGAATTGCTTCGCCCGGCGGTAAAGAGGTCATGGCGTGCCTCGCATATTGCGAAGCCCCGAAGCCCAATAGCCAACCTCCCGATGTCGGAAATGTTTCGGGTTCTAGGGCGTTAGGTACAAGATGCCCTAACGCGTTTCGAGTTCCTTGATCGCCAAAGCCGCAATTTCTGCCGGCGCGAGAACCTCCGTTTGGGCGATCCTGATGATCTTGCTTGCGACCATTTCCGTGAGCGGATCGTCGCGATCCTTGACGCAAAGCGTATGGAGCGCCTGCTCGTAGGCTGCTGTGATACGGCTGACCATTTCCGGCTTTAAATTGGCGATTTGTAATCGCAGGTAAGTAGACATTTCTTGCCTCCAAGCCCACGCGGGAAGGCAGGATAACATGGGAAACCCGGTTGTTGGCGAACGGAGAACTTCGGACGCTCAGAGCACCGGTATCGGTGCAAAGCCGGGATCAAGGTGGCATGTCGCACGTTACTACGGTGGCGGCAGGATCATCCGTGCACGGCAAGGAGGCGGTGCACGTCAAGGCCAACGGTGGCAGCCATGGCAGATACCCCTTCGACCGCGCCCGTGGTCCATCCGCCAGGTTTAGATCATCCGGAGCATCGCCGGGCGATCTGCAACGAGATTGGCGAGCGACTTCGCGGCACCCTCACGGACGATCTCACTCCGCTACCATTGCGACTGCAAGGCATGGTGGAGCGGCTGACCGAGTTGGATGGCGGCGCTCCGTCGGCCGCGCCGGATCGCCAGGACGATGCGCCATCCCGGCTACTCTCGAAATTTGTGTCGGCGCTTTGGCGGGTCCTTCGAAACGGGCCTTGAGGCGCGGGGACGCGCGACCGCGCCCCTTTCGTATATTTGCGATTTTCGGTTTGCCATTTCGCTTGGCGGGCTTATCTAGCGGAATCCGCAACATAGACCCAGGCAATGACCAATCTTGATCAGGTGTGGCAGGCATGGCGAGCGCTTTCGCGAGTTGATCGGGCTCGGTTTCTGATCATGCTCCGCGACGCTTATGCCCGGGACCGCGAGGCAGTGGTGCGACAGCACGGCATCGGCGCCGATGGCGTAAGGGTATCAAGGCTCTCGGACCTGTCGCTCCGTGAGGCGGACCTCCAACGGCCTGGGCCGTAAACGGCCACTGGTGAGTTTTTCGGCCGCCGGCTACTTCCGGGCCGAGCCGCTTGCGTAAATCGCGGTAAACCGGGTTTGCGGGGCGAGGCTGCTCTAGTGAGTGTGCTTCATACGCCGCGCCGGAATCGGGCGCGTGTGACCGTCCGCTGTGCCCCTGATAGCCGCGCAATACCGGACCTCACGGAAGGTCCGAGTCGGGCCATTCCCGACTAATGCGCGCAGCAAGCAGGTCCTCTATTCGATCACCTTGTCGGCCCCGGCGAGCAGCGTCGGCGGGACTTCGAGGCCGAGCGCGCTTGCGGTCCTAAGATTG
>NZ_FNCU01000077.1:0-29132 GCF_900099855.1 Bradyrhizobium sp. Rc2d | reverse complement strand
CGCGCCCAATGATGAGCGCTGCCGCAAGCCTCCATGCCCACCAGGCACGGCGGCAACTGTGCGAAAAACTTCTCGACCGAGGCTCGCTTGAGCTGGCGCCTCACCACCACAGCTCCCGACGCGTCAATCCCGTGGACTTGAAAAACGTTCTTCGCCAGATCAACCCCAATCGTGCTAATCTTCGTCATGGACGGCTCCCTTTGTCTGGTTCGACTCAACATCACCAGTCTGGCACACCGATGCCGTTCGGGGGCCGTCCATCCCATCATTGCGAGGAGCTCTTGCGACGAAGCAATCCAGGCTGCCTCCGCGGCAAGATTCTGCATTGCTTCCGCTTCGCCAAAGGCTTCGGCGGACAAGTCGCTTCGCTCGCAATGACGACCGCGGCTATCGCCCCTCACTGCCCCATCAAACGATCCGCGAAATACCCGATGGTCTTCCTATAGACCACTGCCCTGTTCCACTCGCGCATCGCTTCGAAATTGGCGGTGCCTTCGCCGTAGGGCTGGCCCATCTTGAAGCCGCTGGTGTGGAGCAGGTTCGCGGTCGAGGCGAGCACGTCGGCGACGCTGTGGCGGAGGTCGACATGGCCGTCCCCGTCGAAATCGACGCCGTATTTGATGTAGGACGATGGCAGGAACTGGGTCTGGCCGATCTCGCCGGCATAGGCGCCGATGAGGTCGCGCAGCGGCAGGTCGCCGCGCTGCACGATCTTGAGCGCGGCGAGCAGCTCGCCCTGGAACAGATCGGTGCGGCGGCAGTCATGCGCGAGCGTCGCCAGCGTCTTGATCACCGGCAGCTTGCCGGTGTCGCCCTTGCCGAAATCGCTCTCCAATCCCCAGATCGCGACCAGGATGTAGCGCGGCACGCCGAACTGCTGCTCGATGCGCGAGAGCAGCACCGCATGGCGCTGGAGCAGCGCCCGCCCGCCATTGATGCGGCCGGGGCCGACGCGGGTCGAGACGTACTGCTCAAAACTCTTATTGAAGGTGTGGCGCTGGCGGCGGTCGAAGGCGAGCACGGCGCCATCGGGGGTCACACCGTTGAGCGCCGCATTGGTCACGCTTACCGAGACGCCGGCTCCTTGCGCTTCTGACGCCATGGTTGCGACAAAGCTATTGAAGTCGCCGCCGCAGCGCGCGGCCTGCGCCGACCCGGCCAGACAAACGACGAACGCGGCGGCAAGAAGCAGTCTCAGCATGTGGAGCAATCCCCCAAAAATCCCGGCGTGAAGCGGCGCGGATCATGCCCGGGAAAGCGGGAACCGTCAAAGCGGCGCGCTTGATCCGCATCAACTTGTCTCGCGCCCTGCTTTCTAGATTGCAGCGAACAGGAAAGCCGCCCAGGAGACTGCCAATGACCGGAATTACCTTGACCGCCGAGCAGATCCGCAATGCCCCCGCACCGGTGCGGCAATGGATCGAGCAGGAGGTAATCGCCGCGTTCGGCCTCGCGCCGCGGACGCCGGCCGCCGCCCCGACGCAGGCCGCCCATCTCGTCGCCTGTAGTGTGGAGGACATGGCCAGCGTGCTCGAGCACATCCGCGGCGTATTTCCCGCGGTGAACGTGCTGTTCGAGCTCGGCCGTCCCGGCGTCAGCTTCGGCCAGCCCGCGGTGATCATGGTCCGCCTGATGGACATCCTGCACCACACGCGACTTCAGGACGTTGGCCAGGTCATAACCTGCCTGGAGATGATCAACCAAGCGCTGACCGAGGTGAAGAAGGATCCGTCGGTGTGGTTTTGCGATTTCGACAATGAGGGCCACTGCCTGATCGCACCGCAGACGCAAGTGAGCATCGCAACGCTGTGGCAGACCATGATGGAGCGCCAGCAGGCGGCGCAGGAGCGCGAGGCCGACAGCCGGGTTGCGCCGGCGGCGTGAGATAAAGGGCGGCGGACACCCCGGTCATTTCGGGGCGCGTCGCAAGGACGAACGAGAAACTAGCCGCTATGATGCCAATGGTCGGACGACGCGTTCGGCTTCTGCGTCAAGTGCCCGTGAGGCAATCACCCATGTCCCACCGCCAGCGGCCTCCTCATCCACCTCGCCGCGCCCTCCTCCGCATCCCCCTCTTCCGCCTGCTCGCCATCAACCTCGCGATCGGCGCCTGCGCTGCGGCGCTGCTCGTCGGCGGACTGCTCTGGCTCAATCCCGGACATCTGCGCGAGCTGATCTTCGCCGACCGTTCGCCCGGCATCGCGCTTGCGCTGCTGCTCGCATCCTTCCTCATCACCTTCGGCTCCGCCGCGATGGGCAGCGCGATCATGGCGCAGGGTCGCAAGGAAGAGCGCAGCGGACACGACGGCGGACACGGATCGCGGCTCGCCGCGCAGGAACTTGCGCCGCGCAGGCGCACACCTTGAGATATGCGCAGGACGGTGGAACTCGCTTTTGCACATCGGATCACAGCACATCATCTGCACGCTGGCGGGAAGGCGTGCAGGTTGGCGCACTTCGCTACAAAGCACTCCAGTCGCGCCGCGTTGCGACGGCCGGAGAGGTGAACAAAGTGATTGAATGATCCAAGCAATTGTTGCGACGCGCACCAAAACCGAATGCCGCGACCAGCGCATATCTGATCCACCCGCTGCGACATCAAAGCCGCAATGATTTGCCTTGCCATCGCATGGCGCGTTATATAGAATTCTATTTTAGGTTGTCGCCCCGCCAGCCCCGGGCGACACTGAAGACCAAAAATAAACGGCGGGCTTTTCGGCCCGCCGTTTATTGAGGCTGAGGGTCGCGGCAGGCGCTTGGCAATCGCGGCTCCATTGTTGGCCAATCTAACCCTCCGGCGCGACGCTGATGTCGACAGCCGCCGAAGTCATTTGACTGCGGCCCCCTGATCGACGACAAGCCGCCATGGCAAAAAAACCCGGAACCAATCCCAAAGGCGAGTTCGCCTTTTTCAACGTCGTCTATGAAGACGGCTCACAACGCTCCAATCGCCGCGTGCCCACTGAGCTGCTCGGCGGTCTCGACGGCGACGAGCCTGCGCGCGGTTTCATCATGGAGCAGGACCGCGAGATCGCCGAGAAGTCCGGTCGGCCCGCGCTCGAGATCAAGCGGATCGAGCGGGTCGGCGCGAAGAAGAAGTAGGCCTTCAGCTTCTCCACGTCATTGCGAGCGCAGCGAAGCAATCCAGAAATGCCTCTGCGGAAAGACTCTGGATTGCTTCGCTGCGCTCGCAATGACGACAAAACAAAAACGGCGGGCCAACGCCCGCCGTTTTGCTTTGGATCGCTGCCTACGATCAATTATCCAAGAAGCTCCGCAGCTTCCGGCTCCTTGATGGATGCTTCAGCTTGCGCAGCGCTTTCGCCTCGATCTGGCGAATGCGTTCGCGCGTCACCGAGAACTGCTGGCCGACTTCTTCCAGCGTGTGGTCGGTGTTCATGCCGATGCCGAAGCGCATGCGCAGGACGCGCTCTTCGCGCGGGGTGAGCGAGGCCAACACGCGCGTGGTGGTCTCGCGCAGGTTGGACTGGATCGCGGCGTCGATCGGCAGGATCGCGTTCTTGTCCTCGATGAAATCGCCGAGGTGTGAATCCTCTTCGTCACCGACCGGCGTCTCCAGCGACAGCGGCTCCTTGGCGATCTTGAGGACCTTGCGGACCTTCTCCAAGGGCATGCCGAGCTTCTCGGCCAGCTCTTCCGGGGTCGGCTCGCGGCCGATCTCGTTGAGCATCTGGCGGGACGTGCGCACGATCTTGTTGATCGTCTCGATCATGTGCACGGGGATGCGGATGGTGCGCGCCTGGTCGGCGATCGAGCGGGTGATCGCCTGCCGGATCCACCACGTGGCGTAGGTCGAGAACTTGTAGCCGCGGCGATACTCGAACTTGTCGACCGCCTTCATCAGGCCGATGTTGCCTTCCTGGATCAGGTCGAGGAACTGCAGGCCGCGGTTGGTGTACTTCTTGGCGATCGAGATCACGAGACGGAGGTTGGCTTCCACCATCTCCTTCTTGGCCTGGCGTGCTTCGCGCTCGCCCTTCTGCACGGAGTGCACGATCTTGCGAAATTCGACGATCTCGAGGCCGGTCAGGGCTGCGAGCTGATGCACCTCGTGGCGGAGGTCCTTGATGCGATCCTTCTCGTGATGGACGAAGTTCTTCCAGCCCTTGGCCGACAGTTTTGAGACCCGGTTGAGCCAGCGCGGGTCCAATTCAGAACCGGTGTAGTTGCGCAAAAAGTCTTCGCGCGCGACGCCATGGCTGTCTGCAAGACGCATCAGGCGACCCTCGTGCGAGACGAGGCGCTTGTTGATGTCGTAGAGCTGCTCGACGAGCGAGTCGATGCGGGCCTGGTTGAGGCGCAGCGACTTCACCTCGACGATGATCTCGTCCTTCAGCTTCTTGTACTTGCGCTCCTGGTGCGGTGAGAGCGACTCGTTCTGGAGCTGGTTCTGGATGTCCTGCTCCTGAAGCTTGCGCAGCTTCTTGTAGCTGTCGGCGATCTTGTCGAAGATCTCGACCACCTTCGGCTTGAGCTCGGCCTCGATTGCCGCAAGCGACATCTGGTTCTCGAACTCGTCGTCGTCCATGTCGGCTTCGGCGGCGGCCTCGCCCGGATCCTTCTCCTCGCCGGCCTCGGTGCCGCCGGCGGCAGGCGCAGCGCGGAACGGGGTCGGCGACGGGGGCGCCGCGGGCGGCGCCACGTGCGCGGGCGCAGCTGTGGACGCGGTGGCCTCGCCACCTTCGGTCGACGCTTCGCTGCCCTCGCCGTTCGGCCCGGCAATCATCGCGGTGTTCATGCCGCCCTTGGCGTCGGGGCCGGCATAGGTCGCTTCGAGATCGATGATGTCGCGGAGGAAGATCTTGCCTTCGTTGAGCTCGTCGCGCCAGATGATGATGGCCTGGAAGGTCAGCGGGCTTTCGCAGAGCCCTGCGATCATCGCCTCGCGGCCGGCCTCGATGCGCTTGGCAATGGCGATTTCGCCTTCGCGGGACAGCAGCTCGACCGTGCCCATCTCGCGCAGATACATGCGCACGGGATCGTCGGTGCGCTCGCCCGGCTCGCTCTTCTTGACCTCGGTGACGGCCTTCTGGGTGACCTCGACGAGCTCGTTATCGGTCTCGTCGTCGGCCTCGTCCTTCTCGTCCTCGCCTTCGGTGTCGTCGGCTTCGGTGACGTTGATGCCCATGTCCGAGAGCATCGACATGATGTCCTCGATCTGTTCGGGCGAGGTCTGGTCGGACGGCAAGACTTCGTTGAGCTGATCGAAGGTCACGAAGCCGCGCTTCTTGGCCTGCTTGATCATCTTCTTCACGGCGGCGTCGGACAGGTCGAGCAAGGGCGAGGGCGCGTCCTGGGAGTCCTTCTCCGGCGCATCCGCTGCCTTGTCGTCTTTTTCCTTGTCCTTCGCCTGCAGCGTCTTTGCCTTGGTGGCCATCCATTGCTCCTAAACGCGCTTCAATGCAGACGGCGCGCCCCGCCTGCCTGAATTCACATGAACCTGTTGCTCGACGCTCTCGCTTCGGCAGCTCTCGACACGGAAAGGGCGGCGCACATGTCTCTCGCCACCCCCAACTTTCTCTCGCCGGATTTGCCTAACGCTTCGTGAGCCTCTTTGCCGCAGCGGATGCAGGTGTAGTGCCAACAGTGTTCGCGCGGATTCATTCCTGACGCGTCTGTTCTGCCTGCGGCCGCCTCTGGGCCAAAGTGCTACAAGACCGTTAAGCCTCGATTAACCCTGTTTTTGCCGCCAAACCCAGGATTTGGCGAGTCTTTTAGCGGTTTCGGCCGCGGCCGTCCGCATGATTCTTCATCACATGCTCTTCTGGAGCCGGCCCGACAGCTCACCAAAACCCTCGATCAGGGCCTCGGTACCGTCGACTTCGCCTATCCGAGCCTTGACGTCACGCAGCCATGCCAAATTGGCCTCGCTGGGGTCCTCCCCCAAGGCCAGCTCGGCGTCTTTCAGCTCTCTAAGTAGTGAATGCCATTGCCGATGCAAGGCAACCAGCTGATGCCAGGTGGCAAGAACGTCGTCCCGCGCCGCGCCCTCGCGGGCGCCCCACACCGCCGCGGTCGTGATACCGCTCTCAACCCTTTGAAGAGTTTGAGAAAATCCGCCCTTTTCGAGGTCGCCGCGCATCTTCTCGGCCTGCTCGCCGGGGTCCGCTGAGTGGTGATGGTCGTTGGCAAAGGCGGCGATGATGCCGGCCCGGAGCTTATGGGCTTCGGGATGGGCCAGCTCCAGGGCGGCCACCTCCTCGAGGTGCTCATGCAGCAGCCAGGGGTGGTTGATCAGGCATTGCAGGATCAGGGCCTCCCGGCGGGAGATGGCGCTGCGCTGGCCGCGCATGATCGGGCTTGCCGCCAGCTGGGGGCTCGCCGCCTGGTAGGGACCCGAGGGCAGCGGCACGGGGCCGGGCGGGCCGCGGCGGCCTCCACCAAATCCCTGGCCGCCGAATCGATTCGCACCTCCCCCACCCCTCGGCTGGAAGGACCGGCCGGAATTGCCGCGGAAATTGCCCCGGCCGCCGAAGCCGCCGCGCCCGCCCTCGGGGGCAAAGGTGCGCTGCAGCCGGTCGGCGAAGTCGTCGCGGTAATAGCGCCGCACCACCTCGTCGCGGATGCCGTTGGACAGCTCCTTGATGCGCGCCTCCAGCGCGGCGCGGCGCTCGGGCGTGGCGAAATTGCCGCCTTCGAGCTCGCGCGACCAGATCATGTCGGCGAGCGGACGCGCCGCCGCGATCACCTCCTCGATCGCGCCGCGCCCACCCGAGCGCACGAGATCGTCGGGGTCCTGCCCTTCCGGCAGCAGCGCAAAGCGCAAGCTCTTGCCGGGTGCGAGGAAGGGCAGCGCGAGGTCGGCGGCGCGATACGCCGCCTTTTGTCCGGCGCGATCGCCGTCGAAGCAGAGGATCGGCTCGTCCGCCATCTTCCAGAGCAGCGCGAGCTGGCTTTCGGTGAGCGCGGTGCCGAGCGGCGCGACGGCGCCTGCGAAGCCCGCGGTGACCATGGCGATGACGTCGACATAACCTTCGACCACGATCAGCGGCGCGCCGTTGTGGGATGCGGCGCGGGCCGTCTGGTGATTGTAGAGATTGTCGCCCTTGTGGAAGAGCGGCGTCTCCGGCGAGTTCAGATATTTGGCCGGAACGTCCTTCTCCAGCGCGCGCCCGCCGAAGGCGATGACGCGGCCGCGCAAATCGGTGATCGGAAACATCACGCGGTCGCGGAAGCGATCGTACGGCACGGGAATGTCGTCGCCGCCAATCAAGAGGCCGGTCTCGACCATGTCGTCGACGGAGACGCCGAGCTTGCCGAGATGCTCCTTCAGCGCGAAGCGGTCGGGCGAAGCATAGCCGAGGCGGAACTGCAATTGCGTTGCGGGTGAGATGGCGCGGTCGGCGAGATAGCCGCGCGCTTTCGCCCCCACGCGCGAGGCCAGCGTCTCCGCAAAGAATTTTGCCGCAAGATCCATGACGTCATGCAACGATTTGCGCCGCTGCTCATACCGGGCCGCATCGGGCGTCACCGCCGGCAGCGGCAGGCCCGCCATGCCCGCGAGCCGCTCGACGGCCTCCGCGAACGGCACGCCATCGGTCTCCATCACGAAGGTGATGATGTCGCCGTGCTTGCCGGAGGAGAAGTCGTGGTAAAAGCCCTTCTGGTCGTTGACGTAGAAGGACGGCGTCTTCTCCTGCTGGAACGGCGACAGCCCCTTCCACTCCCGCCCCGCCTTCTTCAGCTTGACGCGCTTGCCCACGACTTCGGAGACCGAAAGCCGGGCACGAAGCTCGTCGAGGAATTGAGGCGTGAAGCGCATGGCGTGTGTGTAGCGCGAAACCGGGTGAGTCGGGCGAAAGGTTAGGGATATAGGTGCGGCTGGGCTAAAGGCTAGGTTTGTCGGGCTTATCCGGGTTATTCGACCTGTGCACAGGCCATTCCGTCGTTGCTGGGATCGCGTCCGGAGATGACGGAGGCCGCGGAAAAGCTTGAACCGCACCCGGTTCCACGCTTCCATACCCCCATGTTCAGGACCTTTCGAGGCGGCCAGAGCGGGGGCTGGCGCGTGACCTCGATTTCGCCCGTAACGGGCGAGCCCCTGCCCTTCGTGCCGGCGCTGTCGGTGACCGACAGCGAGGCCGTCTCGTTGCCGCTGGTGCCCTCGCGCAATGCCTGGCGGCTGGTCGGCGTCACGAGCAGCTTGCGTTACACCGAGCGGCCTGAGAAGGAGCAGCTCGTAGCTGTGCAGGCCGGCCTCGGCCGGCTCGAGGCGACCAGCGCAGCGCTGATCCCGATCCGCAAGTCGCAAGCCTGGTGGGAGCTGACGCAGGAAGAGCGCCGCAAAATCTTTGAGGACAGATCGCACCACATCGCCAGCAGCCTGCGCTACCTGCCCGCGATCGCGCGGCAGCTCTATCATTGCCGCGACCTCGGCGAGCCCTTCGACTTCCTGACCTGGTTCGAGTTCGCACCGGTTCATGCCGAGTTGTTCGAAGAGCTGGTGGCGATGCTGCGGCGGACCGAGGAGTGGAGTTACGTCGAGCGCGAAGTCGATTTGCGCGTGGTGAAAGAGGTGCTGTCGGCTTAGTGATCGAGAAAGCGGCCGGACTCGATGCGCGGCAGATCGGTGACGGGCCAATTGTAGATGTAGGTCCAGGCCTTCTCGGTGGTGCCGTCCGGCAGCGTCACGTCGATCAGCCTGCGCAGATATTCGGTCGGCTCCGGAAACTGCTCGCCGCACGCCTCATACATGTCGAGCTCGCGCAGCAGCTCGTCGCCCGCCCGCAAGTAAAAGAGCTCACCGTGAACGATGTCGGACGGTGCGTCCGACAGCAGCAGCCCCGGATAATGCTTCACCAGGACGAGCCTGCCGCGGCAGGTCGCTTCCCCCAGGAAATCCGCATGAGCCGAGAGCAGCCGCGCCATCGGATGATCAAAGCCGCGCATCAGGGTGCCGTAGACGAAGAGACGATCGGTGGTCATGGGGAATCTATAGCTGGCAATGACGCGGAACGACAGCGCCACATATTCGCTGTCGTCCTGGCGAAGGCCAGGACCCATAGCCACCGAACGCAGCAATGGGCAATCTGATCGCCCCAGTTTCGGGCCACACGGGCAGCCGGGGTAATGGGTCCTGGCCTTCGCCAGGACGACGATGTGTAGGCAATGACGCTCTCAGCGGCATCCTCGGTGAAGCATGGTGATTTGAAGCGAACCAATCTATACCGATTTCCCATCGACTTTCAGGGCGACTTTTTTCCATAGGCAATCAGGATGGCTTTAGACACCGCCGACGCGACCGATCAGCTCCTCGGCGAGGGCGACATTGCGCCGGTGCACGAGGTGAATACGGGAGGCCAATCGCCCTTCCTGCTCACCGCGGATCACTACGGACGGGTGCTGCCGCGCGCGCTCGGCGATCTCGGCATCGCGGAAAGCGATCTTGTCAGGCACATTGCCTGGGACATCGGCATCGCCGGCGTCGCCGAGCGGCTCGCAAAAATGCTCGACGCGCATCTGATCGCGCAGCGCTACTCGCGGCTCGTGATCGATTGCAACCGCCCGCCCGCCGTGGCGAGCTCGATTCCCGTGATCTCCGAAGCCACTGCGATCCCACGCAACGACGGCATTTCGGAATGGGAGCGCGAGGCGCGGCGGCGCGAGATTTTTGTGCCCTATCATCATCGCATTGATGCCGCGATTGCCCGCCGCCTGCACGGCAAGCAACCGACGGTGCTGGTGTCGCTGCACAGTTTTACGCCGGTCTATGCCGGCGTCGCGCGGCCCTGGCACATCGGCGCCCTGTATAACCGCGACACCGTGCTGCCGCAGCTGCTCTTGAAACATCTCCGCGCTGAAAGCGATCTCGTCGTCGGCGACAACGAGCCTTATGCGGTGAGTGACCACACCGACTACACCATTCCCGTGCACGGCGAGGCGCGCGGCCTCGTCAACACCGGCATCGAGATCCGCCAGGATCTGATCGCCGACCAGTCCGGCCAGCAGCAATGGGCCGAGCGGCTGGCGCGGATCTTTGCCGAGATCGAGGTCGAGCTGAAGGCGGAGCTGTTGGTATAGCCCTTACTTGGCCCTGGTCAGCGCCAGCCAGATGCCACCGCCGATCATGAAGCCGCCGGAGATGCGCGACATCATGCGCGTGCGGCGCGCCGAGAAGAATTTCCGGGCGCGGCCGGCAGCGATGGCGTAGAGCGCGTCGGTCATGACCGCCGTGACCATGAAGGTGGCGCCCAGCAGTGCGACTTGCGGAACGTGCGGCTGGTTCATGTCCATGAATTGCGGGATGAAGGCGCCGAAGAACACCAGGACTTTCGGGTTCGACAGCAGCACCAGAAATCCTTGCAGGAAGAAGCCGCCGCGCGGCGGCGGAGGCGGCGCGTCGACGCCGACGCCCTCGACCGGCGCCCAGATCAGCCTGATGCCGAGCCAGACCAGATAAGCGGCGCCGGCAAAGCGCACCCAGTCGAACCAGTAGCCCATGGTCGCCATCAGCGAGGTCAGGCCGACTGCGACGACGCCGATCACGATGGCGAGACCCGCTTGCGCGCCGGCAACGTTGGTCAACGCCGCGCGCGTGCCGTGGCGCAGGCCGTTGGCGATGACGAGGGTGACGATCGGCCCCGGCAGCAGCGCCAGCGCGATGCAGGCGGCGACAAAGGCGAGATAGGCTTGCATGGACATCATGGGGAGGACTCGCTGCGGTTTGTGCGCATTAATGCATGGCGGAGGCGGGAACGGAAGGCTCCTCAATCACAGCCGTCATGCCCCGCGGAGGCGGGGCATCCAGTACGCCGCGGCCTCTCGGTATCCCCACCAGCGTCTCTGAAATACTGGATCCCCCGCTTTCGCGGGGGATGACAGCGGAGAATGTGGAAGCGGCGCACCAACATCACCTTCCATCGAGCGCAGCGACCATCCATTGCTTCATCTCCTCCGTTTCCAGAAACGCTAGCGTCGCGCGCTGCAAGGCGTTCGCATCGCCCGCGCCTTGCGCGACCGCGACGAGCAGATCGCAGCGGCGCGAGACGGCGATACCGATCGCGGCGCGACGAACGCCATCATACATGTCGACATCGTAGCGCCTTGCGCGACCGCGCATCTCGCCAAACCCCACCTCCTCACCCGGTGCGGCCGCCGCAAACCGCGGGCTGATCAGATCGACGTCCGCAACACGATCCACCTCATCATCGTCGGCGACACCGCGGTCGCAATTGCAGAAGCCCCGCTTGGCGCGCACGTAGAGCTCGGTGCCCGCGCAGGCGCCGTCGCAGCGGAATGCACGGCCCACCGGCCAGCCATCGCGCGGAAACGGCCAGGCGATCTCGCGCCAATGCGCCAAGTCCTGCACCGGCGGCGCGAGCTGATAGGCCCCGACACCGGACACACCACACGCGCTCATCACGACCGCGATCGTTGCCGCGCGCCGCATCGTCAGTTCTTCGGCAGGCCGGCGACGGTGCGCGCCGGTCCTGTCAGCTCGAGGATATGCAAGCCGGTATTGGCGCGATCGACGATATAGATGTAGCCACGGTCGTCGGTTTCGACATTGTTGGTCTGGATCGCGACCTTGCAGCGCTCGCCGCCTTCGACCGGGATGCAACGCTTGTCGGTGGCAGCCGTGATCGACGGAATGAAATAGCCGACTTCCTTGGGATGATAGGGATCGCGGATGTCGAGCGCGCGCACGCCGGCATTGAAGAAGGCGATGAAGGCCATCTTCTTGTAGTAGACCGGCGCCATGCTCTCGTTGGAGGAATGCGAGCCGAAGCGGCCGCCGCGCTGACAGAACTGCCCGCTCGCCTCCGGCACCGTGTAGCTCGAGATCATCATCGGCCGCGCCTCGGTGGTGACGTCGGCGAACCAGACCATCTGCCGGGCCTCGCCGCATTCGTTCAAGATCGCCTCGTCGACGATCATCACCATGTCGCGGGTCTTGCCGTCCTTGTCCTCGGCGAACTCGGCGATGGGCATATCGAGCATCGGGAACGTGGTGTGCGCGCCGTTGAAGGCGGACATCGGCATGCGCGAAATCTCTGGATAGCGCAGATTGTCGGGCGTCGGCTCCTTCGGTCCGTTCAAGAGCTTTTCGCGATCGACGATCTGCAAGATGCCGCCCTTGTTGGTGCCATAGCCGAAATAGACGCGATTGCCATCGGGCCCGGTCGAGATCGGACCGTGCAATTCGGTCGGCACCGCGCCGGTCGAGCCGGGCTCCTGCCCGGGCAGGCCGAAGTCGCGGATCTTCTGCGGATGCGCGGGATCGGAGAGATCGTAGACCTGCGTCATCCGCCGCGTGCGCCAGTCCGGTGCGCCCGAGACCAGGAAGGCAATGCCGGTGTCGCACTCCCACCAGCTCTTATGCGTGTCCTTCAAGCCGCCGATGCGGGTGATGAGCACGGGGCTGGCGGGATCGGTGACGTTCCAGATCTCATGCGCCTCGCTGCCGAAGGTGCGCAGCATGTAGACAGCATTGGGATCACCCTTCGGCAACGCCTTGCCGTCGCAGACCCGCACCATCTGGGCGCCGCCGGATTCGTACTTGCCTTCCTGCCCCGGCAGATGCCGCAGATATTTTGGATGCGCGGGATCGGTGACGTCGACAATGGACGTTCCGTTCGGCTCGGCCTTGCCGGTCATCGGATTGACGGGCGCGGGCACGTCGTCAGTGCCGCCGTGATGGCCGATATAGGCGATCCAGCGATCGCCCTGATGATGGATGGTCGGCTGATAGGCACTGCGCGCCTGGAGATCGTTGGTGCCGACCAGCTTCATGTTGGAAGATTCCGGCGGCGCGCCGATCACTTGCTGCTTCTGGGCGTGAACGGCCGTGCTGCCGGCAAAAAAGACGAGGCAGGCAGCAGTCAAGACGCAACGGAACATGAAGTCCTCCCGGAACCAATCTGCGTTGGCTGAGGCGAGAGGCTAACACGGCGGATTGCGCGCGACCAAAACACGATTTCTCAAGCCGCGATTGACATGCAACCATTTGGTTGCCTATTATCGCGACCATGGATGAGGTCTTCAAAGCGCTAGCCGATGCGTCACGACGCTCGCTCTTGGACAGGCTTCACGCCCGGAACGGCCAGACGCTGAACGAGCTCTGCGAGGGCCTTGCGATGACGCGTCAAGCCGTGACCAAGCACCTTGCGATTCTGGAGGAGGCCAACCTCGTCACCACCATCAGGCATGGCCGCGAGAAGCTGCACTATCTCAACCCCGTGCCGATCCATCAGATCGGCGAACGCTGGATCAGGAAGTTCGAGCGCGGCAAGCTCGCCGCGCTCAGCGAGTTGAAACGTCAGTTGGAGAAGCGCGATGAGTAAGCCGGAGTTCGTCTACGTCACCTATATCGAGACCACGCCGGAGAAGGTCTGGGAGGCGCTGACCAACAGCGCGTTCACGCGGCAGTACTGGTTCGACACCGAAGTCAGGTCCGATTGGAAGGTCGGCTCGCCCCTCGCCCTCGTGATGGGCGGCAAGGTCACGGACACCGGCGAGATCCTCGAGGCTGACCGTCCGCGGCGGCTCTCCTATACGTTCAAGCACGAGCTGATGGAGGAGATGCGGAACGAGGCGGCGACGAAAGTCGTTTTCACCATCGTGCCTCACGGCGATCTCGTGAAGCTGACGGTGACGCATGAAGGCTTCGCCGCCGGCAGCAAGCTACTCGACGGCATCTCCAAGGGTTGGCCCGCGATCCTGTCCGGGCTCAAGAGCCTGCTGGAGACTGGCAGGGCGCCCACGATTCCGCCCGCTGCGCTCGGTATCGAAGGATTTGAGTGATGAGCCTCGATCAATTCACGCCGCTCACCGTCTACACCAACTACATCGCCTCCACGCCGGAGAAGGTATGGGAGGCGCTGACCTCGGCGGAGTTCAGCCGGCAGTATTTCTTCGGCAATGCCGTCGAGGTCGAGCCGCGGCTCGGCGGTGCGTTCATCGTGCGCACGCCCGACGGCGCCGTGCACATCAGCGGCGAGGTTCTCGCCTACGATCCGCCGCGAAAGCTCGCGGTCACGTTCAACGTGAACTGGCCCGATCTGATCGAGAAGCTTGGCCCGACCCTCGTAACCTACGAGATCGAACAGGTCGGCGATGCGGTCCGGCTCACCATGAGCGAAGGCCACGATCGTCCGCTCAGCGATGACATTCTTGCAGGCGGGCGCTCCGGCTGGCCAGCGATCCTGTCCAGCCTCAAGAGCCTGCTCGAGACCGGGCAGCCGCTGGTGGTCAAGCTGGGACCGCCGCAACGGATGCTCGATGCGCTGAAGGCGATGGGGATCAAGACGCCGTAGTTGCGGCAATCTCCGCTGTCGTCCTGGACAAGCATAGCGAAGCAGAGCGCAGATCCAGGACCCATTGCCACCAAAGCCGATTTGACGAAGGCTGGTCATGACCAGTTCGCGCCAAACTGCTCCCTGGGGTAATGGGTCCTGGCTTTCGCCAGGACGACTATGGAATCGGCACCACAAGCCGCCGATAGAGATGCCAGGTCGCATGCCCCAGCACCGGTAGCGTCACGATCAAGCCGAGAAAATAAGGCAGCGCCGAGACGATCAGCAGCATCACGATCACCGCGGCCCATGAGATCATCGGCAGCGGGCTCGTCACCACCGCGCGCACGCTCGTCACCATGGCCGTGACGAAATCGACGTCGCGGTCGAGCAGCAGCGGAAACGACACCACGGTCAGTGAGAACAGGATCAGCGACAGCACGGCACCGACCGCGTTGCCGATGGCGAGGAACAGCAAGCCCTCGTTGGTCGTCAGCACCACCGCCATGAATTCCTGAAGGCTCGAGAACGAGGCGTGCAGGCCGAGCAGCAGCGCGATCAAGAGCCGCACCTGGTACATCCAGACCACGAACACGAACAGCGTCACGAACGCCATCCAGCCGATTTCGCTGCGCGAGCGCACGGCAGACCAGATCGCGCCGAAGGAGACGGGCTCGCCGCGCTCGCGGCGGCGGCTGACCTCATAGAGACCGATCGCGACGAACGGCCCGATCAGCGCGAAGCCCGCCGCCAGGGGATAGACCAGATAGACCATGCCGAAGGCGGTGAGGCAGAGCATGATGACGATGCCGCCGGCGGCATAGAGCGCGCCGAAGCAGAGACCGTAGAGCGGCAGCGCCTGGAAATCGCGCAGGCCCTCGACCAGCGCCTCGGCGATATCGGTCGCCACGACCGGACGCACCACCGGATCGACTTTGCCCGAGATGGACATCAGCTTCCTCCCTCACGCGATCTTCGCCGCGCGTTGTCGGAACTGATGTTAGCTCGCTCTCGCGATCCTTGCACGGAAGAGTTGACGGTCGGCTGATACCGCCATCCGCCACCGGAAAACGTGGCGCTTGTTCAGACGCGCGACGTGAGCAGCAGCGCCACACCGAGATTGGCCACGAACAGAGCCGCGTCGATGACGAAGATCCTGAGCATCGGGCCCTTCAATACGGGCCAGTAAGCCACCCCGACGCGGCCGCCGCGCATCAGGACCGGAAGATTGTAGGCGAACTGGCTGAAATGGCAGGCGGCAAAGAACAGGAACAGCGCGAGCTGGGCCTCGACCGGCTGGAAGAAGGACGGACGCGCGGCCAGAAGATAGAATGACAACAGTCCAATAGGTAGATTCATCCCGCCCAGGAACGCGACGCTGGCCGCCAGGGTCGGCGCGATCGGATTGCTGCGCTCTTCCCGCGGCAGCAGGATCTTCAGCGTGTTGCGCTGGGCGATGCTGAACTGGATGAAGGCGCCGACGAACCAGAGCGTGTTGAGGAGCAGAACGATATCCGAAAAGCGCATGACTATTTTCCGTAAAAGGCTTCGCTGCGCACCACACGGCCCGCATCGTCGAAGTCCATGAACTCACTGGCGCGTGTGTCGCCAAGCTGCCACCACACGGTCAGTCGCGCGATCGCCTCATCCCAGCTCCAGCCCAGGATCTTCAGGTCGGCGCTCTCGATGTGGCCATAGGCCTTCCGCCAATAGGCGCGGATGTTCTCGGCGCCCGTGACGAGTGGAGAGCCCGTCAGGGTGAGAGCGAGAGGACTGCGCATCTGCGCATCGTCGGCAAAATGCGCGACGACCGCATCGATATCGACCCTGCACCAGCTCGCGCACCATGCCGCGACAAATCGTTCGGCGGCCGTACGGTTCATTGCCTGTGCACCCATGACCGGCGCCCTCCCTGGCTCGTTGGCCGGGAAAATGGCAAAGCCCGCACCTCATGTCAACTATATTGACTTGATATTTCGATCAGTTGTTGTCGGCGATCGCCTCCATCACGCCCATCCATGCCACCGTACCCGGCGCGCCGACGCGGTCGAACGCTTCGCGCAGCACCTTGCGTTCGTGGTCCGATGCCCTTTGCTCGATGCGTTGTCCCGCCGCCGTCAGGCGCAGCAGCTTGGAGCGATGCTGCTCCGGCGAACGCTTCGACGTCACGAGCTTGCGCTCCAGCAGCAGGTTGAGCGGCCGGTTGAGGGCTTGCTTGGAAATGCCGAGGATCTCGATCAGCGACCCGATCGCGATATCGGGCCGGCGCGCCACCACGTAGAGAATGCGGTGGTGCGGACGCGACAGGCCCTGCTTCGCAAGATATGCGTCGGCCTCCAGCGTCATGCCGCGCCAGCCGTAATACATCAGCTCCAGCGCCGCATCCAGATCGTGCAGCTTCGGCAGTGCGGCGCGGTGAAGCCCCGCGGCTTGAGGCGTCTTTGCCATTGTCGGAAGCTAACCTTTCGCCCGCAGCTCGCGCCGCAGCACCTTGCCGGTGGCGGTCATCGGCAGCGTCTCCGCGAACGCGACGAAGCGGGGATATTCGTGAGCGGCGAGCTGCACCTTCACGAATTCCTGGATTTCGCGCGCGAGTGCGTCGCTGCCGGTAAAGCCGGGGCGCAGCACGATCCAGGCCTTGATCGATTCGGTGCGGATCGGATCGGGAATGCCGACCACGGCGGCCATCGCCACCGACGGATGCTTCATCAGCGTGTGCTCGATCTCGGACGGGCCGACGCGATAGCCGGCGGTGGTGATGACGTCGTCCTCGCGGCTGACATACCAGAAATAGCCGTCCTCATCCTGCACGCCGAGATCGCCAGTGAGCAGGAATTCGCCGGCATATTTCTTCGCCGTCGCCTCCGGGTTGCGCCAATATTCGAGCATGGTGACGGGACATGGCTGGCGCACGCCGATGATGCCGCGCTGTCCGCGCTTCTGCTCTTCGCCCTTGTCGTTGACGATGCGGACGTCGAAGCCCGGCGTCGCCTTGCCCATCGCGCCGGGGCGGATCGGGAACAGGTTGGAGTTGCTGCCGATCACGAGATTGCACTCGGTCTGGCCGAAGACTTCATGCGCATCGATGCCGAAGGTGTCGCGCACCCAGCCGAGCAATTCACCGCCGAGCGATTCACCGCCCGTAAAAATGCTGCGCAGCTTCACACCCGGATGTTTCACACCGGCCTGCCGCATCAGCTTCAGCGCGGTCGGCGGCAGGAAGACGTTACGCACGCCAAGGTCCGCCATCATCTGCATCGCCGCCTGTGGCTCGAATTTGCGCGCACGATGACCGACCAGGGGAATGCCGTGATACCAGAACGCCAGCAGGCCGTTGACGAGGCCGCCGATCCAGGCCCAATCCGCCGGCGTCCACATGAGATCGCCGGGGCGCGGCAGGAAGTTGTGGCACATCTCGACGTTCGGCAAATGGCCGAGCACGACGCGGTGCGCATGCAGCGCGCCCTTGGGGTTTCCGGTCGTGCCTGAGGTATAGATGATCAGCGCGGGATCATCGGCGGAGGTGTCGACCCGCGTGAAGTCGGGCGATGCGGCCTTGACCGCATCCCAGAATGATTTCGTGCCCTCAGGTGCGCGCTCGCCGACGACATAGACATTCTTCAGCTCCGGCAGGCGATCGCGGATCTTCGCAAGCTTCTCCCAGCCGCCCTCGTCGGTGACGATCGCCTTGGCCTCGGAATTCGACAGGCGGAATTCCAGCGCATCCTCGCCGAACAGCGCGAACAGCGGGATCGAGATCAGGCCTGCGCGGAACGCCGCCATGTGCACGATCGGCAGCTCCAGCGACTGCGACAGGAACACCGCGACGCGGTCGCCGCGCGCGAGGCCATCCGCCGTCAGCACATTGGCGAAGCGGCGCGACATCTCGGCAACCTCGTCAAAGGACGTGCGCGTGGTGGCGCCGTTGTCGTCGACATAGATCAGCGCGAGCCGGCCCGTGCCATCGGCATGACGATCGCAGCACGCCTCCGCCATGTTGAAGCGCGCGGGGATGTCCCAGCGGAAATTGCGATAGAGCTCGTCGTAGGTTGCGGCTTCGGTGAGCATGGGGTCGTTTCCACGGTCGGCGTCATGGCCGGGCTTGTCCCCGGCCAGCCACGTTCTTGTTCGTTGCCACCAGTTTAAGGCCGTGGATGCCCGGGACAAGCCCGAGCATGACGCGCGAAGCGCCGGCGGCCGAAGGCCGCCTATGCCACCCTCTCCACAAAGGGAAGAGGGGAAGAACGAGCTAGCCCGACAGCGCGGCCTTCACCAGGCCGGACGCCTTGCCGAAATCCATCTGTCCGGCGTATTTCGCTCGCAATACCGCGATCACCTTGCCCATGTCCTTCATTCCGGCGGCGCCCGATTCAGCGATCGCATCCGCGATCGCCTTTTTCACCTCGTCGTCCGACATCTGCTTCGGCAGGTACGCCGAGATCACTGCGATCTCCTCGCGCTCCTGAGCGGCGAGCTCGGCGCGGCCGCCCTTGTCGTAGAGCTCGACCGCCTCCTGGCGCTGCTTGATCATCTTCTGCAGCACGGCGAGGATGTCGGCGTCCGACAGCGGCGGCCTGCCGCTGCCGCGAGCGTCGATGTCGGCATTCTTGATGGTCGAGTTGACCATGCGCAGCGTGGACAGCTTGCGCTCGTCCTTGGCCTTCATGGCCTCCTTGACCGCATTGTTGATGTCGTCGCGCAGCATGGTCGGATCCTCTCAATCTGTCGCGCCTGATCTAAGCCGTTCGCGGGCAAGAGGCCATACCGGACCAGCCGCCGGTGCATTGTTTCCTTGCCAGGGCTCGAAATGGCTCAAAATTGCCAGTTCCGGCTTAAGTGCCTGAAGCCGCCCGCCAAATATGCAAAAACGCATGTGAATCCGGCTTCTCCCGCTTTGACGGCGGCGTTTGCGCAGACTATGAAACGCGCTCATGACACAACATGACAACGATCCCGCCTGGCCGGACCACAAACCGACCGCGCTCCTCGTGCTTGCCGATGGCACGGTGCTCGAAGGCTTTGGTCTCGGCGCCGAAGGCCACGCCGTCGGTGAAGTCTGCTTCAACACCGCGATGACCGGCTATGAGGAGATTTTGACCGATCCCTCCTATGCCGGCCAGCTCATCACCTTCACCTTCCCGCATATCGGCAATGTCGGCACCAACGAGGACGACATCGAGACGGTGAACATGGCGGCGACGCCCGGCGCGCGCGGCGTGATCCTGCGCACCGCGATCACCGATCCCTCGAACTACCGCGCCACCAAGCATCTCGACCAGTGGCTGAGGGCCCGCGGCATCATCGGCCTCTCCGGCATCGATACCCGCGCGCTGACCGCGCTGATCCGCTCGAAAGGCATGCCCAACGCCGTGATCGCGCATTCCAGGACCGGCGAGTTCGACCTGCATGGCCTCAAGGAAGAGGCGCGCGAATGGCCGGGCCTCGAGGGCATGGACCTGGTGCCGATGGTCACCTCCGGCCAGCGCTTCACCTGGGACGAGACGCCCTGGCTGTGGGACAAGGGCTTTGGCCGCCAGGACGAGCCGGAGTTCAACGTCGTCGCCATCGACTATGGCATCAAGCGCAACATCCTGCGCCTGCTCGCCGGCGTCGGCTGCAAGGTGACGGTGGTGCCGGCGACGACCTCATCCGAAGACATTTTGGCGATGAAGCCGGACGGCGTGTTCCTGTCGAACGGCCCTGGCGATCCCGCCGCGACCGGTAAATATGCCGTGCCCGTCATCCGGGACGTGATCAAGTCGGGCACGCCGACCTTCGGCATTTGCCTCGGTCACCAGATGCTCGGCCTCGCCGTCGGCGCCAAGACCAAGAAGATGCATCAGGGCCATCACGGCGCCAATCATCCCGTCAAGGACGAGACCACCGGCAAGGTCGAGATCACTTCGATGAACCACGGCTTTGCCGTGGACGAGACGACGCTACCGAGGGGCGCGACGCAGACCCACATCTCGCTGTTCGACGGCTCCAATTGCGGCATCCAGCTCGACGGCAAGCCGGTGTTCTCGGTGCAGTACCACCCCGAGGCATCCCCGGGCCCGCGCGACTCGCACTATCTGTTCCAGCGGTTCGCGGAGCTGATGCGGCAGAAGAAGAGCGCTTGAGGCACACTGCGGCTCTCGTGCCCCGGGCGCAGTGCAGCGCGCCGCTTTTCGCGGCGTGATGCGCTGCTGAACCGGGGCCCACGCTGAGCTTTCTTGATCCCGGCTCAGCGACGCACCGCTGCGCGCTGCATCCTGTCCGGGACACGAGAACGGTAGAGGAACGCCTCCTCCCGCTTCAATGTTGTCCCCGCATCTTCGTCTAGCCGGAGCCCCATCATGTCCGTCGTCCGCGACAAGGCCGAGCCGCTTGCCATCGTGTTCGAGGATGACGGGCTCGTGCCGAACAACATCCTCCCGTTCCTGGTTTACCAGAGCGCGGTGAAGCTCGATCCGGAGCATCCGGAGGAGACCATCGAAGAGCTGTTCGAAGCGAACGGCTGGGGCGGCACATGGCGCAACGGCGTCTACGACTATCTGCACTATCATTCGACCGTGCACGAGGTGCTCGGCGTTGCGCGCGGCAGCGCTCGCGTCCGCTTCGGCGGCGATCATGGCCAGGAGCTACAGATCAAGGCCGGCGACGTCGCGATCCTGCCGGCCGGTACCGGCCACCAATGCATCAAGGCGAGCGACGATTTCTGCGTGATCGGCGCCTATCCGCCGGGCGCCAAGATGGAGATCACGCGGGCGACGCCCGAGAACCACGCCAAGGCGCTGAAGACGATTCCCGAGGTCGCGATGCCGCCGGCCGATCCCGTGACGGGCAAGGATGGCGCGTTGATGCGGCTGTGGCGATAGCCAAAGCGCGGTGCCGTAGGGTTGGCAAAGCGACTCGTCCGCCGTAGCTCGAAGAGCGAAGGCGGAAGCGTGCCCACCAAACACATCGACCGTAAGGATGGATGGTGGGCACGGCGCGCAATGGCGCGCCTTTGCCCACCCTACTGCAGTTGCGGCCCCTACGCCGCGTTGCTGCCCTCCTGCCGTGTCGCTTCGAACAGGAACCAGGTACGGCGCTCGGTCTCGTCGATGAAGACTTCGAGGATGCTGGCGCTGGCGACGTCGCCCGCTTCGTCGCAAACGTCGTGTGCCTTGCGCATCGCAGCGGCGACATGCTTGTTGTCCTGCATTAGCTCGCGCAGCATCTCGCGCGGCGGGACGTAGTTCTCGTTATTGTCCTTGATGGTCTGGAGCTTTGCGACCTGGCCGACCGACTTGAGCGTGGTGCCGCCGATCTTGCGGACGCGCTCGGCGAGCTGGTCGGTGGTGGCGAAGATCTGATCGGACTGCTCGTCGAGCAGCAAATGGTAATCGCGGAAATGCCGGCCGCTGATGTGCCAGTGGAAATTCTTGGTCTTGAGATACAGCGCGAACGCGTCGGCCAGAAGCACGTTGAGCGCCTCCGAGACCTTCTTGACCCCATCGGGCGACAGATCGGTGGGGGTGTCGAGATCGGGCGAGACCTTGTTGTTGGTTTTGCTCACGGGAGACCTTCCTGTTAGGACGCGGACATTGACGGCGCGCCGTCGCACCCCTAACGCAAGGCGGGCAGCGCCGGTTCCTTTTAGCGGAACCATTTGGCCGGGACCCTCGAGTACCATGGACGATTGGATCGATTATTACGACTCCACGCATACGATCTATGTCAGCAAGCTGCATCGCGACTTGCACTTCCAGATCATTGCGCGGGACATCATCGGCTATATCCCCTCGCCCGAGGCGGTAGTGCTGGACTATGCCTGCGGCGAGGCGCTGTCGGCGAACCAGGTGGCATCCGCCTGCGGCAAGCTGATCCTGGCGGAGCCCGCGCCCGGGGTGCGCGGCCGACTGATCGCGCGGTTCGCCCCGAACACCAAGATCCGTGTCCGCTCGCTCGACGACGTCCGCAAGATGCAGGACCAGTCAGTCGATCTCGTCGTGATGAACTCCGTCGCGCAATACATGACGCCGGAGGAGCTCGATGCCGCCCTCCTCAACATCCGCCGGATCCTGAAACCCTCCGGCAAGCTGGTGCTCGGCGATATCCTCCAGCCCAATGTCGGCATGGTGAGGGACGTGATGGCGCTGCTCGGCTTCGGCCTGTGGCACGGTTTCCTGAAAGACGCGCTGGTCGGGCTGATCAGCACCGCGCTGTCGGATTACCGCCAGTTGCGCACGCGCATCGGGCTCCAGCGCTACAGCGAGGCGGAGATCACCGCCAAGTTGACCGCGGCCGGGTTCGTGGTCCAGCGCGCACACAGCAATATCGGCCACAATCGCTGGCGCATGACCTTCGTCGCGCGGCCGCCTCTTATTCGTTAAGCATAACAATCAGCCGTTGTGGCTTGTCGCACTGCAATCGGTAATGATCGCCCTGGCCCGGTGGCGGAAGCGTCTACGCGAGGGCGGTGCAACGCTCTTCATCCTGGTTCAAATCCAGGCCGGGTCTCCACGCTTCGCCCCTGCGGGGCTACGCGTGGCGCAGCCACGTGAGGCGAAGCGTGTCCGGCGTAACTGGAGCAACGCGAAAGCGTAGACGGACATTTCCGCTCAGCTGCGAACCGTCTCGACCGCTTCGCACTCGGACAGAAGCTGAAGCCGGCCGGCATCCCTCGCCGCGGAATTGATGACGGCATCGAGCAGGCCGGGGAAACGCGCGTCCAGATCCTCGCGGCGCAGCCGCATGAAGCGGTTGGTGCCCGCCACGCGGGTCTGCATCAGCCCACATTCGCGCAGCTTGGCGAAGTGATAGGCGAGGTTGGACTTGCCGCCGAGGCCGCTGAAATCGCCACAACAGAGCTCGCTGCTGACACGTTCTTGCTGCGCGAGCTGATAGACGATCGCCAATCGGATCGGATCGCTCAGGCAATCCAAGACCATCGGCAGCTCGATCTGCTCGCGGGTCGGATGAAGGGGCGTGCGGCTCATGGATCAAACATAGCGCGAAGCCCGCGATGTTCAATAGTTCTTGAACCAATTGACTCCGGGACCATCCCAACCAATAGTTCAATAAACGTTGAACATAAGGATTTCTCCATGAGCGTGTTCTGGCTGGCCCTGGCGGCCTTCGCGATTGGCACGGAAGGCTTTGTCATTGCAGGACTTTTGCCGTCGATCGCCACTGACCTTGCGATTTCGGTCTCCGCCGCCGGGCAACTGGTCACGGCTTACGCCCTCACTTATGCCGTGGGCTCGCCGATCCTGGCGGTGACGCTCAACAACATCGACCGTCGCACCGTGCTGGCGCTGGCACTGACGACCTTCATCGCCGGCAACCTCGCCGCGGTGGTGGCATCCAACTACGCCCTGCTGCTGGCCTCGCGCATGCTGATGGCGCTGGGCTCGGGGCTGTGCATGCCGACGGCGCTCGCGGTGTCCGTGGCGGTGGCCTCGCCCGAACGGCGCGGACGTGCGGTGGCCCTGGTCACCTCAGGCCTCACGGTCGCGACCGTCATCGGCGTCCCCCTTGGCAATCTCGTCGGCAGCCTGCTCGGCTGGCGCGCAACTTTCGCCATGGTCGCGCTGATCGGCACGGTGGCGCTGGCGGGCCTCCTGCTCGGGCTACCCAAAGGCCTGCCGCGCAACACGGCCTCGCTCAGCGAGCGGCTGGCGGTAGCGCGTCACAGCAACGTGCTGGTCGCGCTTGTGATCACCATTCTCTGGGCACTCGGCGGCTTCACCGTGTTCACCTATTTCGCGATTCCGCTGCGCGGCCTCGGCTTCGACGCTTCGCAGATCAGCCTGGCGCTGCTGGTGTTCGGCGGCGCCGCCGCGATCGGCAACATGCTCGGCGGCGTCCTGGCCGACCGGCTCGGCACGCTCGCCACCGCCGCCCTCGGCCTCGCCGGCATGGCGAGCGCGCTGATCCTGCATTCGCTGGTCCTGAAGCTGATGCCGGGACAGGCGCATTATGCGGTGTTGGGCGCGATCTTCCTCTGGGGCCTCTCGGGCTGGGCGTTCTATCCGGCCCAGATCGCCAGCATCATCCGGATCGAGCCGCAGGCCTCGATGATCGCGCTCTCGCTCAACGCTTCCGCGATGTATCTCGGCTTCGCGATCGGCGGCGCGCTGGGCGGCGCGGTGCTGGCCACCCTCTCGCCCAACGACCTCGGCTGGATCGGCGGATCGAGCGTTGCGGCCTCGCTTCTGGTGCACCTCGCCCGCGGCTGGCAGGCGCGGCCAAAACCGGTCAAAATTGCCGGTTGATGGGCGTTTTTCGGGGTTTCGCCGCCCCGAAAACTGGTCTAAGACCCACCCGCGCGCGAGGGAGACCCCGCGCTCTCGCACAAGGGGACGCGCGGCAAGCGCGCCCTTTTTTTGTGCCCAAATTCCAGTCCGGCGAGAGTTGATGCCCAAACGTACAGACATCACCACCATTCTGATCATCGGCGCCGGTCCCATCGTGATCGGCCAGGCCTGCGAGTTCGACTATTCGGGCACACAGGCGGTGAAGACGCTGAAGGAAGAGGGCTATCGCATCGTCCTCGTCAATTCCAACCCGGCCACCATCATGACCGACCCGGAATTGGCCGATGCGACCTATATCGAGCCGATCACGCCCGAGATCGTCGCCAAGATCATCGAGAAGGAACGCCACGTCATTCCCGGCGGCTTCGCGCTGCTGCCGACCATGGGCGGCCAGACCGCGCTGAATTGCGCGCTGTCGCTGCGCCGGCAGGGCACGCTGGAGAAGTTCGACGTCGAGATGATCGGCGCCACCGCCGACGCGATCGACAAGGCCGAGGACCGCCAGCTCTTCCGCAACGCCATGGAGAAGATCGGGCTGCAGACGCCGAAGTCGCGGCTCGCCAACGCGTCCGAACTGAAGAAGTCGTTCCGCGACAAATACCACGCCGAACGCGAGAAGCTGTCGGGCGCGGCTCTCGAAGAGCTCGACCGGCAATGGACGCTCGGCGAAGGCGACCGCCGCAAGCGCTATCAGGAATATGCGCTGGGTCAGGCGATGATGGCGCTGTCCGAGATCGGCCTGCCCGCGATCATCCGCCCCTCCTTCACGATGGGCGGTACCGGCGGCGGCATCGCCTACAACAAGGAGGAATTCCTCGACATCATCGAGCGCGGCCTTGATGCATCGCCCACCAACGAAGTGCTGATCGAAGAATCCGTGCTCGGCTGGAAAGAGTACGAGATGGAGGTCGTGCGCGACAAGAAGGACAATTGCATCATCGTCTGCTCGATCGAGAACCTCGATCCGATGGGCGTGCACACCGGCGATTCCGTCACGGTGGCGCCGGCGCTGACGTTGACCGACAAGGAATACCAGATCATGCGCGACGCCTCGCTGGCGGTGCTGCGCGAGATCGGGGTCGAGACCGGCGGTTCCAACGTGCAGTTCGGCGTCAATCCCGACGACGGCCGCATGGTCGTCATCGAGATGAATCCGCGTGTGTCACGCTCGTCCGCACTGGCCTCCAAGGCCACCGGCTTTCCGATCGCAAAGGTCGCCGCCAAGCTCGCGGTCGGCTACACCCTCGACGAGATCGCCAACGACATCACCGGCGGTGCCACGCCGGCCTCGTTCGAGCCGACCATCGACTACGTCGTCACCAAGGTGCCGCGCTTCGCCTTCGAAAAATTCCCGGGTGCCTCCACCACGCTGACGACCTCGATGAAGTCGGTCGGTGAAGTCATGGCGATCGGCCGCACCTTCCAGGAAAGTCTTCAGAAGGCCTTGCGCGGGCTCGAGACCGGATTGACCGGGCTCGACGAGATCGAGATCGAAGGGCTCGGCCGCGGCGACGACAAGAACGCGATCCGCGCCGCACTCGGCACGCCGACGCCGAACCGGCTGCTCCAGGTCGCCCAGGCCATGCGGCTCGGCTGGTCGGACGAGGACATCTTCAACTCCTGCAAGATCGATCCGTGGTTCCTCGGCGAAATGCGCGGCATCGTCGACATGGAGGAGAAGGTTCGCAAGAACGGCCTTCCTGGCAATGCCTTCGGCATGCGCACCCTGAAGGCCATGGGCTTCTCCGATGCGCGCCTTGCGGTGCTCGCCGAGACGACGGAGGCCGAGGTCAAGGCGAAGCGCCACGCGCTCGGCGTTCGCCCGGTCTACAAGCGCATCGACACCTGCGCGGCCGAATTCGCCTCCCCCACTGCCTATATGTATTCGACCTATGAGGCGCCGTTTGCGGGCACGCCTGCGGACGAGAGCACCCCGTCCGACAAGAAGAAGGTCATCATCCTCGGCGGCGGGCCGAACCGCATCGGCCAGGGCATCGAGTTCGACTATTGCTGCTGTCACGCCTGCTTCGCACTGCATGACGCCGGCTACGAATCCATCATGGTCAACTGCAACCCGGAGACCGTGTCGACCGACTACGACACGGCCGACCGGCTCTATTTCGAGCCGCTCACAGCCGAGGACGTGCTGGAGATCATCGCGAAGGAGCGCAGCAAGGGCACGCTGCACGGCGTGATCGTGCAGTTCGGCGGTCAGACCCCGCTGAAGCTGGCGCACGCGCTGGAAGCCGCCGAAGTGCCGATCCTCGGCACCTCGCCGGACGCGATCGACCTTGCCGAGGACCGCGACCGCTTCAAGCGCGTGCTCGACAAGCTTAGGCTGAAGCAGCCGAAGAACGGCATCGCTTATTCGGTCGAGCAGGCGAGGCTCGTCTCCGCCGATCTCGGCCTGCCGCTGGTGGTGCGCCCGTCCTACGTGCTCGGCGGCCGCGCCATGCAGATCATCCGCGAGGAGAACCAGCTCAACGACTATCTGCTCGGCACGCTGCCGGAGCTGGTGCCGGCCGACGTCAAGGCGCGCTATCCCAACGACAAGACCGGGCAGATCAACACCGTGCTCGGCAAGAACCCGCTGCTGTTCGACCGCTACCTGTCGGATGCGACCGAGGTCGACGTCGACTGCCTCTGCGACGGCAAGGACACTTTCATCGTCGGCATCATGGAGCACATCGAGGAAGCCGGCATCCATTCCGGCGATAGCGCCTGCTCGCTGCCGCCGCACTCGCTCGATGCCGGGATGATCGAGGAGCTGAAGAGGCAGACCCGCGAGCTCGCGCTCGGCCTCGACGTGGTCGGCCTGATGAACGTGCAATACGCCATCAAGGACGGCGAGATCTACGTGCTCGAAGTCAATCCGCGCGCCTCGCGCACGGTGCCGTTCGTCGCCAAGGTGATCGGCACGCCGGTCGCGAAGATCGCCGCGCGCATCATGGCCGGCGAGAGGCTCGACGACTTCAAGCTGAAGAAGGCAGAGCTCAAGCACGTCGGCGTCAAGGAATCGGTCTTCCCGTTCGCACGCTTCCCCGGCGTCGACACGGTGCTTGGCCCCGAGATGCGCTCGACCGGCGAAGTGATGGGCATCGACCGCTCGTTTGCGGTGGCGTTTGCCAAGAGCCAGCTCGGCGGCGGCACGCGGGTGCCGCGCAAGGGCACGGTGTTCGTCTCGGTTCGCGAGAGCGACAAGACGCGGATCGCCGACGCCGTTCGCGAGTTGCATTCGCTCGGCTTCAAGGTGCTGGCGACGTCGGGCACTCAGCGCTTCCTGACCGATCAGGGCATCCCGACCGAGAAGGTGAACAAGGTGCTGGAGGGCCGGCCGCACATCGTCGACGCCATCACCAATGGCGACGTCCAGCTCGTCTTGAACACCACCGAAGGCCCGCAGGCGCTCGCCGACAGCCGCTCGCTGCGGCGCGCGGCCCTCTTGCATAAAGTGCCGTATTACACCACTCTTTCCGGGGCCGTGGCGGCCGCGCAGGGCATCCGCGCCTATCTGGGCGGGGACCTTGAGGTTCGTACCCTGCAGAGCTACTTTTCGGAAACCTGATCGCTAGCGGGGGGCCAAGCCTTGAGGGCTCAAGCTTTCCGCTAAGTGATTGGCAATGAAGCCACAATGGCCGGAGGAACTGTCCGGCCATGGGGGTGTTCTGTTCCGACGCTAAGCCCATATCTGTCAACGTCCGGCGGCCCGCGTGTCGAGCCCCGGAAAGACCGACGAATCAAGGTTGGGCGCTCATTCATGTTCTGGGACGCGCGACCGAAGGACGAGAGAGAAGATGGAAAAGGTTCCGATGACTTCGGCCGGATTTGCCGCGCTCGGGGAAGAATTGAAGCATCGCCAGTCCGTGGATCGTCCGCGGATCATCGAGCATATCGCGGAGGCGCGCTCACACGGAGACCTGTCGGAGAACGCGGAATATCATGCCGCGAAGGAAGAGCAGTCCCACAATGAAGGCCGCATCGCCGAGCTTGAGGACAAGCTCGCGCGCGCCGACATCATCGACATCTCGAAACTCTCCGGTGACACCATCAAGTTCGGCGCCACCGTGACGCTGGTCGACGAGGACACCGAGAAGAAGACGGTGTGGCAGATCGTTGGCGAGGTCGAGGCTGACGCCAAGAAGGGCCGCATCTCCATCACCTCGCCACTCGCCCGCGCACTGATCGGCAAGAAGAAGGGCGCTTCCGTCGAGGTCAACACGCCGGGCGGCGCCAAGGCGTATGAGATCACCAAGGTGGAGTGGCGGTAAGGATTTGCCGTTGCCTGTGACGACGTTTCGAAAAAGGCCGCGCACTGCGCGGCCTTTTTGTGTGTGCGCGTTGCTCGGTGCACGAGATGAAGTCGCGCTCTCTCCACTCGCAATGACAATGTTGATGCAGCGAGCATCACTCCATCACCGTCATCCTGAGGTGGCCGCTTCTTCAGCGGCCCTCGAAGGGCGACGGCCCAACTGTTGCCGCGCGCCGCTACATATACGGGCCATGCATCCTTCGAGGCTCCCCATCGGGCGTTTTGCGCCCGATGCCTCGCACCTCAGAGCCCGACCGAAAAAGGGTGAGCGGTTTTGGCGGG